>NZ_CP029343.1:5537039-5844653 GCF_003143515.1 Massilia oculi | reverse complement strand
GCAGACTCTCCGGCTGCGATGTCCGTGCCCTTGAACGCCAGGCTACCGACATAGAATGCCAGAGACCAGCGGTCATGCTCGGACAAGCCTGCAAAGGCTGGCATCGATGTGCCCTCGACACCCTGGCTGATGACCTGATATAGGGCCATGAAGAGCGGGAACGGGCTCTTTCCTCATTGGTAAATGCGATTGGTTTAGGTTCGAGCTTGGCCGTGAGTGGCCCATCGCCGGCGCCGGCCGCTCCATGGCATGAAGCGCATTGCGCCTGGTACAGCGCCGCACCGCTGGCCAGATCGGGCAAGGCGCGCGGCGCAACAGGGAAGGGGTAGGCCTGCAGCAGCAAACGGTTTGCCTCTCGCGCAAGCAGGGAAACCTGTTGCGGCGCTTCCTTGCGCTCGACCGCCTGCTTCAGCTTGGTGGTGGCAGCTGCAAGTTCTGCATGCAAAGGATGCGGAGGCAATGCCGTCACCTGGTTCTGTGCACGCGTCGAGAACTCCTGCATTTCGCCGTATTCGAGTTCGCTGACAATCGCTCCGTTCTGGACCGCGCCGGCGTAATCGACGGCGACATAATCGAGCAACTGCCAGAGCTGGCGGACTTCCGCTTCCGATGATGTGGGATTAGCGTGTGTCGTACCGATCACGCAGCAGCAGAACATTACGAAGGCGATTAGCCGACGCCAAATGGGGTACGTCATATCGGGATACTTGTCTTCAGGTTCGAGAATCTGATATTAAACACCTTCAAGCTACTTGAAGGTCAAGCGCATTGTTCCGGCTGTTCGCTGGTTCAGCAATGCAGTGATGGCGCGGAATGTCCAGGGCTAGTCAATGGCGCCCAAGCCTTACTGGCTCGTCGCAAACGTCCGCAGCGCCGAGCGCCTGCAGGATTTCACATGGATTTGTGCTGTCGGTGGCGATGCAACGGCTCCTGAGGTCTCTGAGCTGCGCTTCTAGTACTGACAGGTTTGCTATACGGTCGACGATGTGCCCGATGTGCTTGTCGAGCAAAGCGTTGACGCTCTCGCAATTTTTTCCGGGCGCCTCGCGAAAATCGAGCAGCGTCCGGATCTCATCGAGTGTAATGTCCAAGGCGCGGCAATGCCGAATGAACAGCAAGCGCTCAGCGTGAAGCTCGTTATAAGCTCGATAATTGTTTGCCGACCTTTCAGGCGGAGCGAGCAATCCGATGCGCTCATAGTAGCGGATGGTTTCAACCAAGCAGCCTGACCGGTCTGCCAATTCGCCGATTTTCAAGAAAAATCCCGGTGCGTTAACTTAGTGCTTGACCCCGTACCCGCTACAGGGTGTTCAATGTGAACTATACACAGTTCTCGAGGAGTCGTCATGTCGGAATGCCAGACAAAATCATGTTGCGAAAAATCTGCACCGATCGAGACCGCAGGTGCCTCATCTGCAGCCTTGGATCATTCTCTTCTCATTCGCATCAACCAGATGGACTGCCCGACAGAAGAGGGACTGCTGCGGCAAGCGCTCGGACGCGTTGCAGGCGTCGGAAAGCTCGAGTTCAATCTTGTCCAGCGCCGCTTGCGGGTGGAGCACAGCCTCGGCGATCCACAGGCGATCCTTGCAGCAGTACGCGCGGTCGGCATGGACCCGGTGGTTGAACAGACCGAGGAGCAAAGCGGGTCAGCAGCCGGCACTGTTTTCCGCATCGAGAACATGGATTGCCCCACCGAGGAGACGCTCATCCGTAGCAAGCTGTCCGGCATGCCGCAGGTCGAACAGCTTGACTTCAATCTCGTCCAGCGTCGCTTGGTCGTCAGGCATAGTGGGCCGGCAATGGCGATCCTGGATGCACTGACGTCCATCGGTATGCAGGCGGTGCTCGTTGCAGCTGGGCAAGGACGAGCCGCTGCCGTCCCAACGGTCTCCCGAAAGCGGCAGTATTCAGTCCTTGCCCTGGGCTTGGCCGCAGCAGTCGGTGCCGAGGTCGTCGCATGGACGACGGGCGATGAAAACTGGTGGCCAGTCATCCTGCTATCGCTGCTTGCGATCGCGACGACGGGCTTGGGGGTGTACAAGAAAGGCTGGATTGCGGTCAAGAACCGCAATTTGAATATCAATGCCCTGATGTCAATCGCCGTGACCGGCGCGGTACTGATCGGGCAATGGCCCGAAGCGGCGATGGTCATGGTCCTTTTCGCGCTTGCCGAGATAATCGAGGCCCGCTCGCTCGACCGTGCGAGAAACGCCATCCAGGGCCTGATGGCATTGACACCCGAGCGGGTGAGCGTGCGCCTTGACGACGGCAACTGGAGTGATCAGGACGCCACCACGGTCGCGATCGGCGCCCTGGCCCGTGTCGCACCCGGCGAGCGGATCGCCCTGGACGGGGAAGTGACCACTGGCCAGTCGTCAGTCAACCAGGCGCCGATCACGGGCGAGAGCATGCCGGTACCGAAGACGGTCGGCGACAAGGTGTTTGCCAGCACGATCAATGAAACGGGCTCTTTCGAATACCGTGTCACCGCCGGCCACAGCAACTCGACCCTGTCGCGCATCATCCGCGCGGTCGAGGACGCGCAGGGCAGCCGCGCGCCCACGCAGCGTTTCGTCGATCGCTTCTCCAGCATCTACACGCCCATCGTGTTCGCCATTGCGCTCGCCGTCGCCCTGGTGCCGCCGCTCATGCTGGGCGCCGAATGGATGCCATGGATCTACAAGTCACTCGTTCTGCTGGTGATCGCGTGCCCCTGCGCCCTGGTGATCTCGACCCCGGTCACCGTCGTCAGCGGCCTGGCTGCGGCGGCGCGGGCCGGTATCCTCATCAAAGGCGGCGTCTACCTAGAGCAGGGCGGCAAGCTGCGCTCGCTCGCACTGGACAAGACCGGCACGATCACCCAGGGTAAACCCGAAGTAACGGACGTGTTGCCCCTGCAAGGCGATGCACAGACTCATCTGCAGCTCGCGGCCGCGCTCGCGGACCGTTCCGACCATCCGGTATCGACCGCGGTGAGCCGCCACTGGCAAAACTTGGGCCTGGACCTGCTCCTCTCATCCGTGACCGAGTTCGAGGCCTTGACCGGCCGTGGCACGAAAGGGCGGATCGACGGGAAGTGGTACTACCTCGGCAATCACCGCCTGGTCGAGGAGCTCGGCATCTGCAATACCGCGACGGAAAGCGTCCTGTCGACACTGGAGGGTGAAGGAAAGACCGCGGTTGTCCTCTGCGATGAGACGTCGCCACTGCTGGTGATCGGCGTGGCCGATACCATTCGTGAAACCAGTCGCGAAGCGGTGGCCCAGCTTCATGGGTTGGGAATCCGGACGGTCATGCTCACCGGCGACAATGCGGTGACGGCTAAGGCGATCGCACGGCAGGTCGGCATCGATGACGCCCGCGGGAACATGCTGCCCGAGGATAAGCTCTCTGCCATCAATGACGAGGTGGCGCAATTCGGTACCGTCGGCATGGTAGGGGATGGCATCAACGATGCCCCGGCGCTGGCCAAGGCCGATATCGGGTTTGCGATGGGCGCAGCGGGCACCGACACCGCCATTGAAACAGCCGACGTCGCGCTGATGGATGATGATTTGCGCAAGATCCCGCAGTTCATTCGCCTGAGCAGGCAGGCAGCCGCCATCCTCAAGCAGAACATCGTCGCAGCCTTGCTGATCAAGGCTGTGTTCCTGGTGCTCGCTATCGCAGGATCAGCCACTTTGTGGATGGCCGTGTTCGCGGACATGGGCGCCAGCCTGCTGGTTATCTTTAATGGCATGCGTCTGCTACGCGTACGTCTGCGTGGCATCAACGAATAACCGCACCGATGCTATCCTCGCGACCATGACGCGCCGTTTTCTCATTTGCATGCTGATGATGCTCGCATTCCAGTTCACCTGGAGTGCGATCAGCGCCTATTGCATGCATGAGACTGGACGAGCCGCACAGCACCTTGGACATCATCAGCATAAGACCGGCGCTCACGATCAGGTGGCGGCCGCCGATGACGGTAAGCCTGCGTCGACAAAGAAGATCGCGCAGCACTCGCATTGTTCTTCGTGCGCGCACGCAGTGCTGGCTCCCGCAGCCGTTCAAAGCGCCCCCTACCTGACGATGGCGCACTTCGCGCCGGTTGGTCCAAACGTCAGTTACGCTTCAGTTACTCAAGTCCCGCCCGAGCGCCCCCAATGGCGCGCCGCCGTGTAATTCCGGCGGCTATACCTTCTTTTACCAGGTAATCCCCGAGCCTTCCGACCGTGTGCCCGTGCACTCGGCCGGTGTGCTCGCTGTCGCCGGATAGCTTTCGATTCGTTTACTTCGGAGTTATCTATGCAATCCAGATCGATGATCATGGGCGCGCTGCTACTGCTTTCGCAGTCGACGCCCCTTTACGCGCAAACGGAAATTTTGCGCGATCCAAACAGTACGCCGGTCGCCAGGAATACGTCGCTACTGCCGCTAACCCTGCAGCAGGCGTTGCAGGCCGAGTACGCAGGCAACCCAGGCTTACGAGCAGCATCACAGGCGATCGGCATCGCCGAGGGAGGGAGGCTTCAGACAGGCGTCATACCCAACCCTGCGCTGGCTCTATCCACCGAAGCAACCGACCGTCGGTCCAGGGTCGAGACCGCTCAGATCACCCAGCTCATCGGGCACGGCGGCTAACGAAGCGCCCGCATCGAGGTCGCCGAACAAGAAAGTCTACTCGCCGTCCAAGCAGTGAACGTGCGACGAGCGATGTTGCGTGCCGACGTGATGGCGGCCTATCTGGAGGCCTTGACAGCGCAAGAGCGGGTCGGTCTGGCCGAGGCGGCCATTGAGGTCGCAAGCCGTGCGACGAATGCCGCGAGTCGGCGCGTCGCTGCCGGCAAGATATCGCCATTCGAACAAACCTGTGCGAGTGTTGCAGAATCGGCCGTGCGTCTTGACCTCGCCCAAGCAACAGCCGACCTAAAGTCAGCCAAACGCAAGTTAGCGGTACTAATGGGCAGCACGTGAGCGATTGCCCAGCCACTCCAGATGCCAGCCGTCGAGTTCGCTGCCGTACCAACGTTGAACGAGCTCGAGCAGCGGTCAACCATGTCGCCGCAACTGCGTCAGGCCGAAGCGCAGGTCAAACGTCAGGATGCTTTGGTCGGCATGGAACGTTCGGCGCGGCCACCTTGATTCAGATGCCTCCGAGTGCTTGAGTATCGCTTACGAGCGAGTTGCATCCGTGCTGTTGCATCTGCTGCGCAAGTGCCTCAATTGCTCGTCGAGCGTCGTCAACGCCGCAATCCGTTCACTTACCTCGGCAATATGCTGATCCAGCAAAGTGTCGACCCCGTCGCAGTCCTGCTCGGGGAAGTCCCGTAGGTCGAGGAGCTTGCGAATCTCGTCTAGTGGCATATCCAGAACTCGGCAATGCCTGATGAAGCCTAGGTGTTCAGCATGTACATGCCCATAGGATCGATAGTTGTTTGCGCTGCGATCGGGCGGGGCCAGCAACCCAATTTGTTCGTAATATCGGATGGTTTCCACCAGGCACCCGGAGCGTTGGGCCAATTCGCCTATTTTCATGATATCCGTCCTCTTATGCAAATGATGCTTGACCCTGTACCCGCCACAGGGATTTAAATAGCTACTATACACAAATCTGAGAGACGACCATGTCGGAATGCCAGTCGAAATTCTGTTGCGAGATCAAACCGCTTGCAGCACCGCTTGCTAACGAACTAGCGATAGAGGATGCTCCGCAAGAGGTAACGATCCACATCGCGCAGATGTGCTGTCCCACGGAAGAACGTCTCCTTCGCCACGCGCTCGCCAAACTGCCTGGCGTCGTAGCGCTCGACTATAACCTGATGCAACGGCGTTGAGGGTCACTTACACGCTGCCTGCTCCTGAGCCCATTCTTGCGGCGATCCGCGCACTTGCCATGATGCCGGTGCTAATGGCAGTTCCGGAACCCATTCGCATGCAAGATCCTGATCAGCCGGATTCTTCGAGCCCAGTGATGCCCGAGCGGACCAAGTCACCCCCGCCGAGCCGTCGCGCGCCCCGTTCATCTAACTTTTGCTCGGCTCCGCTTGGCAGCGGCGGTTAGTGCCGAAGTTATCGTATGGACGACCGGAGACGAGGACTCACGTTTGGTGATTGTGCTTGCGGTGCTAGCCATCGCGCTCACCGGGCCGGACGTCTATCGCAAAGGGTGGGCCGCGCTACGGCATCGGAACCTGAACATCAACGCACTGATGTCGATCGCGGTCACTGGCGCCGTGCTTATTGGGCAGTGGCCGGAGGCCGCAATGGTGATGGTCTTGTTCGCACTGGCCGAATTGATCGAGTCTCATGCTCTAGATTGCGCATGCAATGCCATCCAAAGTCTGATGGCATTGACGCCCGATCGTGTCACTGTTCGCGGTAACGATGGCGTATGGGCAGAGCGCGATGCCGCCGGTGTCAATGTCGGCGCTCTTGCACGCGTTACGCCTGGTGAGCGGGTCGGTATGGATTGCCAGGTCACCGCCGGCGAGTCTACCGTCAATCAAGCACCCATCACCGGGAAAAGCATGCCGGTAGCGAAGGGCGTAGGGGACAAGGTATTTGCCGGGACGATCAATGAGAGCGGCTCATTCGAATATCAGGTCACTTCATTACATAGCAACTCGACTCTGGCGCGCATCATTCGAACTGTGCAGGAAGCCCAGGGAAAGCGGGCTCCGACACAGCGGTTCATTGAGCGCTTCGCCGCCGTTTATATGCCAGTCGTATTTGTCATCGCCTTGCTCGTAGCAATCTTGCCGCCTCTGTTTCTTGGCGGAGACTGGATGGACTGGATTTATAAAGCGCTGGTATTGCTCGTCATCGCCTGTCCATGCGCACTGGTCATTTCAACACCGGTGACGGTGGTGAGCGGTTTGGCGCGCGCCGCCCGAGCGGGAGTGCTAATCAAGGGCAGTGTCTACCTGGAGCAGGGCGCGAAGTTGCGTTACATCGCGCTCGACAAGACGGGCACCATCACGCGCGGGAAACCTTCGCTCACCGACGTCGTTCCTGTCGATGATCCCGATGAGGCCGCGTTGTTCTTTGCCGCGTCGCTCGCCGCACGCTCGGACCACCCGGTCTCCAGTGCCATCAGTCGCCATTGGCATGATGAGTTGGCAGGCACGCAACTGGCTGAGGTAGAGAGCTTCAAGGCCCTTGGTGGGCGTGGAACGCAAGGGCGTATCGACGGCGTTCTGTATCACCTCGGTAACACGAGACTGTTGGACGAACTAGGAATTACAAACGAACAGGCTAGCAGTTTGATCGCAAAACTAGAAGGCGAGGGCAAGACCGCCGTAGCCCTGATCAACGGCCAACGTGTCTTTGCGATCATAGCCGTGGCCGACACGATCCGCCCAACAAGCATTGAGGCCGTCGAGCGTCTCCATCGCCTCGGGATTCACACCGTGATGCTCAGTGGCGACAACGTTGCTGCAACAGCGTCCATTGCGCGACAGGTCGGAATCGATGATGCCAGAGGCGGTTTGCTGCCGGAAGAAAAACTCTCTGTCATCGACGAGGAACTGGCACGCCATGGAAGCGTAGGGATGGTTGGTGATGGCATTAACGACGCGCCGGCCCTGGCACGCTCGAGCATCGGTTTCGCCATGGGCGCAGCGGGCACCGATACTGCGATCGAGACGGCCGATGTCGCGCTGCTGGAAGACGACCTTCGCAAACTGCCGCAGTTTATTGTCCTTAGCCGCGCTACCGGGGCCATCCTAAAGCAAAATATCGGCGCCGCCCTTTTGATTAAGATCGTGTTTTTGATACTCGCAATTGGTGGTTGGGCGACTCTCTGGATGGCCGTTTTTGCCGACGTGGGCGCGAGCCTGCTCGTCATTTTTAACGGCATGCGCTTGTTGCGCATAAGCCTGCATGAGCGCAACGATTAACAGTGCACGATGATATACTGTTCCCCATGACCCGCCGATTTCTCACCTGCTTGCTGATGATGCTCGCATTCCAGTTCACCTGGAGTGCGATCAGCGCCTATTGCATGCATGAGACTGGGCGCGCGGCGCAGCACCTCGGACATCACCAACACAAGGCCGATGTCCACGATCAGGTCGCGGAAGCTGCCAATGATGGCAAGCCTGCCTCGACCAAGAAGGTTGCTCAGCACTCGCATTGTTCGTCTTGTGCTCATGCGGTGTTGGCTCCTGCGGCCGCACCTGTGACGCAGTATCTGCTTACGGAAAGCGTTGCACCAACCAGTATTAACGTCAAATTCGCCTCAGTTCCTCAGGTTCCTCCTGAGCGCCCGCAGTGGGCTGCCGCCATTTAAGTCCGGCGGCAATTCCTTTTATTTCTAGGTAATCCTCGATGTTTCAGATCGTGCGCTTTGGCGCCAGGTCGGGGCATGCGCAGTCGCCGGATAGCTTTCGATTCTTTCACCTCGGAGTTATCCATGCAATCCAGATCTATGATCCTGGGGGCGCTCTTGCTGCTTGCGCAGTCGGCTCCCCTTTACGCTCAATCAGCGCAGTCGGAAATACTGCGCGACCAATCTATAACGCCGGGCGTTGCCAATGGTGTACAGCTCCCATTGACTCTCCAACAAGCTATTCGCGCGGCGTATGCTAATAACCCCGGTCTGCGCGCAGCATCGCACGCAATAGGGATCGCCGAGGGCGGCCGCCTCCAGGCCGGTGTTCTGCCCAATCCGGAGCTGTCCCTGTCGACCGAAGGGACCGACCGTCGTTCCCGAGTCGAGACAGCACAAATCACCCAGACTATCGAGCTTGGCGGCAAACGTGGGGCGCGTGTTGCTGCCGCCGAACAGGAGCAGTTATTAGCTGCCCGGTCACTAGATGTTCGACGCGCTACGCTGCGCGCGGACGTCATGGCGGCCTATATGGAAGCCTTGACTGCGCAGGAGCGCATTGTTCTCGCCGAAGCAGCATTAGAGATTGCCCAGCGCGGGACAAATGCCGCAAGTCGTCGTGTCACTGCAGGTAAGATATCGCCGGTCGAGCAGACCCGGTCCAGCGTGGCGGAGTCGGCTGTGCGCATGGAACTGACTCAGGCGATGGCCGACCTGGCATCAGCTCGGCGCCGGCTCGCTGCGCTGATGGGGATTTCGCATGCCGTCGCACAGCCGTTGCAGATGCCGGCCGTCGAGTTCGCCGCCATCCCTGCGATGGCAGAACTCGAGCAACGCATGAGTGCATCGCCGCAATTGCGACAAGCCGAGGCGCAAGTGGGTCGGCAAAACGCGCAGGTGACCATAGAACGTTCAGCACGGATACCGGATTTATCAGTCACGGTGGGAACTCAGCGTGATCGCGAGCGCGGGAGCAGTGAAGCAGTATTTGGCGTGTCCATGCCGCTGCCCTTGTTTAATCGTAACCAAGGCAACATGCTCGCTGCCCTTAGACGCGTGGACCAAGCGCGCGACGAACTGGAAGCTGAACGCCTACGCCTGTACGAAGAACTCGCCGACGCACGCCAACGTGCCGAAGTCGCGCAGTTACAACTCGATAGCCTAAAGACTGAAATGGTGCCGGCGGCACAACAGGCGTACGACGCCGCGGTGATCGGTTTTGAGCTCGGCAAATTTGGGTTCCTCGACGTGCTTGACACCCAACGCGCATTGATTCAGGCGCGCACGCTCTACCTGCGCAGCCTCTCGGAGCGCTATCGGGCAGCCACGGATATTGAACGTGTCGCGCCCACAGCTGGCCCTGATGCTACAGCTATTTTCAAGGAACACATGCAATGAAATCACTAAGCAATCACCAAAAGAAAAGTCTGCCGATCATCGCCGCGATCTTGGCCATTGGCGCCGTCCTGGCCATGACAATACTGTTCTGGAACAAGAACGGTGGCGAAGGCGGCGCAGGGGAAGACGCCCATGGTCACGCCGAAACCGAGAAAACAGAAGGGGCGAAAGAAAGCCGCACCGCCGGCGAAGAGGGCTCAGAAGAAACGCATGACGACGAGGGGTTGGTCAAGCTGTCGGTCACGCAGACTGAGAAGGCGGGAATCACGACCTCAATTGCCGGTCCGGCCACGATCAATAACATGGTGAAACTTCCCGGCGAAGTTCGCGTCAATGACGACCTGACGGCGCATGTGGTGCCGCGCTTGAGCGGGGTGGCCGAATCGGTTCCCGCGCAGCTGGGGCAAACAGTCAAGAAGGGACAAGTGCTTGCTGTGATCTCCAGCCCGGATCTGGCTGACCTGCGAAGCGCTGCTAATGCCGCGCAGGTCAGGCTTGGGATGGCAAAAACCGTCTACGAGCGAGAGAAAAAACTGTGGCAGGACCGCATTTCAGCCCAGCAGGACTATCAACAGGCGGAGCAGGCATTGCGTGAAGCTGAGCTTGCCTTGCAGACTGCTCGCTCAAAACTGGCAGCGCTCGAAGTTTCTGTCGCAGGCGGCGCATTGAACCGTTACGAATTGCGTGCACCGTTTGACGCCGTCGTCGTGGAGAAGCACATCACCTTGGGCGAAGCGGTGCAGGAAAACACCAATGTGTTCGTACTGACTGACTTGTCGCGGGTCTGGGTAGACATCGCTGTCACGCCAAAAGATTTGGGGAGCGTGCGCAGCGGCGCATCGGCGACCGTCACAGCCACTGGCTCAGACCTGACTGCGGTTGGTAAAGTAAGCTACGTGGGTTCGTTGGTCGGGGCACAGACGCGCACTGCAACTGCGCGCGTGGTCATCGCCAACCCAGGCGGCGCTTGGCGTCCAGGGCTATTCGTCGACGTCATGCTGGTGCAAGGAACCAAACAGGCCGCAGTTGCTGTCCCTGTCAACGCCATACAGACGGTCGAAGACAAGCCGGTTGTCTTCGTCGCTGTCGAAGGTGGCTTTCGCGCACAGCCGGTCGTGACCGGCACCATCGACGGCAAAGGAGTCGAAATCCTCGAAGGCTTGCGCCCAGGTACGCGCTATGTCAACGGCGGAAGCTTCGTGCTCAAGGCCGAACTCGGCAAGGGTAGCGCCGAGCACGGCCATTAAAAGGGGATTCCATGTTTGAACGCATCATACGTTTTGCCATTGACAGCCGTTGGCTCGTCATGGGCCTGGTCTTCGCCATGGCGGCGATCGGCGTCTACAATTATCAGCGCCTGCCGATTGACGCAGTACCCGACATCACCAATGTGCAGGTCCAGATCAATACATCGGCGCCAGGCTACTCGCCGCTCGAGGTCGAGCAGCGCATTACATATCCTGTCGAGACTGTGATGGCCGGCCTGCCTGGATTACAGCAAACACGCTCACTGTCGCGTTACGGGCTGTCGCAGGTGACCGTCATCTTCAACGACGGCACTGACATCTATTTCGCGCGTCAGCTGGTCAACCAACGACTGCAAGAAGCGCGCGAAGGACTGCCGGAAGGTGCGACGCCGGTGATGGGGCCAATTTCTACCGGCTTGGGCGAAATCTACTTATGGACGGTTGAGACCGAAGCAGGGGCAAAAAAGCCTGACGGCACACCCTATACCCCGACGGACCTGCGCGAAGTACAGGACTGGATCATCAAGCCGCAACTGCGTCAGGTACCAGGCGTTACCGAAATCAATTCGATCGGTGGCTACGCCAAGGAATACCATATCACCCCCGATCCGAACCGCCTCAGCTCTTATGGGGTCACTCTGGCTGATGTCGCCACAGCGGTTGAGAGCAACAACGACAATACGGGCGCAGGTTACATCGAGCGATCGGGCGAGCAGCTCCTGATCCGCGCGCCCGGCCAGGTACGCACCATCGACGATATTCGAAACACCGTCTTGAAGAACGAGGATGGGGTCGCGGTGCGTATTCGCGATGTCGCCGACGTCGCTGTTGGTCGTGAATTGCGCACGGGCGCCGCGACCGACAATGGTGTCGAAGTCGTGCTCGGTACCGTATTCATGCTCATCGGTGAGAACAGTCGGCAGGTCTCTCAACTGGTCGCTGAAAAGATGGTCGAGATCAACAAAACCTTGCCCGCCGGTGTGAAAGCCGTTCCTGTGTATGACCGCACTGTGCTGGTCGACAAAGCAATTTCTACAGTGCGCAAGAACTTACTTGAGGGCGCAATTCTAGTCGTCGTGATCTTGTTCCTGTTCTTGGGCAACATTCGCGCGGCGATTATCACTGCGATGGTTATCCCTTTGTCCATGCTCTTCACATTCACGGGGATGGTTACTTATCGCGTCAGTGCGAACCTGATGAGCTTGGGCGCGCTCGACTTCGGCATCATCATCGACGGCGCTGTCGTGATCGTCGAAAATTGTGTTCGGCGCCTGGCGCATGCGCAGGAACAGAACAAGCGTGAGCTGACTTTAGAGGAGCGTTTTCGGGAAGTGTTTGCTGCCGCTAAAGAGGCGCGCCGACCGCTCTTGTTCGGTCAATTGATCATCATGGTGGTGTACCTCCCGATCTTCGCGCTGAGCGGCGTAGAGGGCAAGATGTTCCATCCGATGGCTTTTGCTGTCGTGATTGCACTGCTGGGTGCCATGATCCTGTCGATCACTTTTGTACCTGCAGCGGTGGCCTTGTTCATAGGCAAACGTGTGGCGGAAAAAGAAAATCGTTTGATGACGATGGCGCGCAACGCGTATGAACCGGCGCTGCGTGTCGTGCTGCGTAATGGGCCGATCGTACTGACCGCCTCAATCGTGATCGTGGTGCTCTCAGGGCTTCTGGCAACGCGCCTGGGCAGCGAATTTATTCCAAACCTGAATGAGGGGGATATTGCGATTCAGGCTCTACGCATTCCAGCGACTAGCCTGACTCAGTCTGTGGACATGCAAAAGAAGCTGGAAGTCGGTCTGAAAGCGAGATTCCCTGAGATTGAACGTGTCTTTGCTCGTACCGGGACAGCCGAGATCGCATCTGACCCCATGCCGCAAAATATTTCTGATGGCTACATCATGCTCAAACCGGAGTCGGACTGGCCGAAGCCCAAGCGCAGCCACTCTGAGCTGGTTGAAGCGATCCAGGAAGAGGCGGAAAAATATACCGGTAACGCGTATGAGTTCTCGCAACCTATCCAGCTGCGCTTTAACGAACTGATATCGGGAGTACGCAGCGACGTGGCTGTAAAGCTGTATGGGGACGATATGGACGTGCTGGCATCGACTGGCGCCCAGATTGCCGCAGTACTGCAGCGAGTGCCCGGCGCGGCTGAGGTGAAAGTAGAGCAGACTACCGGCTTGCCGATGCTGACGGTCAATATCGACCGTGACAAGACAGCGCGCTACGGCCTGAACATCACTGACGTTCAGGCAACCATCTCGGCGGCAACCGGTGGCGGCGAGGTCGGTACCATGTTCGAAGGCGATCGCCGCTTTGCGATCGTTGTGCGGCTGCCGGAGGTACAGCGAACTGACCTTGAGGCGCTACGTCGGCTTCCGATCGCCTTGCCGGCGCGCTCGGGCCCTGGCGCCGCCGGCAGCGAGAACGCTACGAACTTCATTCCTTTAGGCGAGTTGGCCACACTCGACATTGCGCCTGGCCCTAACCAAATCAGCCGAGAAGACGGCAAGCGACGGATCGTGATCAGTGCCAACGTACGCGGGCGCGATATCGGCAGCTTCGTGCCGGAAGCAGAGGAGGCGCTGGCCAAGAGCGTTCGCATCCCGGCTGGTTACTGGACCACGTGGGGCGGTACGTTCGAGCAACTGCAATCGGCTACCCAGCGCTTACAGATCGTCGTGCCTCTCGCACTGTTGCTGGTGTTCATACTGCTTTTCATGATGTTCCGGAACGTGAAAGATGGACTGCTGGTGTTTACTGGCATTCCTTTTGCCTTGACCGGTGGCATTGCGGCGTTGGCACTGCGAGACATTCCTCTGTCTATTACGGCAGCGATCGGCTTCATTGCCTTGTCAGGGGTAGCTGTGCTGAACGGGCTGGTAATGATCTCCTTCATCCGGTCGCTGCGTGAAGACGGCATGTCGCTCGATGAAGCCATAACGCATGGAGCACTTACGCGCCTGCGCCCGGTACTGATGACGGCACTGGTGGCGTCGCTCGGGTTTGTGCCGATGGCGATTGCCACCGGTACTGGCGCCGAAGTTCAGCGTCCGCTGGCCACGGTGGTGATTGGCGGCATTTTGTCCTCGACGGCACTTACCCTGCTGGTACTGCCGCTCCTTTATCGCATGGCACACCGAAAGGATCCCGAAGGCCCTTTGCGTGAAAGTCGTGTAGTGACCCCGGTGTGAACGGTTGCGCGGAAGATGCGCCGGGGCGGTGCAGTCAACGCGCCGTCCCGCAGAGGCCAGGTTGACGATCGACGTCGATCTTGACAGGCTTTCTGCGCTGTTAGGTCGCACTTGATTGAAGTGGGGCGCATCGCTCTGCCGCGTTTGGGAGGTTTCTATTATGCGCGTGACATCCGGCGGTCTCGATACCGTCGTCTCGCATGTAGTTCTGGGAGCGAGCATTCTGGCGGTCATCTGGACTACGTACGGCGCTTTCTGTTGGGAGAGCGTCTCTTTGGCCGCAGGCGCGTCGTATCAGCTTGCCGTTGTAATGCTGTACGGCGGGAATTTTGAAGAGGACGGGCACAAAAGGGGCGGGCTAGGGCAAAGCGCTACACTGCGCCTTGTTGTTGCCAGCGTCCTGCTGTCACTCACCCCATTTCTTGCTGGCAGCGCAGTGCATGCCTTGAATCACGCGCCAAACCTGGCGCCACGTGAGTTGTTGCCGGGCGCATCATGCGCATTTGTGGTCGGTCTTATACGTGGGCTTTATCACTGGTATCGCACCGGACACAAGGGTGCGATCGCCTTGGCCGGGGCCACTACCGTAGCACTTCCATTTGCGGCCCCGTTGCTCATTGCCGCGGCGATTGCAGCAGGATTCCAAAATGCCGACGGCATCGTAGGTATTGGCCTGATGGTGATAATGGTGTTGGCTGTGCTGGCACCGCAGGTAGTGCAACTGAGTCGGTTGTTCGATTAGAGAACAGCTCGGCATGCACAGATTTTGATCGGATCGTATTGATGCCGGACTGTCGAGGCCCGACGCCGGCCTCGATCTTGAAACTAACGATATAACGAATAGAGGAGACACTATGGGTTCGAGTCATTCACACTCCCAAGCCATTTCACCCGCGCAAAACACGCGTCCCTTGTGGATCGCGCTTGGCCTGACGTCAACGTTCCTGGTCGCTGAGCTCATCGCTGGTATCATGACCAATAGCTTGGCGTTAATCTCTGACGCCGCGCACATGTTCACGGATGCCGCTGCACTGGCGATATCGTTGGCGGCGATTCAAATCGGTCGCCGGCCGGCCGATAAGCAGCGCAGCTTTGGCTACTACCGTTTTGAAATCCTGGCGGCTGCCATGAACGCAATCCTGCTGTTCATGGTTGCCATGTACATCTTGTTGGAAGCGTGGAAGCGTCTGCAGGATCCTCCCGAAATCGCCTCCGGGCCATGTTGATCGTGGCAGTACTTGGCCTGGTCATCAACTTGGTTAGCATGCGGCTCCTTGCAGCCGGCAAGGACTCGAGCCTGAATGTGAAAGGCGCTTATCTTGAGGTGTGGAGTGACATGCTGGGATCGATCGGTGTGATCATCGGAGCGCTTGTAATTCGCTGGACCGGGGATGCTTGGATCGATTCTGTGATTGCAGTGGTAATTGGCCTATGGGTACTGCCACGTACTTGGGTGCTATTAAAAGCAAGCTTGAATGTATTGCTTGAGGGCGTGCCTGAGGAAATCGTCCTTGCTGACGTGGAGAAAACCATTTTGGCCGTCCCGGGCGTCGCTACCATCCACGACCTGCACGTGTGGGCCATCACGAGCGGCAAGGTGAGCTTGACGGTGCACGTTGTACGCGATCCCGACCAAGCTGACGACGGTACCCTGTTGGCCAGGGTACGTCGCGCTCTTGAGGACAAATTCGACATTAACCATTCAACCGTCCAGGTTGAGCATACACCATGTGAACAGGCGACAGGAACACACAGTTTCGAGTCACGCACAAGTCATTGACTGTATAGGAAATTATATGATTGGACATATCAAAAATGGCTTGACCGAAGCGCAGCAGGTGCTTGATCAGTTTGTAAATGATCAAAGCAAGCTCCAGAGTGTTGCTGACGCGGTTCATCTCTTAGTGACCGCTTTTCGTAGCACCGGCAGGGCTTTTTCGTGCGGTAATGGCGGATCAATGTGCGACGCAATGCATTTCGCGGAAGAGCTGACAGGGCGGTTCCGGCGCGACCGCCCGGGAATTGCCGCAACTGCAATCAGCGACCCCACTCACATCACGTGCGTAGCGAACGACTACGGGTACGAACATGTGTTCAGCCGGTACATCGAATCCCACGGCCGTCGCGGCGATGTCCTGCTTGCGATCAGCACTAGCGGGAAAAGTCCGTCGATTCTATTAGCAGCGCAGATGGCTCGTAAACTCGGCATGCAGGTCATCGCGTTGACTGGGGCGGCTGGTTCGCCCCTGGAGGACCTATGTGACGTCTGTATCAGTTGTCCTTCTAGGGCGTTTGCTGATCGGGTTCAGGAAATGCACATCAAGATTATTCATATTTTGATCGAGCTGATCGAACGAGAGCTTTATCCAGCAAACTATTAACGTAGTTTTCCTAGCAGAAGAGCTAGTATGTCGGGATTGATCTGGGGTTTTTCCTTCGATTTTTTTGTAATAAAGCATTTCATTCACAGACATATCAACTTAATTATGACCTTGTCTATCGATTACCTGAAAGCAACTAAGACTGTAGCTAAAAATGGGCATTCAGCGCAAGGGGAGAGCGCATTTTACGCCAATCGCAGGCTTAACCGCTAGGAAGCCAAACTTCGGTTTGATTAAATATCAAAAGAGCTGAGGATCGCTCTTCCATTCCAACGTTAATCTTGTTCCTTAGCCAAACCTCCTACAGAATGATACTTGGGTCGTCGGGTTTCACCCAATTTAAAAACATGTGAACGAAGTGCTTGAAATTGTCCCACGGTGCGCGACGCGCGAGTTTGACATGAATTTAACGAACGCTTAGCAAGATAACCATTAGAATATCCAAAATTTCGAAAGCAAGCTCATATCCTCTCTAAGGGTAAAGGCTTTTTTAAAACGTGGCGTGCCTATGACGATTAGCCGTATTGATAGTCTAGGCGGAAGCAAATTCAGGCTGTCTGGGAGCAAATGGAGGCGGGGCCGAGTAAGCCAGTATTATCGCAAGAAATCGTAAATTCTGTAGCTGCGCTCGGCAGCAAGCCAGCAGTCAAGAGTGAAGTCGCGCAGACTTTGAAAAAGACATTTCTGGCAGCAAGCGACCATTCTGTAGAGGTGCGGGTGCTAGGGCGGCTTTTTACACCAGATGACAACTCGATCAGCTTAGCGGACATCATAATAGCGATGCAAAAATCGAGTATTGTCTTTCAGGAGACGCTTCAGGTGCGAAATAAGATAGTGACTGCCTATACCGATCGCTTGAATATGCAAGTCTCAGCGATTGGATTGATTCAGCATCACACGCTGAGTGCCTAAAAATACTGGAACATAGAAACTCTCCAAAATAGTCGACTACTTGCGCATTCTTCAGCCCACAAAATTGATCGGATTACATCCCGGTGCCAAATGATTTCCCCATGTTGGTTGTGCTGCGACGACCGGTCCGCCCTCTACGGGTTTTGTACTAATTTCATATTTTTAACGTTTTCTTTCGTTTGTTTTAACTCTGAATTTACAGGTTTTATGAGAGCATTTGGAGATTAAGTGGATTAGGAACTCGTAGCGATATCGTAAGCTTGTAATGTTATATAATCGTGTAAATAAAAAGTGATAGAAATTTAAACTAAATATTTATGAAACTCGACGAAAATTATTTAAGCCAATATAAAAGCGACGGTGGCGCTAAACGGGTGACAGCTGCATTTGGCTACTCAATAAAAGGACTTCGCTCCGCGTGGCGAAATGAGCATGCTTTCCGTCAGGAGATGTTGATAGTTTGCCCGGGAATAGTGATCGCTATATGTGCGCCAGTTTCAACAATCGAAAAATTTGCGCTGACAAGTGTCTTGCTGCTTGTTCTGATAGTGGAGTTGCTCAACTCTGCTGTAGAGGCTGTGGTCGACAGAGTATCGCTCGACTATCATATTCTATCAGGGCGAGCGAAGGATCTTGGCAGCGCAGCCGTGTTCATTACGATATTGCTAGCTGCACTGACTTGGGCGATCTTGTTTGCTCCACTCTTGCTATCAAAATTATTGTTATGCGGTTACAACTTAGTGTGAAAACGCCTAACAAGAATGAAATATTTGATGCCTTCATCATTTTTTATTCTCAATTTATCGGAAATTTAACATTATTCTAACTTTGGTGATACGGTTAAAAATTTACTCTGTGTGAATTATTTTGCCTCGTAGGCAATGATTCATTAAGGGTAATCAAATGACGAAGATCTTCCAGAAGCGTCTTAGTGTTTTTTCGGCAATTGTAATCGTTGCTTTGTATTTGTCGATATTTTCGAACTCGGGGTTTTGGGTAGGTTATATCGAATACATCGATGGCATCGATTTTGCTCGCGTTCCGCTACTACTGGGAATGCTCGCTATTCTGGCGCTATTTTTTATAGGAATTCTAACTTTATTTAGTTTTAGTCAGATTTTCAAGCCGGTTGTTATCACGGCCATCGTTATTTCTTCTGGCATTAATTATTTTATACACCAATATGGTATTGCTATAGATAAAACAATGATCCAGAATGTATTTGAGACCGATTTCAATGAGGCAGCAGAGTTGTTAAATTGGAAGATGTTCGTCTACGTTACATTTCTAGGTATTATTCCTTCAATTTGCCTAGCCGGCACAAAGATTATTTATCCTCGCGGCATTGGTGGGATGACGAAGCGTGCCATCTTATTTACTGGTGTGATCTGCGTCGCCATCATATTGTTAGTATTAACGTTCAAGACCTTGGCCCCTACTTTCCGCCAATACCATGAACTGCGGTATAGGCTGACTCCAATGAACCTCATTCAGGCGACTCAAGCCTATGCTAGCATTCGGTTGCGCACGCCCACCGTAGTGAAGGCGCTCGGACGGGATGCAATTAAAGGGCGAACGTGGATCGAAGGGCGAAAGCCAGTAATTTTAGTGATCGTAGTGGGAGAAACCGCCCGGGCCTCAAGCTTCTCGTTGAATGGTTACGCTAATGACACTAATCCGCTACTGTCGCGCCAGAAAGGACTGATTAATTTTACTAATGTCCAATCCTGCGGCACGGCGACCGCCGTCTCCCTGCCATGTTTATTTTCCACGATGGGGCGCACCAATTATGACGCGCTAAAGGCCCGCGGGCAAGAAGGACTGCTGGATGTCTTGTCGCATGCTGGGTTGAGAGTCATATGGCGCAGTAATAATTCAGGATGCAAAGGCGTATGTGACAGGGTTGAGTATCAGGATCTGTCAATTCCAGAACCGGGAGCGGTACATTGTTCAACAGATGAGTGTTACGATGAGCGCCTGCTCGTAGACTTCCCTGACATTATTGGTAAGACCACTAACGACACGGTGCTGGTCCTGCATCAGAAAGGTAGTCACGGACCGGCTTATTCGCTGCGGTATCCTGAGCGTTTCGCGAAATTTGGTCCTGCCTGCACGACGACCGATTTCCAGCAATGCACTCGAGAAGAGATCGTAGCTGCCTATGACAATACCATTCTATACACAGACTACATCCTCAGCCGAACGATCGCTCAACTTGAAGCGGCGGCTAACGTTGGCGTTGCAGATACTGCCATGCTATACGTGTCCGATCACGGAGAATCTTTAGGTGAACGAAATATGTACTTGCATGGCGCACCTTATCTGATCGCACCGCGTGAGCAAACTCATGTGCCAATGGTGATGTGGATGTCTTCCGCCTTCAGCAGCCGCTTTCGCATAGATCAGCAATGTCTCAACGCGCGTCGTCAGCAGGAATTCACTCACGACAATTTTTTTCATTCTGTGTTAGGCATGTTAGACATCAATAGTGCCACCATTAATCCGGCGCTAGATATCTTCAATCCCTGTGTTCGTAAAATCAATCAATGATTGCCTAATTGTCAAGACCCGCTTGGTTATATACGCGCTTAGTGAATAATTCAGGGCGCGCTGCATGCCATTGTTTGAGCGCCTGAATGGGCGTCTGATGCTTCAAGGCGCGCTGCGGAATGTTGTGGTTGTAGATCTTGACGTAATTGCGCAGCGTCGATTCGAGCTCTGCTGCCGATCCGAACCGTGTCTGATTGACGATGTCGCTGATACGCCCATTGAAGCGCTCGACCATGCCATTAGTCTGTGGATGGCGCGGTGGAATCAGGCGATGCTCGATATCGAATTGTTTGCACAGACGGTCGAATAAGTGGCGCCCACTCGGCTCCCTGTTCTTGCCTTTGGCAGTAAATCGCTCGGTGAACTGGCTGCCGTTATCGGTGAGTAGTTTAACGATCTTGACGGGGCAGGCAGCACGCGCCTTGGCCAGAAAATCGGCACTACTGTTCTCGCTCTGGTCGGCGTAGATGTTGATGAAGACCCAGCGCGTGGCGCGGTCGATGGCCACGAACAGGTAACGCCGGGAGGATTCGTCCGGCATCTGCGGCAGGTACTTGATATCGATGTGGATGAAGCCGGGCTCGTAGTCCTTGAAGGTTTTCTTCGTCGCCGGCACGCCATCGTCCTGCTTGACCAAATCGCGCAAGTCAGACACACCATGGCGGCGAAGGCAGCGTCCCAGGCCAGCGCGAGAGACGGCTGGATTGATGAACTCGCGTGTGACTGACAGCAGGTCGTCAGTAGGCAGCAGCAATGTTATGCGCAGCTCCACCACGATCAACTCTTGCTCGGGCGTGAGCGTCGTGTTGAGCGTCTTAGGGCAGTGAGCCGTCGGCCGGGCTGTCACGATCCTGCCATTTCCGGATGGTCTGACGAGTGACGTTGTAGATCCTGGCCAACTCTGCCTGGGGCAACGTGGAATTCTTGATCTCTTCCCGGATCAGGTGTGTAGTACGGGCTTGGCTGTGTAGCGCTTGTGTCATCGGAATATCGGTGAAAAGTCAGGTAGGTGCAGTGTACGCAAAACGTGTCTGGCCTTGAAGAGTGGCCAGCTACGGATGGGTACATGATCCCACGAGTCTAGACATGTAAAGAAGCCATCCATGCAGCTCAGGCGTGTGCTGCGGCTGACATTCGCGAAGATGGTGAAGCCAATTGCGCATGAATCAATCTCGATTGCGCCGATATTTGTAGCGCAACCATGAATGCTTTGGCTCGTGGGTCCGAGCATCACGGTGACTTCTGTACCCTCTGTGCACACATTTGCAGGGCATGTGTGGCGGCGTGTGCAACACATGCCGACAAACATGCTCATTGCGCCGCATGTAAAGCGGCATGTGAAGCTTGTGCAGTTGCATTTGACAAACATGCCCGTGAGCGCCATATCTAAGGTGGTACATGCTGGCGTAGAAGATAGCTCAAGCTACGGACCGCGCCGTCCAGTAGTCGATGACCTGTACTGCTTATAATTTGACGCCCGCGCGGCAAGTACAACCGATTGGCTACTCCCTTTCGTGCTGATGCGAAAGGAAGCATCGCTGACGATGCGGTTCCAATTGTCGCTCAGGCCTGTGCAAAAAAGTGGGAGTGCTATCTCAGCGGCGGGAGCTGGCGCAGCGGGCCGTAACGGAGCGGTAGCCACGGTCGAGTTGGCCAAGCATTCGGCATCGGTCAGGCGTACCACAGGTACAAGGCCAAGCTGGATGCAGAAAACGACTTCATTGCCGACTGGTTGATATGGCTGACGAACAACCAGCGCAATTGGGGCTTCGGGCTGTGCTTCTTGTATCCGCGTAACGTAAATGGCTTTAAATGGACCATAAACGAGTTTACAGGATTTATCGCGAGCTTGAACTGAACTTGCGGATCAAGCCACGCCATCGTCTCGTGCGCGAGAAACCTCTGCCTTTGGCAGTGCAGGTCGCCATCAACCGAAGCTGGTCGATGGACTTCATGCATGATCAGCTCTCCGACGGGCGCCGCATCCGCCTGTCCAACGTGATGGATGGCTTCAATCGGAAAGGCTTGGGAATCGAGGTCGACTTCTCGCTGCCATCTGAACGTGTCATCAGGTCACTGGATCGGATTATCGAATGGCGCGGCGACCGAATGCAATCCGCTGTGACAACGGTCCGGAATACTTTATCGCCGTGACCATGGCTTGGGCTGCCAGACGAGGAATCCGCATCGATTTCATCCAACCCGGCCAGCCCCAGCAAAATGCTTATGCGGAGCGTTATAACAGGACAGTTCGGTACGATCGGTTGGCGCATCACCTGTCGAGACGCTCGACGAAATCCAGGAATTTTCCACACGTTGGTTGTGGACCTACAATCATGACCGGCCGAACGTGGCCCTCGGCGGTATCACGCCCGAACAAAAACTTGCACTTGCCGCTTAACGTCTACTTTTAGCGTGCTCTAAAAATGGGGGGATTACCCCCCCCCCCGATTACGTTTCTTGGTGATCAAAATTAGACAGGCAGCGTTCGTAATGAGAGCTACTGCTCCAACGCTCATCATCAAAGCAGATTCGGGATCGCTGCGAAAGGAGACGCGTCGACCCATTTCACTCAGCGCACCTAGTGCGAGGACAAGCTGAAGCCACCCAGCCACATGGGCCGAATGAGTTTTTAGCGCAGCCGCGCGCCCAACCGCGTATAACGCTAAGCCATAGACGGCTGCGTCGGCGAACATGTCGAGCGAATCGGCTACTAATCCTGCGGATTCTGCAATTAACCCCCATCCGAGTTCGACCACGAACATTACAGCATTTATAGGCAGCAGCAGTAACGTTTTCGCCTCTGACGCGTCTCCCGCTTTATCGGAGCCTCTAGTCGATTGGGACATGTCTGGTCGGGAACCAAGCAGGTGGGCGCCCAAGTCTAAGCGTGTCAGCTTCGACAATATAGGATCGATGTTTCCCGAGTGTGCTACGTGGAGCTGCCTTGCCGAGAGATCGAAGTTGAGCGAATGAATGCCGTCGACATCTGCTACCGCCATGCGGATCATGTTTTCCTCAGACGGGCAGTCCATTTTCGGTATTGCGAGCGTGCTGATCGTGCGTTGTACGGTAGAGCGTGGCTCAGCCGGACGTGAGCTGCGAAGCTCCACGCCCAGTCGCAAAGGTTGAAGAACGTCGAGAAGGACATCTGCGCTCCCATGGTGGAGCACTATGACGGTTCGGGTATTGAGGTCGAAGGCGAAATGATCGATGTCGTCGATTTTGCCCAACGAAATTCTGGGGCGGGCTAACGAGTGCCGCGGCCACGACGAGAGTACTCGACATAATGGTAATAATGTCAGAATTACGGAAGAGGGCGACAGAATAGATATGGTTTACGTAGTATTACTCGACACCTATGGAGGCCTTCATGCCCGACAATTCCCAGATAGCGGTTGCCGTGCAGGCCGACATCGACGCTCTTCGTGAACGCTTTCCGCGAACCTCGGATCTGTATCGGGAAGCCTGCAGCATCATGTTTTTCAGATACGGCCTAACGCCGACCACGAATGCGCTCTACCAGTTCGTCCGCAAGGGAAGCATGTCTGTGCCTAACGAAGCACTAAGGCGGTTCTGGAGCGATCTCAGGGAACGGGCCAGGGTGGACCTGCAGCACGCGGACTTGCCGGACCAGGTCAAGCATTCAGCCGGCCAACTGGTCGGGGAAATCTGGTCGTTGGCCCGCCAGGCGGCTGACGAATCAATCGCAGCCTTGCAGCAGAGCGTGGTCGTCGAGCGCGAAGCGGCACTGGCCGAGAAGGCGACACTGGAAAACCAATTCGCCCAACTGTTATCACAGTTCGAGAACGCTCGCGCCCAGATTGCATCGGCTGAGGCGACAGTTGCGCAACAGCGAGAAGAACTAGGCGCGAGGGCAGCAGTCGAGCGGGAGACGGGGAAGCGGCTTGTCGAATCGCTGGCAGAAATCGAACGGCTGCAAGGCCTCATCGATTCAATGTCCGCAGCACACGTGACCGAGATCGACAAAATAACGGGGCGCGTTGTCCAAGCCGAAAGACGCTACACCGACTTGGAAAAACGTACACTGCTTGACCTGGACCGTGAGCGAACGACGACGTCTAGGTTACAGAAGCAGCTCGATGCAGAACGCAAGGCGTCCGCCTGCCGAATTGAAGGGATACAGGGCCAGGTTCAAACGGCCCAGTTCCAGCTTGCGAGGCAAAGTCAAGAGCTCGGCGGCTATATAGCAAAGACCGAACTACTGGCCGACGAACGCGACCGAGCCGCCCGCCAGGCTGCGGAAAGCGCGCACCAGAGTGCGGAGCTGGGTAGCCAGCTTGCCGCCGAGCGCGCCAGGGTGACTGAGCTTCGCGGACGGCTTGAGCGAACAGCGCCGAAATCGGAATCGGCCAGCGAGGAGTTGGGTTTGGCACGGGCAGCGCGTCGTCAGCGGCGACCCTCACGAAGCAAGCCAGACAAATAGGCCAGGCCTGACGCCAGCGGCCCGAGTCCCACACGCCGATCCGCGAGCTGCAGCCAGTTGTCTCGTCTGTCATCACTGAACATCCGACGCGATTCCGTATCCATAAATACTTCCGTTGTACCTAAAGCTATTGACGTGATGAGTAGGCCATGAAGATTTACCTAAACATATAGACTCGACGGGGAAAACGGGGCTTTGACGCCGAGTCGGTAGATTAAGGTGCCCCGAGTACGGAGTTTTAGGTACGAGCGCTCTGCACTAGCGAAAACACGCAACAGCACGTAAACTACCGTCTGTTCGCATAATCTATATTATGTCAAATAGCATCCGCGTCGCCCGTAGCCTATCGGCCAGGAACTGTCAGCGTGCGAGATAGTGTTCCCAGATTTTGCACACATTCGTTCCTGACCATGAGGCGCAACGCACCGCGTCACTCGTGCGATAGAACGCCTACGTCATGCCTCGCAAGGTGCCCACTCCATTGACATTGACGTACGTGCCAAACCGGCGCAGCGACAGTACGCCGTCACGGCTGACCTGGAGCTGCGCCACACAGTCATCGGCTGACGATCCGGCCACGCCAGAGGTGAGAGTGAATATGGTGGTCGCGCCGTCCTGCTCCAGATGGCTTTTCCAGCTGCTCCTGCTGGCGAGGAAGGTCTGGGCCCGTGCCAGGTAGCGTTCGAGCAGGATGCGCGCGTCGTCACCCGTTCCATCGGTATAGCCT
This sequence comes from Massilia oculi, assembly GCF_003143515.1. Taxonomy (NCBI): domain Bacteria; kingdom Pseudomonadati; phylum Pseudomonadota; class Betaproteobacteria; order Burkholderiales; family Oxalobacteraceae; genus Massilia; species Massilia oculi. Next base: position 5,819,477 of record NZ_CP029343.1, on the reverse strand, counting down.
GCGTGCGTGACGAATTGCAGCACCACTTGCGACGGGCGCCCGAAACCCAGCATCTTTCCCTGCGCAAGCCACGCATGCAGCGCACGCTCGACTTCGCCCGGCGATGCAAGGCGATCTCGTAGCTGAGGGCCGTCGATCGTGCCGAATGCCAGCGGCAGGAGCTTCTCGAGAACGCGGTCGGCCAGCGCCTTGCGTGTGTCGGCGGAGGCCTCGAGCGCCAGCATATTGCTGGCGTGCGCGAGATACACCTGGTAGTAGTCGCAGAATTCAGGCACCGTGCGCGCCTGCTCCACTGCCCAGCTAGCAGCCTCCCGGCACAATGCCTCCTGACGTGGGCCAGGTTGGCCAAAGCGCAGGCCCTCCAGCTCGACCAGGGCCAGAAGGTCATTGAATTCACGCACCAGAAACAGGGGGGCTGATTCGACGCCCAGTTTTTGCAGGAACGTCGTGACGCCGCGCAGCTTCTCTGCTGGCACGATGTTGAGCTCGGCCAGCATACTCTGCAACTTTTCCTTCACCACGTCGCTCGCGTCGTCGGTCTCGGCTCTTCCCAGCGTACGCAGGTGATCGGCCCCGAGCGACATCAGCTTTACCGGACTGATCCAGATGCCGAGCCTCGGCAACAGTGTTAGTGGCGAGGCGTGCAACCCCTGCTGGACGGCGGCCACGAGCGCAACTTCATCAGGCAGATCGTAGCGCGACATAGGGCTCGAAATGGCCCAGGTAATCCATTCGGTCGCGCCATCGATGAACATCAGGCTCAGCCGAGCAAGCTCCGACAGATCGGCATGTTTTTGGATCAGACGGCCAGCTACGATTAACGTCATTACAAATTTCCTTCACGAGAACGGCCGGACAATCGGCCAGGAGAATCAATTACTCCAGATCGCCGCCGTCGCATCGTCCGCGGCTTTCACGGCGCGAGTTCCAGTGCCGCCAACCACAGCCTCATACGTCCGCAGCTCATCCAGCATCGCTGGTAATCCCCGCTGACAACACGCATCCGCCAATCCAGGATCAGTGTAGCGGTCATACGGATCGACCAGCCGATAAAATCCGTCAGTCATGATGAGCAGGCTTGCTCCGGGTTCCAGGTCGAAGCTCCGGATGCGCGCGTCGAAAATGCCGTTCGGATGCAGGCACAACACCGCCAGCGCGGGCTGGGAATTCTGGAACTCACGCCGGGCACGCAGCATCGGCAGCATGCGTTCACGCCGTTGTTCCGGATCGCTCAGACCTTCAGCGCGCAGCTTCGCGATCTCGGTCTGCAGCACGGCGTCTTGCGGATTCACAAACGGATCGAGGTCGATGCAGGCGCCAGTTTGCGTGCGCAGCAGGCTCTTGCAATCGCCCAAGCCGTACAGCGTCACACATTGCGCGCCATCCTTTTCGCTGATCCGCATCCAGGTCATGGCCGCGATCGGCCACGCGTGCAACGGCATCGCAGCTTGATTCTTCATGTCGTCGAACCTGGCACGGACACGGTCGACCGCGGCATGCACGCATTCCTGCTGGTTGCGTCTCGGCCGTAATTCCTGCTCCAGTGCCTCGGTAAACGCGTGGACGAACCAAGCGACGTCGCCCTGGACGGGATCAAGGTAATCGTGGTCCGCCACCGACGTTCCGCCGTCGATCACCAGGATGTCGGTGGCGCCTGCATGGGTGAAGACGGCCACATGGTCGTCGTTACGATGTGCAACTGCTCCTGCTGAGATGTGGGCGATCGTCATTGGATGGGCCGGGTTATCCTGTGCTGAGGACTCTACCCGGGCCGAAACCGGAAGACAAGCGCTGGACCGTGATCCCGCACTTAAATCGACAATATATATGCTAATGTCGAGTTAAAGATGTGCCTGATGTCATCGCTTTCGCCATCCGAGCAAGACCTGAACATTACCCTGTTTATACTTGTGGACTCCTGCTGTGCGCAAGTATCCGCCCTGGGCTGTTGCCACCGTCGGCGGACTGCAGCACCAGGTTGGCCTCGCGATCGATGAGCGTATTCAGGTCGATCAGCTCGCGTTGCCGTAGAACTGTCGGCCACCGTAGCGCGGCAGGTCGCTCAGCGCGCCACTCCTGTACACCGCGGTGCGATCGCCCTCTCCTTCCGCCAGGTACGATTCCAGCAGTTCGCCGCGTTCGTCCAGGTCGCCCAGGATGCTGTCCGGAGGGCCGAAGTCGTCGACGACACCGCTGCAGAGCACGAGGGCGTGCCCGTCCGCGGTCCGGCCCGCGATCTCTGCGCGATCATTGATGTCGCCTGCTTCGACAATGCCGTAACCGCCGGCGCCCTTCCCCTCCAGCCAACGTCGTCTGTCGGATCATCCCCCCTCGGACCGATCGTCGGCAGCCACGTAAGCCTGGGTCCAGACTGACGATCAATGCGCCGGCGCCCCGCCGGGCCTGTTCACGTGGCCGGCCGCCGCCAGCCACGCCTCGAACTCGGGCGCCGGGATAGGACGCGCATGCAGGAAGCCCTGGGCCATGTCGCAGCCGTGGGCCTGCAGGAAGGCCTGCTCGGCCTCGGTCTCGACGCCTTCGGCCACCACCATCAGGCGCAGGCTGCGCGCCATGGCCAGCGCGGCCACCACCAGGCCCGCGTGTTCGGCGTCGGTGTCGACGCCGGTCACCAGCGACTTGTCGATCTTGAGCTCGTCGGGCTTCAGGCGGCTGATGTAGCCCAGCGACGAGTAACCGGTGCCGAAATCGTCGATCGCCACCAGCACGCCCATGGATTTCAGCGCGGCCAGGGTGGCGCGGGTCTGTTCGGTGTCGGCCAGCTGGCTTTGTTCGGTGATCTCGACGCACAGGCAACCCGGTTCCAGGCCGGAGGCGCGCAGCGCCGCTTCGACCACCGGCACCAGGCGCCCGGACTTGAACTGGGCCGACGTCACGTTCACACCCATGCGCAGGCCGGGTGCGCCGTCGGCGTTCCAGCGCGCGCCCTGGCGGCATGCTTCGAGAATGGTCCAGGCGCCGATCTCCTCGCTCACCGACGATTCCTCGAGCACCGGCAGGAACAGGTCAGGCATCAAAAGGCCCAGTTCGGGATGGCGCCAGCGCAGCAGGGCTTCGGCGGCGGACGGGAGGCCGTCGGCCAGTGCCACGATCGGCTGGTAGAACATCTCGAGTTCGCCGCGCTCAAGGGCGGTGCGCAGGCCGACAACCAGCCGCACCCGCATCTCCATGCGCGCCGTGAGCTCGGGCCGGTAGAACTGGACGTTGTTGCGGCCCTCCCCCTTGGCGTGGTAGAGGGCGCTGTCGGCGAAGCGCAGCAGCGTGCGGAAATCCTGCGCGTCGTCGGGGAACAGGCTCACGCCCATGCTGACGGCCAGTCGCACCTCGTGGCTCCCGCAGTGGAGCGGACGAGCGCATTCATGGCGCAGCTTGCCGGTCAGCTTGATCACGTCATGCGCGTCGGATACCTCGGACAGCACCACCACGAACTCGTCGCCGCCCATGCGGCCGACGATGTCGATCGCGCGCACGCCGCGAACCAGGCGGGTCGCCAGCTCCTTCAGCACGAGGTCGCCGACCTCGTGGCCATAGCTGTCATTGACGTGCTTGAAATAGTCGAGGTCGATGAAGACCACCGCCAGGCGGGCGCCACGACGGCGCGCCACCGCCAGCTCGCGCTCGACCTGCTCGCCCAGCATCGCGCGGTTCGCCACGCCGGTCAGGGCGTCATGATGGGCCAGGTGGGCCAGCTCTTCCTCTGCGCGTTTGCGTTCGGTGACGTCGTTCACCTGGATCAGGAACTGCTGTGGCTCGTGGTTGGTCGGCAGCAGCGTGGCCGAGACCAGCGCCCATACGGTGCGCCCGTCCTTCGGCCGGTAGCGCCGTTCGTACTGGACCGCGTCGCTGCGCCCTGCGAGCAGGTCCTGCTGGTACTCCCGCTCGATCGCGTTGTCGACGCTGTCGCCGAAGGCATCCTGCGCGGCGCCCACGAGCTCGTCGACTGGCGCTCCCAGCAGGCGGCACATCGCGCGGTTGACACGCACGTAACGGTTGTCGAGGTTAACCAGCGCCAGCCCGAGGGGCGCCTGGTCGAAGGCGCTGCGGAAACGCTGCTCGCTGCGCGCGAGGCGCAGCTCGGCCGCGACGCGTTCGCGCTCGTCGTGCAGCACGATCGCGGTCCCCATCCGGCATGCGCGTTCGTCGCAGATCGGGCCGGCGGAGAAATCCACCGGGATCCGCACCCCGTCAAGGGTCACCAGCACCGCTGCGCCGCTGCGGGAAGCGCCCTCCAGGCGTGTCAGCTCGACCACGGTGCCGGCAGCGTCCTCGAGGCGGATCACGTCGGCGGCGAGCCGGCCGCGCAATTGTCGCGTGCCCAGCAAGTCCTCGGCCGCGGGATTCGCCAGGCCCACCCGGCCCGCGGCGTCGGTGGCGATCACCGCGTCTCCGACGCCGCGCAGAACCGAGCCGAGCCAGCGCTCGTTGTCGCGCTGCGCGCGCTCCAGTTCGGCCTTGCGCAAGGCGACCTCGATCACCGCCCGCAGTTCGCGCGCCTGGAACGGCTTGGTCAGGTAGCCATAGGGCATGGCATGGGTGGCGCGCTCGACGGTCTGGTCGTCGCTGTACGCGGTCAGGAACAGGATCGGAATATGGAGTTCGGCGCCGATCGCGGCGGCGGCGGTGATGCCGTCCATCTCGCCGCGCAGCACGACGTCCATCAGCACCAGGTCGGGCTGACGGGCGCGTGCCTGCGCGATGGCGTCAACGCCGTTGTCGACGCAGCCGCAGACACGGTAGCCCATGTCGCGCAGCTGGCCCGCGATGTCCATGGCGACCACCGCTTCGTCTTCGACCACCAGCAGGCTCGGCGCGTCCTGCAGGGTGTCGGGCAATAACTGGAGCATGATGCCCCCTATCCAGGAATGGAATCGTCGGCGCCCGCGAGCGACGGACGGGACGACGAATCGGGTACCGGACCGGCATCGTGCCCGCCATGGCCGCGCGCGCGGAAGGTGAGCGACACGCAGGCGCCGTCACGGTTTTCGAACGTGAGGCTGGCGAGCAACTGTTCGCTTAGGGCCGCAGCCAGCTTTAGACCCAAGGTCGGTCGCGAAGTTCGTTCGGCTTCTGGTGGCAGTCCGATCCCGTCGTCGCAGACGACCAGTTGCAGGGTGTCGTCGCCCCTTTGCGCAGCGCCGGCCAACGGCGCCAGGCTGATGCGGATGGCCCCGGCGCGCCCGTCAGGAAAGGCATGCTTGAGGCTGTTCGACACGATCTCGTTGAGCAGCAGGCCCAGCGGTACCGCGACGTCGAGTCCCACCTCGACCGGCGCCGCGTCGAGCGCCAGGGCGATGCCGCGTTCCCGCGCAGAGGCGGCGTTGGCAAGCTGGTCGCACAGCTCGCGCATGTAGTCGTCCAGGCGGATGGTGCCGAGTGAGCGCGACTGGTACAGGCGTTCGTGCACCAGCGCCATCGCGCGCACCCGATCGGCCGCTTCCAGCAGGGCTTGTCGCTCCCGCCCCTCTTCCATGGTGCGCGCCTGCAGGTTGAACAGGCTGACGATGAGCTGCAGGTTGTTCTTGACGCGATGATAGAGCTCCTTGAGCAGGGTACTCTTGTCCTTGAACGCCTGGCGCAGCGCTTTCTCCTGTTCCCAGCCGGCGCTGACGTCGCGCACGGTCACGATCAGGAGCGCGCGCTCCGGCAGCGGGTTGGCCATGGCGTCGGCCGCGAAGGCCTGGCCGTCGGGCCGCAGGCCGCGCAGGTGGGTGGTGCCGGCCATGCCGCTCCTGGCCGGGGCGGCGCGCATGCGCTCGTACACCGAGGTCGGCGACTCCCCGCTTTCCACCAGCAGCGCATCCAGCGCCAGCCCTTCCAGCGCGCCGGCGGCGTAACCGAACATGCGCTCGGCCTGGACGTTGGCGCGCGTCACCCGGCCGTCGTGGCCAACCAGCAGGATGCCGTCCGGGGATTCCTCGAAAATGCCTCGCAGGAAGGCTTCATTGCGCTCCACCGCGCGCTTGGCCTCGCGCAGCATCCGTTCGGCGCGCTCGGCCTCGTCGCGCTGGACGGTGCGCTCGTGCAGCAGCGCGGCGGCCTGGACCAGGGCGTGACCAACGTCCAGCGCCTCGTCCAAAGGCAGCGGTGGCAGCACCACCTGTTCGCCATGGCCCAGGGCGATGGCGGGATGCACCAGGCCGCGCAGCGCCGCCTCGATGCGGGTGCCGATCAGTGCTACCAGGCCGGCGCCCAGCGCCAGCAGGGCGCACCCACCGATGACGATCCATTCAAGCGATTGCCAAAGATTGGCATTGAGCGCACTGCGCTGCCGGGCGATCGCCACCGTCCAGGCGGATAGCGACGAATGGCTGAACACGGTCACCCCGCCGGCCTCGTCGACCGTGCCTTCGGAACCCAGCGCGAATCCGGCCGCCAGCGCCTCACTGGCGCGTCGGCCTACCTCGGCGCGCCCGCCGCGGCTGCTCCACACGGTGCGGGCGTTGCCGTCGTAAATCGTGACGGTGGCGCCGGGAGGCGCCTGCTGGCGTTCGAGGATGGCTCCCAGGCGCTCGCCGTAGTACTGCATCGACAGCACGTAGCGGACCTCCCCGGCGCGCACCACCGGCACGTCGACGCTGCTGAGCAGGCGGTTCACGGTGGGGCCCACGTACAGGTCCGACACCGCAGGGCGCCCAGTCTCGAACACGCTGCGGATTTCGCCGGGATCGCCGTGGTGCGGCAGCGGCGCGCCGAACGGCCGGCCTGTATTGATCACCTGGCGCAGGTCTGGACTTGACGCCACCAGCACGTTGCCCGGGCGCGATTGCAGCACCTCGATCGCCTGGGCGTGGAAGGCGCGCAGGTCATGGTTGTCGAGGCTGGGCGAGGTCGCCAGCGCCTGCAGCGCGGCCTGGGCGCTGCCCAGCTCGTGATCGATGGCCAGCATCAGCGCCCGCGCGACGTCCTGCGAGGCGCGCTCGATCCCGGCCTGCTCCCGGCCATAGGAATGCAGGAACAGTGCGACCACGGCAATCGTGGTCGGGACCGTGAAGGCCGCCAGCAGCATGGCCAGCCATTGACGGATGGTCGGGGCGCGGCGACGGAAGTTGTGCGCGGCGATGGGGATGCCCTCCTGAGGACCTCACCCTACGCCGCCCCGCCTGCCGATACAAGCAGGGTCAGCGGTTCTGGTAGCCGCCGAACTGGCGCACCGGACTCCAGGCCGGGGACACCGCCGGCAGCGCCGGGGACAGTGTTTCGAACTGGCCAGCGCCATACACCACCTGCCCGTTCACCACCGTCAGCACGCTTTCCAGGTCCTTGATCTTCTCCACGTCCATGGTGAAATAATCCTGCGGCAGCACCGCGAAGTCGGCGTACTGGCCTTCGACCAGCCTGCCCTTGACGTCTTCTTCGCCGCTCATCCAGGCGCTGCCGCGGGTCATGAGCTTGAGGGCTTCGTGGCGCGTCAACACGTCCCTGGCCTGCCAGGTCGCCAGGCCGCCGGCGGTCTTTCCGGTCACAGCCCAGTAGATCGACGGCCAGGGACCATAGCTGCTCACCCGCGTGCCGTCGGTGCCCAGGCCCACCGGCAGGCCCAGCTCGAGCATCTTGCGGATCGGCGGCAGTTGCCGGGTCTGGGCGCCATAGCGCGCCCGGTAAGCTTCGCCCTGGAAGTACATGCGGTTCTGCACCGCCACGCCACCGCCCAGCGCCTTGATGCGTTTCAGCTGGTCGTCGGTCACCGTCTCGGCGTGGTCGACGATCCAGCGCAGGCCGGCCAGCGGCGTGCTGCGGTTGACCTTTTCGATCACGGCCAGGTCGCGCTCGATGCTTTCGCCATAGGTGGCGTGGATGCGGAACGGCCAGCGGTTCTTGACCAGCAGGGTCACCACGCGCTCGAGTTCGTCTTCCATATGGTGCGGCAGCTCGGGCCGCGGCTCCAGGAAGTTCTCGAAGTCGGCCGCGCTCGAGACCAGGTTCTCGCCTGCGCCCTCGGTGGTGAAGCCGTTGGCGTAGAACAGGTGGTCGTTGCGGTTCGGCTTGGTCATCCCGATCCAGCGCTCGTAGTCTTCCAGCTCCTTGCCGGCCTTCTGGGCGAACAGGTAATACGCGGTGCGCACACTGAGCTTGCCCTCTTTGGCAAGTTCGATCGTCACGCCGTAATCGTCCGGATAGGCCTGGCCGCCACCGCCGGCATCGACGGCGCTGGTCATCCCCAGGCGGTTCAGGTCGCGGTAGAAGTGCAAGGTCGAGTTGCGCTGGTCGGCACGATCGAGCTTGTTGGTCCTGGCCAGGGTCGAGTACAGGATCATGGCGTTCGGCTTGGCCAGCAGCAGCCCGGTCGGCTTGCCGGCGGCGTCGAGTTCCAGTTCGCCCTCGGGGTATGTCGTCTCTTTGGTATAGCCGAGCGTCTCGATGCCCTTCCGGTTCAGGAAGGCCTTGCCATACAAATAGAGGATGAAGACCGGCTTGTCGGGCACCGCGGCATTGATCTCGGCCAGCGTGGGCAGGCGTTTTTCGGCGAACTGGTGTTCGGTCCAGCCGCCCACGACCTTGACCCACTGGCCCTCGGGCGTGCGCGCCGCCTGCTCCTTGAGCATTTCCATCGCCCGCTTCAGGCTGCGCACGCCGTCCCAGCGCACTTCCATATTGTAGTTCAGGCCCGCGCGGATCACGTGGGTGTGGGAGTCGTTCAGGCCCGGGATCACGGTGCGCCCGCCGACGTCGACGACCCGGGTGTCTTTGCGTTTGAGGCGCAATACCTGCTCGTTGCTACCGGTGGCGGCGATCTTGCCGTCCTTGACCGCCAGCGCCTGCACGAATTCTTCCTTCCCTTCACCTTCCCCCGCCATGGTCGCGATCTTGCCGTTGGTGATGATCAGGTCGGCCTGGGCCTGGGCGGTCGACGCGGCCAGGATGCCGGCGGCGAACAGTGCGAGGGCGAGTTGATTCATGGTTTGACTCCGTGTTGGTTGGACAGCGTCCAGTATCGGTCGTCGCCACCAATGTTGAAAAGCGGATAATTTTGACGATGGCATTCGATTTCATCGACCGTCCCGGCCGGGACGCTGAGGGTGCGCACGGAAGGCCGACGGCGGTTTGCATGCGATCCTTGGCTGCGTGACAATGGACCCACACGAACTGATCACTCAAAGGAAGAGCATGAACATCACGGTCCAGAATACCGCCCCCGATACCGCGCGCATTACCCTGGTCGGCGAGCTGCACGATGGCAGTTTCAAGGCGAAGGTGATGACCGAGACCGCCGTGCCGTACACGCCGTACTGGGACAATCTGCTCGAGCAGCGCATCATCTATATCCAGCCCGACGATGAGCAGCTGGGTTCGATCGTGGCGGCGCTGAACGAACGCCGTCTGTCACTCGACGAGTTGCAGAATTACGGCAGCTCGGATGGCGGGACCTCGTCGATCCCGGTCTGACTCTACAGAATGCCCTTGCCGCCGGCGCCGAGGATTTCGTCGTGGCGTTCCTTGTCGGTCTTGTGCAGATAGCCGGCGGTGGTGGCGATATTGGCGTGGCCGGCCGTGTCCTGGAGGGTCTTGAGCTGCACCCCGCTATTGGCGTGGTTGGTCAGCATGCTGTGGCGTAGCCAATGCGGTGACGCCTGGCGCAGCATGGACGCGCTGTCGCCGTCGCCCCGCGCCGCCGCCTCGCTGGCGGCCAGCTGGAAGATCGCCTTCAGCGCCTCGGACGCCGCCTCGTCGGTGACGCGCACGTGGTCGCGCGTGCGGCTCGACAGCACCAGCGGCATATGGTCGCCGCGGCTGGTCTGCTCCAGCAGGCCGAAGGCGCGCCGGTAGTCGCGATAGGCGGCCAGCGTGGCCGGCGGCACCGGCAGCCGGCGCGGCTTGTTGCCTTTGCCCAGGACATCCAGCCACCAGCGGCCGTCGCCCTCGCTGTAGATCGAACCCATGCGGGCACTGACGATCTCGTTGAGGCGCGCGCCGGTCTGGGCGAAGGCGATCAGCAGGAAACGGTCGCGGGCGCGCTGGCGCGCCGCGGCTTCGGAATCGGCGTCGCGCGCCTCGGCCGCAGCCAGCGCATAGGCCAGCGCGGCCGGCGTCAGGTAGCGCGTGATGCGGCCGGCATGCGGCGCCCGGACATTGCGCACCAGCCGCGCCGGGTTGCGGCGCAGGTAGCCGGTGTGCTCGGCGAATGCCAGCAAGCCCTTGATGGCGATCATGGACTGGCGCCGGCTGGTGTCGGACAGCGGGCCGGAGAATGGGCGGTAGCGCGCATCGTTGCGCGGCCATTTGGTGGTGCATACCCATTCCGGTGGCGGGTTGCGGATGAACTCCTTGTAGGCGTTCAGGTCGGCCACGTTCAGCTGCTGGAAGGTCTTTTTCGCTTCTTCGCGGCACCAGGTCAGGAAGCGGTACAGCTCCTTTTGCAGGTTGGCGATCGACTTGGGGCTCAGTTCGCCGTGCGATATGTACTCGCGCGCCAGTTCGGCGTCGTTGCGGGCCGAGGTGACCGGTTCGTCGTGCACGCCGGAGAAGATGCCCGTATCCGGACGACTTGCCGCCGCCCGGTCGGGATGTTCCGTGGGCAGCGGGTCAAGGTCGATCGGCAGAAAGACGGGCATGGTGGCGCAATAAAGAACTGTATGGATATACAGTATAGCACCACGTCTCCGGCACAGGAAGGGATATCGGACAGATCCGTATTAAGCGGCCGCGGCCATGCGCCGGCATGCGTCGGCGCATTCGCGGCAGGCCGCGGCGCATGCCTGGCAGTGGTCCATCGGGTGCTTTGCGCACTCCTCGGCGCAGCGGTCGCAGGCCTCGGCGCAGACGCCGCACAGGGCTGCGGCGCTCTCGCCGCCGCGCGCCATGACGGCCGCCGCCAGGCGGCACAGCTGGGCGCAGTCGATGTCGAGGGCAATGCAGCGCGCCATCATCTTGACGTCTTCCTCGCGCAGGCAGGCCCCGGCGCAGCGGTCGCAGGCGTCGGCACAGGCATTGCAGGCCGCGATGCAGGCGGCGTAGTCGGGGCTTTCCATGGCAGTCTCCAGAAATGGTTGATGGGGCCACCCTAACATTCGACCGGCGCCGTTCGCGCACGATACCGGCGAGCATGTTCATGCGCCACGCTCCTACAGCAATTCCCTACCGCCGCCGATACCCGTGCCGCCCCCGAGCGGCCACCATCGGTGGATCACAAACCAACATGACAGGAGGCTTAGATGACCCAATCCACATCGACACCCCAGGGCAAACCGGACGACGGCGCCGTGACCGTCGGCGTCGGCGGCCAGACCAGCGGCCAACAAGGCGCCACGCCCAGCCATGAGAGCCAGACCGAGACCGGCGGCAACGGTGGACCGGGCCTGACCCGCAACCAGTCCGGCCCCTACGTCAACGCGCCGGACGGCGCCGAAGAACTCGCGCCCGGCACGGCCGACGTCAATGTCGAGACGCTCGATGCGGCGCCGCGCACGGAATCGGTGGATGCGGCGATGACCCATGCCAATCCGGGCGCCCAGGATACCCGCGCCAGCCAGGCTGGGCCAAGGGAGACCGGCCTGGGGACGCCCGAGACAGGCGGGAACCAAGACGAGCGGGATCTGCCGCCGGCCCAGCCGTGATCAAGCGCCCGCCTGGCGGCGGGCCAGCCTGGTCCACCACACCCAGGACACGATCGCATTGACCCAGAAGCACAGGTAAAGAAAGGCCGTCAGGTAGAGCCCGCGGCTGTAGTACAACGGCACGGCGATGGTATTGACCAGCAGCCACACCGGCCAGTTCTCGATGCGCCGCTGCATCATCAGGAGCTGGGCGATGACGCTGAACACCAGCACCGCCGAATCGATGAAGGGCGCGTAGGCATTCGTATAAAAATGCAGCAAGGCGCCGTAGGCGGCGGTGGCGGCGATCCCGGCCGGGATCATCCATGCCAGGCTGCGCCAGCCGGCGTGGGTGATCGGCAGCGGCGCGCCGTTGTTGCCGTGCAGCCAGCGCCACCAGCCCAGCGCCCCGGTGCCGACGAAGAACATCTGCAGCACGACGTCGGCATATAAATGGTTTTGGGCGAACAACACGCCGAACAGCGTGCAGCCGACGATGCCCGTCCACCAGGTGTGGACGTGGTTGCGGCCAGCCAGCAGGATGGCGGCGGCCGTGAAGGCGTTGGCCGCCAGTTCGAGCGGGCTCGGGATCATGTGCGCTCCAGGATTCGGGAGCGCTACTGTAAGGCAGACGTGTGCCCTGCTGCAAGAATTACAGCTTGATGGTCCCGTGCTCGCCGTCCACGTCCGGCTGGGTGCCGGTCACGGCCGCCTTGGCCATGGCGAACAGGCGCACCATCTTGCTGTCGTTCGAGTCCCAATATTCGGCGGCATGCGGATCGACCCGCACCAGCACGGCGTGCTGGTCTTCCGGGCCGGCCGGGAACCAGGCCTGCACCATCGGATTCCAACGGGCCTGGACTTGCGCCCGGTCGACCACCCGTTCGGCGCGGCCGCTGACCGAGACATAGGTGCTGTTCTCGTTGTCGGCGAAGCTGACGTTGACCTCGGGCTGGTGTCCAATGCTGTCCCACAGTTCGGTGGTCGAATTGACGAAGAACCACAGGCCGCCTTCGGCATCGATGTCCTGCTTGGTCATCGGCTGGCTGACCAGGTGGTCGTACTGGTCGCGGAAGGTGAACATGGCGAAGCGCATCGAGCCGATCCTGTCGGCGAGCGCGGCTGCGTGGTGACGGTCTGCGGTCATGGTATGTCCTTGATGGGTGGCTAAAACCTCATCCTAACGTGCCTGCGGGCCGCCTCTCGGTGCGCGGCCGTACACTGATCAGCAAGGTGGACACCTTCCCCGGGCCTGACGTAAAGACCACAAATGGCTTATAGTGATGCCTCTGTACAAATATGACATTGCCATGAAATTTGACGTCGCGATCGTCGGCAGCGGCCTGGCCGGCCTGTCCGTTGCCCTGCACCTGGCCGAGACCCGCAAGGTCGCCATCATCTCGAAGCGCGCACTGCGCGATGGCGCCAGCAGCTGGGCCCAGGGCGGGATCGCCGCCGTCCTCGATTCGGGCGACAGTCATGACCAGCACATCGACGACACCCTGGTCGCCGGCGCCGGCCTGTGCGACGAAGGCGCGACCCGCACCATCGTCGAGGGCGGCCGCGCCGCGATCGAATGGCTGATCGAGCAAGGCGTGCCGTTCACCCGCGACGCCACGGCCGAACTGGGCTTCCACCTGACCCGCGAAGGCGGCCATAGCCAGCGCCGCATCATCCATGCCGCCGACGCCACCGGCCACGCGGTGCAGGTGACCCTGGAACAGAAGGTGCGCGCGCATCCGAATATCGCCCTGTTCGAGCACCACGTGGCGATCGACGTCATTACCTCCGACAAGCTGGGCGCGCCGGCGCTGGTGGGCCAGCCGCAATGCTATGGCCTGTATGTGCAGGATATCGAGAGCGGCCAGGTGCTGACCTTCGAGGCCGAACACACGGTGCTGGCCACCGGCGGCGCCGGCAAGGTCTACCTGTACACCACCAATCCCGACACCGCCACCGGCGACGGCATCGCCATGGCATGGCGCGCCCGCTGCCGGGTGTCGAACATGGAGTTCATCCAGTTCCATCCGACCTGCCTGTACCATCCCTACGCCAAATCCTTCCTGATCACCGAGGCGATCCGCGGCGAAGGCGGATTGCTCAAGCTGCCGCGCGAAGCCGGCGCCGTGGCCGGCACCCGCTTCATGCCGGCCCACGACGAGCGCGGCGAACTGGCCCCGCGCGACGTCGTCGCCCGCGCGATCGACTTCGAGATGAAGAAGCGCGGCCTGGATCACGTGGACCTGGACATCAGCCACCAGGATCCGGCCTTCCTCAAGGAGCACTTCCCGACGATTTACGCGCGCTGCCTGGAGCTCGGCATCGACATCACGCGCGAGCCGATCCCCGTCGTGCCGGCCGTGCACTTTACCTGCGGCGGCGTGGTCACCGACCTGGCCGGACGCACCGACATCCCCGGCCTGTACGCGGTGGGCGAAACCGCCTGCACCGGCCTGCACGGCGCCAACCGCCTGGCCAGCAATTCGCTGCTGGAATGCGTGGTGGTGGGGCGCGCCTGCGCCGAGCATATTGCTGGCAGCAGCCCGGTCGAGCATCCGGCCTTGCCGGCCTGGGACGAAAGCCGGGTCACCAATGCCGACGAAGAAGTGGTCATTGCGCACAACTGGGACGAGCTGCGCCGTTTCATGTGGAATTACGTCGGCATCGTGCGCACCACTAAGCGCCTCGAGCGGGCCGAGCACCGCATCAAGCTGCTCAAGGAAGAGATCGACGAGTATTACCGCAACTTCCGCATCACGCCCGACCTGCTGGAGCTGCGCAACCTGGTCGAGGTGGCGCACCTGATCGTCAAGAGCGCGCTGTCGCGCCACGAAAGCCGCGGCCTGCACTATTCGCGCGATTTCCCGGACACCCTGCCGAAGGCGCTGCCGAGCGTCCTGACGCCGCGCCGCCGCTGAGATGTCGACGCCTGGCTACCGGCTGAACCCCGCCACCGCCCTGCTCCTGACCATCCCGCCCGTGCTATGGGCCGGCAACGCCATCGTCGGGCGGCTGGTGCGCGACGCGGTGCCGCCGATGACGCTCAACCTGATTCGCTGGTCGATCGCGCTGGCGGTGCTGCTGCCGCTGGGGCGGGCCGCCCTGCGCGCCGGCAGCGGTGTATTGACCAACTGGAAGCGCTACAGCATGCTCGGCCTGCTGGGCGTCGGCCTGTACAACTCATTGCAATATCTGGCGCTGCAGAGTTCGTCCCCGATCAACGTGACCCTGGTCGCCTCCGGCGTTCCGGTGTGGATGCTGCTGGTCGGGCGGCTGTTTTTCGGCATCCCGGTCAAGCGCAGGCAGGTCGCGGGAGCGGTGCTGTCGATCGCCGGTGTGCTCGTCGTGATGTGCCGCGGCTCGCTGGCCGAGCTGGCGGCGCTGCGGCTGGTGTCGGGCGACGTGTACATGATCCTGGCCACCATTGCCTGGTCCTTCTATAGCTGGCTGCTGATGCAGCAAAAGGACGTGCCCGCGCTGCGTGCGGACTGGGCCGCCTTCCTGCTGGCCCAGGTCGGGTTCGGCGTGCTGTGGTCGGCCGCGCTGGCCGGCGGCGAATGGGCGATCCAGGACGTGCACATCGCCTGGAGCTGGCCGGTCGTCGCCGCCCTGCTGTACGTGGCGATCGGCCCGGCCATCATCGCCATGCGCTGCTGGGGCGCCGGCGTGCAGCGCGCCGGGCCGAGCCTGGGCGCCTTCTTCATCAACCTGACGCCGCTGTTCACCGCGCTGCTGTCGTCGGCGTTTCTCGGCGAGGCGCCGCACCTGTATCATGTGGTGGCATTCGGCATGATCGTGGGCGGGATCGCGGTATCCGCCAGATAAGCGGCGCTGACCCGGGGAATCGTGTGTAGTGTTCCGATTGCCGATGTTACGATCCCATGCATGGGAGGAAAAAGCGGCATGGCAGAAGGTCTCAGCACTCAAGACGGCGTCGACGCGCTGGCCTCTTTCTTGGCAAGGCACCCTCGTACCCTGGTCCTGACCGGCGCCGGCCTGTCGACCGCCTCCGGCATCCCCGATTACCGCGACCGTGACGGCGTGCGCCGCGGCCGCCTGCCGATCCAGGGTCCGGAGTTCCGGCGCGACGTGGCGATCCAGCGCCGCTATTGGGCGCGCAGCATGGTCGGCTGGCCGCTGCTGGCGCGCGCCAGGCCCAACGACGGGCACCGGGCGCTCGCCGCCCTCGAAGCGGCCGGCAAGCTCGGTTTCATCCTGACCCAGAACGTCGACGGCCTGCACCAGCAGGCCGGCAGCCACGCCCTGCTCGAATTGCACGGCAATATCCATCATGTGAGTTGCCTGGCCTGCCATGCGCGCTTTCCCCGTGCTTTCGTGCAGACCCAGCTCGAATTCGCCAATCCGGCCCTGCTGCAGGCGATGGCCACCCCGCTGCCCGACGGCGACGCGGCGCTCGATCCCGATGCCGTGAGCGGCGTCGCCATTCCCGCCTGCGTCCACTGTGGCGGGGTCTTGATGCCCGACGTCGTGTTTTTCGGCGATAACGTGCCGCCCAGCCGCACGGCCTGCGCACTGGCCCAGATGGAGGCGGCCGACGCGTTGCTGGTGGTCGGTTCGTCGCTGATGGTGTATTCGGGTTTCCGCTTCTGCCGGCTGGCGCAGGCGGCGGGCAAGCCGATCGCCGCCATCAACCTCGGCCGCACCCGCGCGGACGACATGCTGGCGCTCAAGGTCGAGGCCTCGGCCGAGCAGATCCTGCCGCACGTGGCGCGGCTGCTGGATGCGAACCGGCCAGCGCCGCCACTTGACCTTATCGACCATCGGGGACCATGTGATCAGCACTTATCGAAGCACTGGCGACAACGCGCGCACCACGCGCCGCCTGTCGGCCGGCGTCGCCATCGCCGGCCTGGGCCTGCTGGCGTCCTGGCTGGTGGTACGCGCCAAGTCCCGGCGCGCCGAACGCGACCACCCGCCGGCGGGCAGCTTCATCACGGTCGACGGCGTCAAGCTGCATTACCTGGAACGCGGCAAGGGGCCGGTGCTGGTGCTCCTGCACGGCAATGGCGTCGACGCCACCGACTGGGAACACAGCGGCCTGCTGGACGCCGCCGCCGAACACTACCGGGTGATCGCCTTCGACCGCCCCGGCTTCGGCTACAGCGAGCGCCCGCGCGGCACGGTCTGGACCCCGGACCGGCAGGCGCGCCTGCTGCATCACGCGCTGCAGGAACTGAACGTGGACAGCGCCATCGTCACCGGCCATTCCTGGGGCACGCTGGTGGCGCTGAACATGGGACTGCAGGTGCCGGAGTTCGTTCGCGGGCTGGTGCTGGTCTCGGGCTACTACTATCCCAGCGTGCGCATGGACGTGATGGTCGGCGCGCCGCCAGCCATCCCGCTGGTAGGCGACGCGTTGCGCTACACCGTGGCGCCGCTCGCCGGACGCCTGATCTGGCCAGCCGCGGTCGGGCGCGCGTTCGCGCCCTTGCCGGTGTCCGAGCGCTTTCGCGCAGTGTCTCCATGGATGTCCCTGCGTCCCGGCCAATTGCGCGCAAATACCGCCGATGGCAGCCTGATGGTGCCGGCAGCGATATCCCTGGCGCGGCGGTTTGGAAGGCTGAAGGTCCCCGTGCAGATCCTGTCCGGCACCCAGGATGCGGTCTGCGACTGCGCGCACAATGCCGAGCGCTTGCACGCGGCGCTACGCCATAGCGAGCTGTCGGTCACGCCTGGCGTGGGTCATATGCTGCATTACGCGGAACCGGGGAAGGTGCTGGGAGCGATCGATGCGATCGCGTCCCTGGTTGGCGTGCCGGCCCACTTGCCGAGTGCGCGTGAAAATGCGGAGGCGGCGGCCGGCGAAAGCGGGGTTTAGCTGTTACCGAGCTTGATCGCGAGGCCAGCGAACAAGCTCGCCGCCATCGCCAGCGACAGCGCGCCATGCACGGCCGTCGAGCCGATCGACGACGCCTCGGCCGAGTCGTCGCGCTTGAGCGCCATCGCGCGGCCCAGCACCACCGGGCGCAGGAAGCCGCGGATGCCGACCAGCAGCATGCCGATACCGAAGAACAGCTCGCCCTTCATGCCGTACATGATGCCGTCGAGGAGCTGGGGCACGCCCAGCAGCAGGCCGAAGCCGAGCCAGAACAGGCGAAAGCCGAGCGAACGTTTCAACTTGTCGGAAGTGGTCATGAAATACTGAAAGAATGATGGTTCAGATGATGCGCAGCGAGTAATCGGTCGCGCGCACGTCCTTGGTCAGGCTGCCGATCGAGATGCGGTCGACGCCCGTTTCGGCGATCGCGCGCACGGTCTCCATATTGATGCCGCCCGACGCTTCCAGCAGCGCACGGCCGGCGTTCACCTTCACCGCTTCAACCATGCGCGCCAGGTCGAAATTGTCGAGCAGGACCGACTTGACGCCGGCGGCCAGCGCTTCTTCGAGCTGGGCGATGGTCTCGACCTCGATCTGCACCGGCGCACCGGAGTTAAGGCGCGCTGCCGCCCCAGCGCGGCCGTCACGCCGCCCGCCGCTGCGATATGGTTTTCCTTGATCAGGATGCCGTCATACAGCGCCATGCGCTGGTTCTTGCCGCCGCCGACACGCACCGCATATTTTTGCGCCAGGCGCAGGCCCGGCAAGGTCTTGCGGGTATCGAGGATCGCCGCATTGGTGCCGGCAACGACGTCGACGTAGCGACGGGTGGCCGTCGCCACGCCCGACAGCAGCTGCATGAAGTTCAGCGCGCCACGCTCGGCCGTGAGCAGCGAGCGCGGATTGGCGCGGATCGTGCACACCGTCGAGTCGGCCGCCATGAGGTCGCCCTCGGCGTAGTGCCAGTCGATCTCGGTGTCCTGGTCGACCGCCAGCATCAGCCCTTCGAACCACGGGGCGCCGCACAGCACGGCGGCTTCGCGCACGATCACGCGGGCGGTCACCAGGGTATCGCTTGGGACCAGCTTGCCGGTCAGGTCGCCCGTGCCGACGTCTTCCAGCAGCGCGGCCAGGATGTTCTGTTCGAAGGCGGCCTGCAGCTTGTCGTCGAACTGGGCGTGGGGATTCGTAAGTAGCGTCATGCCGGTCCTACCCCCGAGAACATAGGGGCATTGTTTTCCAGTTTGCCGGTCGGCAGCGCCTTGGCGCGCTTGGCGGCGGCGAAATCGAGCATGCGGTCGATGGCGCGTTTCGCCTGCAGGCCCACGCTCGGCTCGACGTGGACCTGGTTGGCGCCCGATTCCAGCACCTCGGCAAGATTGCGCAGTCCGTTCATGGCCATCCATGGGCAGTGCGCGCAGCTCTTGCAGGTCGCGCTGTTGCCGGCGGTTGGCGCCTCGATGAAGGTTTTACCCGGCGCCGCCATCCGCATCTTGTGCAGGATGCCGTTGTCGGTGGCGACGATGAACTGTAGCGCGTCCATGGTCTGGGCCGCGTTGATCAGCTGGGTGGTCGAGCCGACCGCGTCGGCCTGGGCCACGACGTTGGCGGGCGATTCCGGATGCACCAGCACCTTCGCATTCGGGTATTCGGCCCTCAGCAGGTCGAGCTCGATGCCCTTGAACTCGTCGTGCACCAGGCAGGAACCCTGCCACAGCAGCATGTCGGCGCCGGTCTTGGCCTGGATATACGAACCCAGGTGGCGGTCGGGCGCCCACAGGATCTTCTTGCCCTGGGCGTGCAGCTCGGCCACGATGTCCAGGCCGATCGACGAGGTCACCATCCAGTCGGCGCGCGCCTTCACGGCGGCGCTGGTGTTGGCGTACACGACGACGGTGCGATCCGGATGCTGGTCGCAGAAGGCCGCGAACTCGTCGGCCGGGCAACCCAGGTCGAGCGAGCAGGTCGCGTCGAGGTCGGGCATCAGGATGGTTTTCTCGGGGCTGAGGATCTTGGCGGTCTCGCCCATGAAGCGCACGCCGGCCACCACCAGGGTCTGGGCCGGGTGGTCGCGGCCGAAGCGCGCCATCTCCAGCGAATCGGAGACGCAGCCGCCGGTTTCCTCGGCCAGGTCTTGCAGGTCGGCGTCCACGTAATAGTGGGCCACCAGCACGGCGCCCTTCTCTTTCAGGAGCCGCCGGATGCGTTCCTTCAGTTCGGCGCGCTCGGCCATTTCCGGTGCGCTCGGGACTTTTGCCCACGCCTCGGCGGTGCAGGCCATGCCGGCCTGGGGCCGGTCGTATTCATAGGTCTTGATTGGTACTGTTACGGCATTCATGCTCGCGCGTCTCCTCGCCTTAGCGGGGCCGAGGCCCCGCCCTCCTTCGAACCGATGTCTGGCTGTCGATCAGTCGATGCCCTGGCTGCGCAGGTATTCCTCGTAGTTGCCCTGGAAGTCGACCACGTCGTTCTCGCGGATCTCGATGACGCGGGTGGCCAGCGAGGACACGAACTCGCGGTCGTGCGACACGAAGATCAGGGTGCCGGCGTATTTGTCGAGCGCGATGTTCAGCGATTCGATCGATTCCATGTCCATGTGGTTGGTCGGCTCGTCCAGCAGCAGCACGTTGTGACGGCCCAGCATCAGCTTGCCGTACATCATGCGGCCCTTCTCGCCGCCCGACAGCACCTTGACCGACTTCTTGACTTCGTCGCCGCCGAACAGCAGGCGGCCCAGGATCGAGCGCACGGCCTGGTCGTCGTCGCCTTCTTGCGTCCACTTGCCCATCCAGTCGGTGAGCGTCTCGCCGCTGGCGAATTCCTCGGTCGGATCCTGCGGCATATAGCCCGGATTGGCGTTCTCGGCCCACTTCACGCGACCGGTGTCCGGCTGCAGGCCGCACAGGTCGCCGCCGATCGAGCGCAGCAGCGTGGTCTTGCCCGCGCCGTTGGCGCCGATGATCGCGATGCGTTCGCCCGCCTCGACCATGATCGAGAAGTTCTTGAACAGCTGGCGGTCATAGGCTTTCGAGATGTTCTCGGCTTCCACCGCCAGGCGGTGCAGCTTCTTCTCGCCTTCGAAGCGCACGAACGGATAGGCGCGCGACGATGGCTTGAACTCCTCGATCTTGATCTTGTCGATCTGCTTGGCGCGCGAGGTCGCCTGGCGCGCCTTGGATTTGTTGGCCGAGAAGCGGCGTACGAAGTCCTGCAGCTCGGCCACTTTTTCCTTGGCCTTGGCGTTGTTCGCCAGCTGCTGGTTGCGCGCCTGGGTCGAGGCCAGCATGTAGTCGTCGTAGTTGCCCGGATAGACCTTCAGGGTGCCGTAGTCCATGTCGGCCACGTGGGTGCAGACCTGGTTCAGGAAGTGACGATCGTGGGAAATGATGATCATGGTGGAGTTACGCTCGTTGAGCATGTTTTCCAGCCAGCGGATCGTGTTGATGTCCAGGTTGTTGGTCGGTTCGTCGAGCAGCAGGATATCCGGATTCGAGAACAGGGCCTGGGCCAGCAGCACGCGCAGCTTCCAGCCCGGCGCCACGGCGCTCATCGGACCCTGGTGCAGGTCGGTGCCGATTTCCAGGCCCAGCAGCAGTTCGCCGGCGCGCGCCTCGGCCGAATAGCCGTCGTATTCGGCCACTTTGCCTTCGAGCTCGGCGGCCTTCATGTAGTCGTCGTCGGTCGCTTCCGGATTGGCGTAGATCGCATCGCGTTCGGCGATCGCGTTCCACAGCTCGGTGTGGCCCATCATGACCACGTCCAGCACGCGCACGTCTTCGTAGGCGAACTGGTCCTGGCGCAGCTTACCGAGGCGCTCGCCCGGATCGAGGCTGACGTTGCCGGCGGACGGCTCGAGGTCGCCGCCCAGGATCTTCATGAAGGTCGACTTGCCGCAGCCGTTGGCGCCGATCAGGCCATAGCGGTTGCCTTCGCCAAACTTGACGGAAATGTTCTCGAACAGCGGCTTGGCGCCGAATTGCATCGTGATATTGGCTGTGGATAGCACTGTATTACCCCAAAAAGCATATTTGATTAACCGGCTATTTTACCATTCTGCGCCTTGCCGGGCGAATAAGGGTGGATTCCGGACAGCGGCGCACGCCCCAGGCGCGCAGATCAGGCGCAGACCAGCGTCGGATAGTCGGACAAGGTCAGGCGGAAGCCGTCGGCATCGGACACCAGGTGGCCCTGGGCGCCGAACGGGATCGTGACGCGGCGCTCGATGTGGCCGAAGGAAAGGCCCGTCAATACCGGTAGCGGCAGGGTCTGGCGCAGATAGGCCAGCATGGCGTCGAAATCGTAGCCATTGTCCAGCGGCCCGAGCCGATAACCCGAGAAGTCGCCCAGCACCACGGCTTGCTGGCGCTCGAGCACGCCCGCCTGCATCAGTTGCAGCAGCAGGCGCTCGACCCGGTACGGATGTTCCGCGATATCTTCGAACCAGAGGATGCCGGCGTCGATGCGCGGAAAGTATGGCGTGCCGAGCATGGCGCCGATCATCGCCAGATTGCCGCCCCAGACGGTGCCGCGCACGTCGAGCGCCGGATTGCCGGTGACGCGCTCGGTGATCGTATGGGTGGGGCCGGCCAGGCAGGACCAGAAATCGTCGAGCGTGAACGGGACCGGTTCGAGCGCGCCGAAGTCGCCCGCGATCATCGGACCGGCATAACTGAGCCCGCCCGCCTTCGCCATCAGACCCATGTGCAGG
Organism: Massilia oculi; assembly: GCF_003143515.1. NCBI lineage: Bacteria > Pseudomonadati > Pseudomonadota > Betaproteobacteria > Burkholderiales > Oxalobacteraceae > Massilia > Massilia oculi. The sequence goes on along the minus strand of NZ_CP029343.1, from coordinate 5,797,381 downwards.
GCCGTCAGGTCGGAAAACCCGACCACGATCTTGCCGCTGGCGGCGATCGCCTCGAAGTCGATGCGCGGCAGCAGGCGGCTGACGCCATAACCGCCGCGCAAGGCAATGATGAGGTGCACGTCCGGGTCGGCCACGGCGGCGTGCAGTTGTTCCAGGCGGGCGTCGTCGGTGCCGCCGAAGCGCAGGTAGGAGCAGCTGTGGTCGTAGTAATTACGCACCAGGAAGCCCTGCTGCTCGAGGCGCGCGATGGCGCGTTCGAGCGCCGATGGTTCGGGAATGCAGCCGGCTGGCGCCACGATGGCGATGCCGGGACGGGAGGTGATCACTGTTTGACGAAGAGCCGGGGTGTTGAATCTGGCAACATCTTACCCCGCGCATGGGAGTCGATCAAGGCAAGGATGCGCTCGACCAGCTGGGGCGGCAGATCGTGGCCCATCCCTTCGATGATTTCGAGGCGCGCACCGTCGATGTGGCTTGCCACGTCCTGGCCGCAGGCGGCCGGCAGCAGCGGATCGGCGGCGCCGTGGATGACAAGGGTGGGCGCCGCGATCGCCGGCAGCAGCGCGCTGCGGTCGCCGGCGGCCAGCAGCGCCAGCATCTGGCGCGCACTGCCGCTGGGGCAGTAGCAGCGCCGCACGGAGCGCGTGACGCGCTTGCGCAATTGCCGGTCCGGCGTTGGATAGGACGGGCTGCCCAGCGCCCGCAGCTGCCCCACCGCGTGGTCGATGACGCTGTCGAGATCGGCCTGGTTGGCGGGACGGCTGGCTAGCGCCTTGGCAACCTTCGCGCCCGGCCTGGGCAGGCCGCGCCGACCGCTGGTGGACATGATGGAAGTCAGGCTCAGCACCCGCTGCGGGTGGCGCGCCGCCAGTTGCTGGGCAATCATGCCGCCCAGCGCCGAGACGCCGACCAGGTGGGCCCGGGCCACGCCCAGCGCCGACAGCACGCCGACGGCGTCGGCCGCCATATCGTCGATGCCATATGGCGAGCGCAGTGGCCAGCCGAGTGCCGCCTTGATGCGCGCAACAGTGAGATTCGGGGTGCCGGCCTGCTCGAACTTGGTCGACAGGCCACTGTCGCGGTGGTCGAAACGGATCACGTAGAAGCCGAGCTCGACCAGACCTTCGACGAATTCGTCGGGCCAGTTGGTCAGTTGCATGCCGAGGCCGTGGATCAGGAGTAGTGGCGCGGCTTTCGGGTCGCCAGCGGTGTCGAAGGCGATGCGCAGTCCGTTGGCGTGGAGGGTGGGCATGGCGGAGCTCAGGAGCGCGTAATGTTTGGCGCCAGCCTGGCGCCGCTGCTGTTCGTGGTTCACATCCCTATGTCGTGAAAACAGCATAACAGCTTATTGGCGCGCATGGCGCTCCGGCTGATGGAATGCTCCCGGGGCGCTCTCCCGGCTTATTCGCCGCTTACTCGCCGCTTACTCCCCGCTTACTCCCCGCTTACTCCCGGCCTGCGGCCGGCTTGCGCGCCGCGTTGCGGCGTTCCACAAAAAAGGCCTTGAGCAAGGCGCTGGCTTCCTCTGCCATGACGCCGCCGACCACCTCGGTGTGGTGGTTCAACCTGTCTTCGCCGAACAGGCTGACGACCGAGCCGCAGGCGCCGGTCTTGGGATCAAGCGCCGCGTAGACGACCCGGGCCAGGCGCGCATGCATCATTGCCCCCGAGCACATGATGCAGGGTTCCAGGGTCACGTACAGCTCGCAACCCGGGAGCCGGTAATTGCCCAGCTTTTCGGCGGCCGCGCGCAGGGCGACGATCTCGGCGTGGGCGGTCGGGTCGTGGCTGCCGATCGGCTGGTTGAAGCCGGTCGCGATGACCTCACCGTCCTTGACCACGACGGCGCCGACCGGCACCTCGCCCCGGTCCCAGGCCAGCTGCGCCTGGGCCAGGGCCAGGCCCATATAGCGCCCTTCCGCACTCCCGGACGGCGCTTCCTGGACGGCCTGGACGGTCGGATCCGGCATCATTCGGTGATCTCGGCCCAGCAGTTCGGGGTTTCGTGCAGCACCAGCTTGTGCAGGCGCAGGCCGGTGCCGTAGCGGTCGATGAACACGGCCTTCAGGATGTCGAACGCCACCTGGGCCAGGTTCTCGACGGTTGGGATGCGGTCGATCACGATCGTCTTGTGGTCCGGCAGCGATGCCAGGAACTCACGCACCTTGTCATCCTTTTCGTACACGATGAAGGCATGGTCCCACACGTCGACCAAGTGCTGTTTTGCCAGGGCCTTCACGTCGGAAAAATCCATGATCATTCCATTGTCGGAATTGCCATCGGAATCGATCACCTGGCCTGTCAGAGTAATCTCAAGGGTATAGCGGTGGCCGTGCAGGTTGCGGCACTGGCTCTTGTGGTCGGGAATCCGGTGTCCGGCATCGAATTCGAGCTTGCGGGTAATGGTCAACATGCTGCGTGTGGATCGTTAAGGAATCTGAAGAAGTTTATGGGTCTGGAGGCTGAGCTTCCATTTCGGGTTGGCGCGGCAGGTCTCGATCGCCAGCTGGAGGTTGCGCGCGGCCAGCGGGCCGTCCATCGCCTGCAGGTAGAAGTGCGCGAAGTCGAGTCCCTCATAGGCGGCCAGGTCTTGCCCGAGCTGCGGGATGACGACCTTGATTTCGCTACCCTTGTGCACCACCAGCGTCGAGCCCATTTTGGGGCTGACGCAGATCCAGTCCACGCCTTCGGGCACCGGCAGGGTGCCGTTGGTCTCGATAGCGATGGTGAAGCCGCGCGCATGCATGGCGTCGATCAGGGGACGGTCGAGCTGCAGCAGTGGTTCGCCGCCGGTGAACACCACGTATTTGCTGGCCGGATAACTGGTCGGCCACAGGCTGTCGATCTCGGCTGCCAGCAAGTCCGCTTCCTTGAACTTGCCGCCGCGCTCGCCATCGGTGCCGACGAAATCGGTGTCGCAGAACTGGCACACGGCGCTCGACCGGTCGGCTTCTCGCCCGGTCCAGAGGTTGCAGCCGGAAAACCGGCAGAACACGGCCGGCCGCCCTGCATGGGCGCCCTCGCCCTGCAAGGTATAGAAGATCTCTTTGATGCTGTAAGTCACGGTAAGCCTCTCGTCAACCTTCCATTATAGCGCGGCGCGTCGCGCGGCGGGTAGCGCGGCGCTGCGCTCCCGGCCGTTTCACGAAACGTGTCGCATCAAGGGGGCTTGAGAAGAAACAATATTCCTACAGCCACCCGGCGGTATCGTCCTACGGAATGTTCCGAATCCGGTAAGAGGGCGACCATGATAAAGTCTTCGGTTTTCCTAGTTTTCCTATCCATTCTTTCGCCCGCCGTCGAGGCCAGCGAAGCGCATGCGCTGGTGCCCCTGCCGTGGCGCAGCACTGCGCCGGAAGTGCTGGCCTGCGTCATGGTCACCCTCGCCGCCCTGGTGCTGGCCTATATCGGCCTGCGCCGCAGCGTCGCCGCCGACGAGCGGGCGCGCGCGCTGCAGCACCAGCTCGCCGCCGAGCGCGAGGCGCGCAGCCACTCCGACCAGGCGCTGGCCGATAACCACGACGTGCTGTGCCGCCTGGTGCGCCAGCACGAAGGCGTGCGCGAAGGCGAGCGGACCCGGATCGGCTGCGAGTTGCAGGCCGAGCTGGGCCGCCGCCTGGCGAGCTTGCGCAACGAGATGGCGAGCCTGCGGGAAAGCGCCCACGCGTCCCCTGTCCTCGCCGCCCGTCTGGAACGCGCGCTGGCCGGCATCGACGGCGCCATCCACGCGGTGCGCGCCGTCGCCGGCGGCCTGCGCGGCGCGAATCCCGGCGACGGCCTGCGCCAGGCGCTGGAGCGCTGTCTGGCCGAGCATGCCCATCGTCACGGCCTGCGCTATCGCTTCGAGGCCGGCGTCGATCCGAGTTCGCGCGCCAGCCAGGACCGGGCGGCGCGGCTGGCCGTATTCCGCGTGCTGGAGGACGTGCTGGCCGGGGCCGCCAACAGGAGCGGCGCTGCGCTGGACCACGAGGTGCACGTGCGGCTGCTCGAAGGCGCCAGCACGCTGGGCCTCGAGATCGACGGCTGCGCCGGCTCGGTCGACGACGTGACCGCCCTGCCCATCGAGCTGGTCGAGCATATCCGCGCCATGGGCGGCTTGCTGCGGATGGTCGCCAACGCCGAGCGGCGCCCCCGCTGGTCGCTCTCGGTGCCGGTCTGCGCGGCCGTGCGCGATCCGGTACAGGATGCGCCCACAGGGCTGCCCGTCATCATCGAAAAGGTCGCCTGAACCGCCCGGCGTTGCAAAGTGCCACCTCGCCATTGTCCTTGCTGAAAATCAATGGCCTGGACCTGCGCATGTTGCAGTATCGGTCCCTAGCGGCAACTCACCGGTTGCCGCCCTCCGATACCGCAACCATTCGCAGAGGAAGGCTCATGAGCGCACCCAGCACCGGCACAGGCCCGACAGACCTGGTCCAGGACGTGGCTTTCGTGGGGCAGTTGATGGAAAGCCTCTCGGTGCCGGTCTTCGTACTGGGCACCGATGCCCGCGTCATGGTCTGGAACCGCGCCTGCGAGCAGCTCACGGGCGTGGCGGCTCCCGAAGTGCTTGGCACCGGCGACCACTGGCGCAGCTTCCACGAAATCCAGCGCCCTACGCTGGCCGACATGGTGCTCAAGGGCCGGCGCGGCGAGGCCGGTTCGCCGTCCGGAGCGGAGCCCCGCTCTCCGATTGCGCTGTCGCTCGAAAGCTGGTGCGACATGCCGCGCGCCGGCCGGCGCCGCTACCTGGCGGCCGACGCCAGTCCGATCTTCGATGCGAGCGGCCAGCTGTCGGCGGTGGTCGAGACGCTGCGCGACCTCACCGACGCCAAGATGGCCCAGATCGCACTCGAGCAGCTGGCCACGCGCGACGGCTTGACGGGCCTGGCCAACCGCCGCTGCTTCGACGACACCCTGCATGCGGAATGGACGCGCGCGCTGCGCCAGATGCAGCCGTTGTCGCTGCTGATGGTGGACGTCGACAACTTCAAGGCCTATAACGATGCCCATGGCCACCTGGGCGGCGACGAATGCCTGAAGCGGGTGGCGCGCGCCGTGGCAAGCGAGATGCGGGCCAACGACCTGGTGGCGCGCTATGGCGGCGAGGAATTCGCCGTGATCCTGCCCAACCAGTCGCTGAAAGGGGCCGCCATCGTCGCCGAGCGCATCCGGTGCCGGGTCGAACAACTGCAGCTGCCGTGCCGCTTCGCCGGCGGCCACGTGACGGTGTCGATCGGGGCCGCGACCGCCATCGCCGGTCCCGACAACCACGCCAGCCAGCTGGTCGCGATCGCCGACGCCGCCCTGTACCGCGCCAAGCACCTGGGGCGCAACCGCATCAGCCTGCCGATGTCGGAAGCCGCGTAAACACCGGCCATCACCGGTAGTCCGGCGGCTGTTCATCTCTTGGCGGATAGACTATCCTTCGCGATTGTCTATTTCTCAAGGAGACATCGTGTTCCATCCGACCCTGTCGCGCACCACGCTCGCGACATTGATTTCCGGCGTGTTGCTGGCAGGCGCCGCCAGCGCCGCTGTGGCCACCCCTGTGGCCACCCCCGCGACCACCCGCGCGGCCACCAAGCCGGCCGCCGGCGGCGACGTGCTGCCGTTCAAGGCCACCGAAAAACTGCTTCCCAACGGCCTGAAGGTCATCGTGGTGCCGACCGGCTTCCCGAACCTGGTCTCGGTGCACATCCCGGTGCAGACCGGTTCGCGCAACGAAGTCGAGCCGGGCAAGTCGGGCTTCGCCCACTTCTTCGAGCACATGATGTTCCGCGGTACGCCGACCTATCCGCCGGAAAAATACCAGGAAGTGATCACAAAGGCCGGCGCGCGCCAGAACGCGTATACCAGCGACGACCTGACCAATTACTACACCACCTTCGCCAAGCAGGACCTGGAGACGGTGCTCAAGGTCGAGGCCGACCGCTTCCAGCACCTGTCGTATCCGATCGAGGCCTTCAAGACCGAATCGCGCGCCGTGCTGGGCGAGTACAACAAGAACAGCGCCAACCCGATGTCGAAGCTGTTCGAGGTGCAGCGCGACGCCGCCTACACCACCCACACCTACAAGCACACCACGATGGGCTTCCTCAAGGACATCGAGGACATGCCGAACCAGTACGATTACTCGAAGGTCTTCTTCGACCGCTGGTATCGCCCTGAAAAAACCACCATCATCATCGCCGGCGACGTCGAGCCGTCGAAGGCGATCGCCATGGTCGAGAAGTACTGGGCCGGTTGGAAGCGCGGCAACTTCAAGTCGAACGTGCCGGTCGAACCCGCGCCGCGCGGCGCCCAGTATCGCCACGTGGCCTGGCAGACGCCGACCCTGCCGCTGGTGACGGTCGCCTGGCGCGCCCCGAGCTTCGTCGCCCGGCAGAAGGAGCAGGCGGCGCTGTCGATGGCGCTGTCGCTGTCGTTCGGGCGCACCTCGCCGCTGTACAAGCGCCTGGTGCAGGACGAGCAGAAGGTCGACCAGCTGTTCGACTTCACCCCGAACCGGGTCGATCCGACCCTGGCCACCATCGGCGCGCGCGTGAAGAATCCGGCGGACGCCGTGATGGTGCGCGACGCCATCCTGCAGACGGTGGCGAAGCTGCGCGACGAACCGGTTAGCGCCAAGGAACTCGAAGCCGCCAAGTCGGCCCAGAAGTATGGCCTGATCCGCTCGCTCGACAACACCGAGGCGATCGCCTCGACCCTGGCTTCCTACGTGCACTTCGAGCGCTCGTACGATACGCTCAACGGCTACTACCGCGCGATCGACGGCTTGAGCCCGGCCGACCTGCAGGCCGCTGCGCGCAAATACCTGGTCGACGACAGCATGGTGGTCACCACCCTGTCGCATGACGCGCTGCCGAAGGGCATCGAGCAGTTGCCGAAGCTGGCGTCGTTCGCCCCCCAGGCGCCTGAAGCGACATTCGACGTGCTGGTGCAGAAATCGGCCCTGCCCCAGATCCGCTTCAAGCTGCTGTTCGCCGCCGGCTCGGCCCACGACCCGAAAGGCAAGGAAGGCCTGGCCGCCCTCACCGCCGCGATGGTGGCGTCGAGCGGTTCGCGCGAGCGCAAGATCGACGAGGTGACCAAGGCGCTGTTCCCGATGGCCGGCAGCCTCACCGAGCAGACCGACAAGGAAATGACGACCTTCACCGGCACCATCCACAAGGATAACTGGCAAGAGTATCTCGACATCGCGATGCCCTTGCTGACGGACCCGGGCTTCCGCGAGGAGGATTTCCGCCGCCTGAAGGACGCCCAGCGCAATGCCCTGGTGCTGGACCTGAAGGACAACAACGAAGAGGAGTTCGGCAAGGAAAGGCTGCAAGCGAATGTGTTCGCCGGCACCGCCTACGGTCATCCGGTGCTGGGCACCGTCGCCGGCATCGACGCCATCACCCTGGATGACGTGAAAGCCTTCTACGCCAAGGCCTATACCCGCCGCGCCGTGAAGGTCGGCATCTCGGGCGACGTGTCGGATGCAATGACGGCCTCGCTCAAGGCGCGGTTGGCGCGCCTGCCGGAAGGCGCCGGCTTGAGCGCGACGGGCGTGCCGAAAGGCCGCATGCCGAACGGCCTGGAAGTGGAAATCGTCGAGAAGAACACCCGCGCCACTGCGATTTCGTTCGGCCTGCCGCTCGACGTCACGCGCAAGCACCCGGACTTCGCTGCCCTGTGGCTGGCCAAGACCTGGCTCGGCGAGCACCGGTCGTCGAGCGCCCACCTGTACCAGCGCATCCGCGAAGAACGCGGCATGAACTACGGCGACTACGCCTATATCGAGGCCTTCCCGCGCGGGATGTTCCAGTTCTTCCCGAACCCCAACCTGGGCCGCAAGGCGCAGCTGTTCGAGGTCTGGATCCGCCCGGTGGCGCCGCAGAACGGCCACTTCGCGCTGCGCGTGGCGCTGCATGAACTGGGCAAGATGGTCGACGAGGGCATCAGCCAGGCCGATTTCGAGACCACCCGCGATTACCTGATGAAGAACGTGTTCGTGATGACCGCGACCCAGGACCAGCGGCTGGGCTATGCGCTCGATTCGCAGTGGTATGGCACGCCGGAGTTCACGACCATGATGCGCGACGCCCTCTCGAAGCTGAGCGCGGCCGACGTCAATGCCGCCATCAGGAAGCACCTGTCGGCCAAGAACCTGTCGGTGGTGATCATCACCAGGGATGCGACCGGCCTGAAGCAGGCGCTGGTGAGCGACGCCTTCTCGCCGATCAAGTACGACGCCAACAAGCCGCAGTCCTTGCTGGACGAGGACAAGCAGATTGGTGAGATGAAGTTGAACATCAAGCCGGAGGCGGTGACGATCACGCCCGCGGCCGAGGTGTTTGCCAGGTAAAGCAGCAGAGCAACGAAAAAGCGGCGCCCGAGGGCGCCGCTTTCATTGACGCGAGGTGCGGGTTCAACGCATCATGCGATCCCAGCCGTGACGAATGGCCGCTTTCATCTTTTCCCACGTCGACGGACCGCCATCACCCGGATAACGGGTATCCCAATCGCTGCGCAGGTCGGTCTCGACGTCGTTCCACGGACGGCCGCGGTATTTCTCGTTCAGGGCCATCTCCGAACCGTAGCTGTAGGCCGGACGGTATGTGTCATATGCCTCGCCGCTGGCGCCATAGACCGAATTCCAGTGGTTGCGGTAGTAGGCATCGTCGTCGCCGTCGGTCATGCGATCCCAGCCGCGACGCACGGCGGACTTCATCTTGTCCCAGGTCGACTGCTCACCCGGATAGCGGCGATCCCAATCGCTGCGCAGGTCGGACTCGACCGCGTCCCAGCTGCGGCCGCGGTACTGGTCGTTGCGCGCCATTTCCGAGCCGTAGCTGTAGGCCGGACGGTACTCGTCGTACGAACCGCCGGCGGCGCCGTAGGTCGTGTTCCAGTGGTTGCGGTAGTAGATGTCGTCGTCGTTGTCGTCGGTCATGCTGTCCCAGCCGTGACGGACGGCGTTCTTGACGCGGTCCCAGGTCGACGGTTCGCTGGTGTCGCTGCCGGTGGTGCTGAAGTCGCGGGTGCCGTCGATGCGGTTGTCCCAGCCGGTGCGCAGGGTGCCCTCGGCGTCGTCCCATGGCTGGTTGCGGTACAGCTCGCTACGGCGCATCTCGCTGCCATAGGTGTAGGCCGGTTTCAGTTCCTCGAACCTGGTGCCGCTCGACGCGTAGGTGCTGTCGTAGTGGCCGCGGTACAGGTCGTCGTCATCGTCGCGGGTCATGCGTTCCCAGCCGTGGCGCACCGCGGCCTTCATTTTTTCCCAGGTCGACGGTTCGCCGCCGGTGGCGTAGCGGCTGTCCCAGTCGCTGCGCAGGTCGGATTCGATGTCGTCCCAGGCGCGGTTGGTGTAGCGGCCGCTGCGCGCGGCTTCGCTGCCATAGCTGTAGGCCGGCAGGTAGTCGTCGTAGGACGCGCCGGCGGCGCCGTAGGTGGTGTTGAAGTGGTTGCGGTAATAGCTGTCGTCGTCGTACGAGCCCATGGTGCTCGAGCCCGAACCCGTGTTGCCGCCCAGGCCCAGCGCGGCGTCGGATTGGCCGCGCGAGAAGATGCGCACGCCGCTGCGCTGCTTGTCCAGGTTCGCGCTGTCGCCGCTCAGCGAGCCGCTCAGGGAGCCGCTCGGCGAGTTGGTGTGGCTACCCTGGAGATCACGCTGCAGCGAGTCGCTGCGGATCGAGCCTTCCAGAGCCGAGCCCTGGATCGACGAACCGGCTGCCGCGCCGAGCGAGCTGCCGGCCAGCGGGCTGGCGCCGGCCGCCGACGCGGTCGCGCCTTTATGCGCACCGTTGGTGGCGAGGCGGTCGTTGTCCAGCTGCGCGCTGCCGGCCGACAGTCCGCCCTGCTGGCTGCCGGCAAGCGGTGCGTTCTGCACCGGGTCGTCGCGCAGGGTCGAGCTTTGCAGCGAAGTGCCGCCGGTGGCGGTCAGGCCGCTATTGCCCAGCGATTCCTGGTGAATGCCGCCCACGGTCTGGCCCGGGCTCACGGCGCCTTGCTGGAACAGCTCACGGTCGCCCGGATTGTCGAGCTTTGGCGTCGATGACGCCTGGACGTTGCCGAGCGTACCCGATTGGGCGGACATCGACGACGATTGCTGCATGCCGGCGCTGCTGCCCATGCGCATGGCGCCGGCGCTGATGCCGCTCGATGCGATGTCCGGGGTACCGGTGGCGTTCTCGTCGATGTCGGTCGGGCCGTAGCGCTCGACGATGTCGGCCGCGCGCTCGACTTCCGGCAGCGAGTCCGCGACCAGCGTCAGCACGTGGTGGCCGCGGGTGACGGCGCCCTCGTAACGGCTCACGTGTTCGGCGTTATCCGAACCAAACAGGTCATTGAAGAAATTCTTGATGCTGGCGGTGATGCCGGTATCGCCGTCTTGGCTGCGTTCGATGTTCAGGTCGGAACGGCCGGTCAGGCTGTCGGTCTGGCCGGTGGGGTCGGCGTTGGACAGGCGGACGTCGGTACGGGTGAAGCCCGACGACAGCAGTTCGTTCATCGCGTTCTGCGCGTCGGTGCGGTTATCGAACACCGCGACAAGAGTGTGTTGCATGGTCGTTCCTCCGAAAAATGGTGGTACTGGCGCCGACGGCGAAGGTGCCGCTGCTTGTGCGCTTTGTTGTCAAGATTACTCCAAACCTGATGGAGCTCGCGCACCATTGACCGTTGGAAAATTTATGTCAGAACAAGGCGAAACTCGGCGTCGGACCACCTACTGATGGGCACGTAGGCGCAGGACGACATGGGAAAGAATGCCAGGCAGGCACCCGGCATGGGCGGCGCACCGGAGCCGGTGTGCCGGGGTCAGGCGAACGGGTTGTCGATGGTCTTGATCTCGGGCGGCGGCAGCGTGTCGGGCAGGTCTCGCGCCTCCAGCGCGGCCACGATCTCGCCCAGCAGCGCGTGCAGGCGGCGCGCCTTGTCCAGTCCGGGAACGTCGGCGGTCAGGTCGACGTCGCCCGAGATCGTGATGCGGTCGATCCGGTTTTCCAGCATCAGGTCGCCGATGCCGGCGACGTCGGCTTCGTTGGCGAACGGGGTGAAGGCGGCGGGTTTCTTCTTGCTCATGGTGTTCCTTTACGATCGGTTCTTGCGCTGCTTGATCTTCGGCAGGCGCAGCATGCGTTCCTTTTCCTTCGTGGACAACGAGGGCAGCAGTTCGATGCCGACAATGCGCTCCAGTTCTGCCACCGGCACCACATTGATCGGCGCGTCGGCGCGGTTCTCGGTGAACCAGGCCGCCGCCAGCTTCTGGCGCGGACTGTACACCACCTTGTACAGGTGGCTCGGCACGATCACGTTGCCGACCTTCTTGAGGCTGGACCCGAGGAAGGCCGGGCCGGTGATCACGTACAGCTCCCCTTCCTTCTTCGCCATGGTGCGCACCGCGCCCTCGATCGGGGCCCAGATATGGCGGTTGTGGTCGCGGTCTTGCGGGACCATATTGGCCAGCGAAAAGCTCTCGCGCTGGGTGCGCCGATCGGGCATGTTCGCATTCGGCGCCAGGTGGCCCCGGTCGAAGCCGCTGCGCGCGTAGTCCGACAGCTCGGCGCGCTGGCCGCGCGGCAGGCGCTGCTCGGCGTGGAACTTGTCGTCGCGGTCCAGGCCCTGGGCGCGCTTGAGGTTAGCGGCGCTCACGTGCTCGGCCGACCACAGCGGCGTGCGGGTCACGCCAGAGTGCACGACGCCGAATACGCCGTAGCACAGTTCGCGGGTGGCGGTGGCCAGTTTCTGGTTGCGGATCTCGGGCGCACGGCCGTCGAGGTAGTGGACCGGGCAACTGGCGGCCTGGGCCGCGCCGGCGGCGACCAGGGCGCCGGCGACGGCGAGGCGGGCGAGGAATCTGCCCAGGGTGGAGCGAAACATGATAGGAAGGCAATGGTGGAGAAAGCGCGCATTTTAGCTGAGCATGTGCTCCTGAGTATCGTTTTGCGTGTACAGGCGCGCACGATTGCCAGAGCAATTCCACGTGGAATGTTCTAAAATTAACGCTTTCTCAATAAGATTTTCCACTTGGGAAACATATTCGCCACGAATGAGCCACCCGCCGATCCCGGAGGATCTACGCCGTTTCGTCCTGACGAGCATTCCCTCCGTGCCCTTCCTGGAAGCCTTGCTGCTGCTGCGCGCCGACCCCACCCAGCAGTGGGAAAGCGCGATGCTGGCCAGCCGGCTCTACATCCGCGAACGTGTGGCGAGCCAACTGCTGTCCGACCTGTGCACGGCGGGCATTGCCCAATCCTGCGGTCCGCCCGTTGCCCACTGCTACCGCTACGAGCCGGTCGACGAGGCCCTGCGCCAACGCATCGACCGCCTGGCCGACTTGTACGCGCGGCGCCTGGTGGAAGTCACCCACCTGATTCATTCGAGCCTGGAGCGCCAGGCCTGGCAGTTCGCGGATGCCTTCCGCCTGCGCAAGGACGAATGACATCGGGGATGTGGCAAGCTGGTTGTATGCAATAAATTGAACGCAATGAGCTGGCGCCGAGCGCCGACAACAATAATGGGCATTACCTTCGGGACGATGTGATATGGGCGAAGTGATCTATACCCTCTGCATGCTGACCTCGCTGAGCTGCGCCGTGCTGCTGTTCACCGGCTACCGGCGCACGCGCCTCCGCCTCCTGTTCTGGAGCGGCGCCTGTTTCGCGGGCATGACCTTGAATAATCTGTTGCTGTTATTGGACAAGGTGGTGTTTCCGACCGAGGTCGACTTGCTGCCGTGGCGCCAGGCCAGCGCGCTGGTGGCTTGCCTGCTCCTGCTCTACGGCCTGATCTACGAGAAGGAATGAAGCGATGACCCACATGCTGGCCGGCGCCATCGCCATGGCTTCCCTGATCATCGCCCTGTTCTTCCTGCGCTTCTGGCGCGCCAGCGGCGACCGTTTCTTCCTGTATTTCGCCCTGTCGTTCGCGATCGAAGGGCTGCACCGCGTGTACTCGGTATTGCGCGATGGCGGCGGCGAGGATTCGCCGCTGCACTACCTGATCAGGCTGCTGGCCTATGGCTTGATCTTGTGGGCCATCCTGGAAAAGAATTTGCCGCGCAAAAAACGTGGTCCGTGAGGTGGTCCGTGAGCGCCCGACCGCGACGCTGGCGTGCGCCCGGCGCAGGGGCGCTGCGCGATAATCGTGCCATGTTCAACACTCCATGGAGGTCCGCATGAGCACTCATGATCACTCTGACCGCAAGCCAGGCGCCCCGGTTCGCTCCGGCGGCCAGGACAACCGTTCCGACAACCTGTTGCCGGGCGACGAAGGCGCCGAGGACGGCCGCTTCGACGTGGCCGAAGAAGTGAACCTCGACCAGCAGTCCGACGAGGCGCGCAGGATTGGCAAGGCGCCATCGCAAGGCATCGCCGACGCCATTCCCGAGGCGCTGCGAACGCCGGTGCCTTCGCAGCAGGTGCCGGACAAATCCTGACCGGGTACGCCGCGCGCAGCAGGTACGCAAAGTCGTTGACATGGCCCGGCGCGACACTTAGATTGCCGAAATAACCATAACCATATATTCGGGCCACGATGTCCTTGACCGACACCCTACCGCACGCCAGCCACAGGAGCGTTCTCTTCATCTGCAAGCGCGCGATCGACGACCCGATCGTCAACCAGGTCTCGCGCGAGCTGGACCAGGACATCGTCCGGGCCGCCACGCCGGCCGATGGCCTGGCCCAGGCACGCGCGGGCGACTTCGCCCTGATCTTGGTCGGCTACTCGGGTGATGCCGAGGGGACGCTCGAGACCATCCGGGCGGTGCGCGGCAACCCGCGTTCCAGCCGCACGCCGATCGTGGCGCTCGGGCTGCCGCAACCCCTGCCCTTCCCGCAAGAATTGCTGTACGACGCCGGCGCCATCGCGGTGCTCACCGAACCGCTCTCCCCCACGATCCTGCGCGCCAAGGCGCGCTTCTACATCGAGGCCTTCAGCAGCCGGGTCGAACGGCACCGGGCGGAAGCCGAGCTGGAGCAGACGCGCTCGCGCCTGGAGCGCATCGTGGAGGCCGCCGAGCTGGGGATCTGGTCGTGGGACATCGAGCCCGACCGGGTGCGGGCCGACGCCCGCATGGCGGCGCTGTTCGGCGTGCCGCAGGAGCGGCGCCTTGACGCGCCGCTCGCCACCTATCTGGCGGCCTTCCATCCGGACGACGTCGAGCCGACCATCGCCTTGATCAATTCCGCGATCGACGGCGAAGGCGCCTATGCCGCCACCTACCGCGTCCGCGCGGCTGCCGGCGGCTGGCGCTGGATGATCGCGCGCGGCCACGTCGAGTACGATGGCCATGGCGCGCCGCGCGAGGTGCATGGGGTGGTGATGGACGCCACACGCCAGCGCGAGGCCGAGCAGCAGCTGCGCGCCACCGAGGAGCGCTACCGCACCGTGTTCGACTCGATCGACGAGGGCCTGTGCGTGATCGACATGATCTACGATGCCGACGGCAAGCCCTGCGACTACCTGTTCGTCGAGACCAATCCGGCCTTCGCCAAGCACACCGGCCTGCTTGATGCGGTGGGCAAGACGATCCGCCAGATGGTGCCAGCGCACGAGCAGCACTGGTTCGAGATCTATGGCCAGGTGGCGCAGACCGGCGAGGCGGTGCGCTTCCAGAACGAGGCGAAGGGCCTGCACCGCTGGTTCGACGTGCACGCGACGCGGCTGGGGCCGCCCGAACGGCGCCGGGTCGCGGTGCTGTTCACCGATATTACCGAACGGCGCCAGTCCGAGGCCGCGCTGCGGCGCATGGCGGCCGACCTGTCCGAAGCCAACCGCCTCAAGACCGAGTTCCTCGCCACCCTGGCGCACGAACTGAGGAATCCTCTGGCGCCGATCCGCAGCGGGCTGCAGTTCATCCGCCGCTCGCCCGCCGACCTCGACGCGGTCAGCCGCGTGCACGACATCATGGAGCGCCAGCTCGACCACCTGGTGAACCTGGTCGACGACCTGCTGGACGTGGCGCGCATCACGCGCGGCCGGGTCGAGCTGCGGCGCGAGCGCGTCCACCTGGCGACGATCCTCGCGGCCGCGGTCGAAACCAGCATGCCGCTGATCGAGGCGGCGCGCCATGCTTTCGACCTGCGGCTGCCGCAGGAAGACCTCGTGCTGGACGCCGATCCCACCCGTCTGACCCAGGTGGTGAGCAATCTGCTGAACAATGCGGCGCGCTATACGCCCAAGGGCGGACGCATCGCGCTGGAGGCCAGGCGCGACGGCGAGCAGGCGGTGGTGACGGTGTCCGACAACGGGATCGGCATCGCGCCCGAGGCGCTGGAAGAGGTATTCCGCATGTTCACCCAGGTCGGCCAGGCGCAGCAGCCCGGATCTGGCGGGCTCGGCATCGGCCTGTCGCTGGTGCGCAGCCTGGTCGAGCTGCACGGCGGCAGCGTGAGCGCCGCCAGCGCCGGCACCAATGCCGGCAGCACCTTCACGGTGCGCCTGCCGCTGGTGACCGATGCGCAAGCAGCGCTGCCCGCGGACGAGGCCGGGGCGCCCGGGACGGCATCCGGGGCTGCGCATGAAGGCCGCAGCGTGCTGGTGGTCGACGACAACCGCGATGCAGCCGAGACCCTGGCCGCCCTGCTCAATATGATGGGCCACCGCGCGCCGGTGGCCAACGACGGCCGCCAGGCGCTGCGCATGCTGCCCAGCCTGATGCCGGACGTAGTGTTCCTGGACCTGGGCATGCCGGGCATGTCGGGCTATGAGGTGGCGGCGGCGATCAGGCAAGACGCGCGCCTGGCGGGCATCCGGCTGGTGGCGCTGACCGGTTGGGGTGGAGAGGCCGATCGCGCCAGGACGAAGGCGGCGGGGTTCGACGAGCACCTGACCAAGCCGGCGACGGTGGAGGCGATCGAGGAAGTGCTCAGGAGGGTGTGAATCAACGCCCGTGCGGCCAAACGTGAAGCTTCTTCGTTGGCCTGAAAACGCCGTCCCCGCGAAGGCGGGGACGATGTGCCAGATGTGCGGGCCGGGATTGACCGACCCAGCACACTCTATTCAACTGTATTCAGCCTACCTGCGCCACCGGCAACTGCTCCGCCGGCACGCGCACCGCCTCCTGGCTGTTGGCAAAGAAGCGCTCGACCTTGTTGCCTGGGACGGCGATGCCGATCAGTTCGTGCATGCGGCTGGCGGTCAGGTCCCACGAGGTCCCTGCCACCACCTGGCGCATGCGGCCGGCCTGTGCCTGGCGTTTTTCGTCGCCCAGCGCCAGCTGGCGCTCGCAGGCGGCGATGAAGTCGCCGTGCGATTCGGCGATCTCCACCACGTCGCCGTACGGCACCTTGACGTCGGTGATCGGGGTCGACACGCATGGCAGCTCGGCCGCCATGTATTCGAGCACCTTGGTCGGGCTGATGAACTTGGTCGAATCGTTCATCGCGAACGGCAGCAGGCAGACGTCCCATCCGGCCAGGAACTGCGGCAGCTGGTCATAGGTGCGCTGGCCCATGTAGTGGACGTTCGGCTGCTTCGGAAGGGTCGCCGGATCGATTTTGACGACCGGGCCGACCAGCACGATCTGCCAGTCCGGGTGGGCATCGGCCATGCTCGAGACGAGGTCGACGTCGAAGCGTTCGTCGATCACGCCATAGAAGCCCAGGCGAGGATGCGCGATGTGGGCCTGGTCCGGGTGCGAGATGGCGCGATCCTGGGCCTGGCGGAAGTGTTTGGCGTCGACGCTGCTCGAGAAGCAGTGGGCGTTGGTGTGACGGTCGCGTTTCGACTGGTACAGGCTCGGGCCGCCGGTGAAGACGACGTCGGCGATGTTCAGCAGTGCGCTTTCGCGCTGCAGCAGCTGCTTCGGCGCATTCTTGAACATGGCCAGTTCGTCCATGCAGTCATAGATCACCTTGGACGGCTTGAAGACCTGCAGCAGCGGCAGCGCCATCGGGGTGTAGAACCAGACGATCGGCGCTTCGTCCTCAGGCACCAGGTTGGCGAGCAGCGCCTGCAGGGTCGGCAGCTGGTCGTCGTGGAAGCCGAATTGCTGGATCGGGGTGTGCGGACGGCACACGGTGATGTTCGGCGCGACCACGTTCTTCTCCAGTCGTGCCTCGCCGGCGGTATGCATCGGTTCCTCCACGAAAAGGACGTTGTAGTGTTCGGCCAGGCGGGTCATCAGGTGCTGTGGGCGCTGGAACACGAAATCCCAGCGGAGGTGGCAAAACACGATCAGGGTCGGCATGTCGATTTCCTTTCGCCTTGGCGGCGCTCTAGTTGTTGGTAGGGTCAAACTGGACCGCTTCTTCTCTCTCTCACAAGGCCGTGGCGCTGCACGGGAAGCCGGTCGAACCCAGGAATCGTATCATGCAATTTTCCCAATATTTTCAGTTGTGCAAAGCAATATTTCGCGGGATGTAACGAAATATTGCGGTCTACTGCTGGGCCTCATAGAGAGAGTCCGTCTACCGGGCAAGTTTCTGTAAGGCGCCTCCTACACCAACACAAGAAAATCCACTACGAAAATACGGCAAAAACTTGACGTGTTGCACTGAAATCCGGGGCCGAAAGCGCCGGTTCACCGTCCTTGCGGCCACAATCCGGCAAAGTCCGTCCGGCGGCGGTTCGGGACGGGGAGGTCAGGCGGGGTGGTAGGGCTCGGCGCCTTCCGCATGGCCGTCAACGCTGAAACCGGCCGCGATCGAGACGCCCTCCAGGCCCAGCGACAATAGTGCATCGCACAATTCATCGACCTCGGCGGCCAGGTCGGCCGCCAGGTCGACCGGCTTCTCGACGCTGCCCCACGGCTGGCCGCCGTCGAGCGCATACAGGTTGGCGCGCAGGATCACGTGCTCGCCCATGTCGAGCGGCGCGACGGCGGCGTGCACCGCGTCCGGCGCCAGGTCCTTGGCCGCCAGCAGGCGCTTGGCCTCGGACAGCACGCCAAGCGTCGCCAGTTCGGCCACGCCCTGCTCCTTGGCGCCGTAGAACAGGTCCTGGTAGAGGAAGTTCAGCTCCAGGCGGTCCGGGTTGGACGATAGCACCCGCGCCACCAGCGGGGCGACGGCCTCGGTCCAGGCGCGGTAGCGCTCCATGCGCGCCGCGAAATAGGCGTCGCTGCCCGCTTCGTCGCGCGGCACCCGGTAGAACGGATCGTCGGCGCGCTTGAGCGAAAAGCCGAGCAGGAAGCGCAGTTCGAGCGCGGTCTCGTCGGGGCCACCGGCTCGCCGGTCCAGCCGCGCATGCTGGCCTCGATGGTCGGCGCCGGCTGCAGCTTCTTTTCCAGCAGCGACGCCGCGGCTTCGCGCAGCATCTGGTGCAGCGTGCCGTAGGCGATGTGGTCGATCTCGGCCAGGTCATAGGCATGCTGCAGCAGCACCACCCGTGCGTCCTTGCTGTCCAGGCCATGGGACTGGAAGCTGGCCGAAAGGCTTTCGAAGGCGACGGGGTCCTGGAAGTTTTCACGGGCATCGAGTCCGCCGCGGCTGCGCACGAACAGCGGCACGAGGAAGGCGTCGATCTCGTATTCGGGACCTTCTTCGCGCCGGATGCGCAGGGTGGCGGCTTCTTCTTCCACGCGGGCTCGCAGCAGGCGGCAGGCCAGCGGGTCGGTGTAGCGCGCCAGTTCGATCGCCTCGTACAGCACCTCGTCGTGCTTCTTGCGGATCGCCTTGCGCACCAGGCTGGCAAGGGCCTCCGCCTGGTCGCCGCCCTGCGCAGCTTCGTCCTCGCGCTCGGCGATCTCGAGGGCCATGTCGGCCATCAGCCGGGCTTGCGCATCGGTGTCGGGTTCGCGCGTGTTGTTCGAGGTGCGGGGTGCGGGACGCTTGTTCTTCGGCATGGTGTTAACAATGTATGGAGGTTCGAGCCGGCATGGTAACACCGCCGCGCGCCCCGGCGTAGCGCCGCGGGCTGCAGGCGCCGTGCCCGGGTGCTATGCTTCGGGCAAAAAACACATCCCGAAAGTGCCCCATGCTCGAACGACTCTTCAAACTCAGCGAAAACAAGACCAGCATCCGCACCGAGATGATGGCCGGAC
Organism: Massilia oculi; assembly: GCF_003143515.1. Taxonomy (NCBI): domain Bacteria; kingdom Pseudomonadati; phylum Pseudomonadota; class Betaproteobacteria; order Burkholderiales; family Oxalobacteraceae; genus Massilia; species Massilia oculi. The sequence continues at coordinate 5,778,429 of NZ_CP029343.1, read as the reverse complement.
TGACTACCTTCCTGACGATGGTCTACATCATCTTCGTCAACCCCTCGATCCTGGGCGACGCCGGCATGCCGAAGGAATCGGTGTTCGTCGCCACCTGCCTGGTGGCCGCCGGCGGCACCGCCATCATGGGCCTGTACGCCAACTACCCGATCGCGATGGCGCCCGGCATGGGCCTGAACGCCTATTTCGCGTATGCCGTGGTGCTCGGCATGGGCATCCCCTGGCAGGCGGCGCTGGGCGCCGTGTTCATCTCGGGTTGCCTGTTCATCCTGGTCACCATGGTGGGCTTGCGCGCCATGATCGTGGACGGCATCCCGCGCTCGATGCGGGTCGCGATCACGGTGGGCCTGGGCATGTTCCTGGCCCTGATCGCCCTCAAGAACGCCGGCATCGTGGTCACCAACGAAGCCACCCTGGTCAAGGCCGGCGACCTGCACCAGCCCGCCGCGATCATGGCGACCATCGGTTTCTTCGCCATCGTGGCGCTGGACCGGCTGCGGGTGCGCGGCGCGATCCTGATCGGCATCGTACTGGTGACGGTGCTCAGCTTCTTCTTCGGCGGGAACACCTATCAGGGCTTGTTCTCGCTGCCGCCGTCGATCGAACCGACCCTGTTCCAGCTCGACGTCCCGGGCGCCCTCGCGGCAGGCATCCTGAATGTGGTGCTGGTGTTCTTCCTGGTCGAGCTGTTCGACGCCACCGGCACCCTGATGGGCGTGGCGCGCCGCGCCGGCCTGCTGAGCGAGGACAAGATGGCTCGCGGCGATCAAATGGGCAAGGCACTGCTGGCCGACAGCGGCGCCATCGTCGCCGGCAGCGTGCTGGGCACGTCCAGCACCACCGCCTACCTGGAAAGCGCGTCCGGCGTGCAGGCCGGCGGGCGCACCGGCCTCACCGCCCTGACCGTGGCCGCGCTGTTCCTGGCCTGCCTGTTCATCGCGCCGCTGGCAGCCGTGGTGCCGGCCTACGCCACCGCCCCGGCGCTGCTGTTCGTGGCCTGCCTGATGCTGTCCGACCTGGGAGACGTCGAGTGGAACGACAGCACCGAGAGCATCCCGGCCGCCGTCACCGCCCTGGGCATGCCGTTCACCTATTCGATCGCCGAGGGCATCGCCTTCGGCTTCATCAGCTATGCGGTGCTCAAGCTGCTGACCGGCCGCGCGCGCGAGGTCAAGCCGGTGGTATGGGTGATCGCGGGGCTGTTCGCCTTCAAGATCGTCTACGTCGGAGCGTAGAGCGACAACAAAATCGACCGGTCGTTCGCGCCGGGCTTTACTAAACAACGCCCGGTTCGTGCCGGATCGCATCGGTTCGCGCTGTCTTTGCGTTACAATGTCGGTCTACTCGCGGCTACCACCACGGTCGCGCACGATCCACGAACGATGGGCCGGTCGCCCTGGGCACGCCACGCGGTACGGCGCGGCCCATGCGGCCGCTAGATGCTGATGAAACCACTTTCGATCCTGGCGCTGGCCTTGGCTGGCATCCCGGGTGCGGCGCTTGCCGCTCCCGATCTTCCCCAAATCGGCGACGTCCACGCGCCGCTCGCCGTCGCAATGCCGGCGATTCCGGATGGCGGCTGGTTTACCTCCGCCGAACTCGGCGCGATTACGACCTCCGGCAATACCAACGGCACCTCCGTCACAGGCAAGATCGATGCCCGTCACGAGACGGCGCGCTGGAGCCATGAGTTCATCGCCAGCGGCTATTTCAAGGAAGACGAATACGAGGACGAGTTCGGCGAGCCCGTGAAGAGCCGCTCGGCCCAGCGCTGGGCCACCTCGGCCAAGGCCTCGCTCAAGCTCCTGGGCGATGGCCGCCGCGCCTTCGTGCTGGCCACCCACACCGACGACCGGTTCGGCGCCTACCGCAAGTACTCCACGGTCGGCATCGGTTACGGTTCGCGCTGGTACACGGCGCCCGACAAGACGCTTGACGTCGAGATCGGTCCCGGCTATTCGGTCGGCAAGCGCGACAACGAGGAAGAAGAGCGCGGCATGACGGTGCGCAGCGCGGCCCAGTTCCGCTGGCAGGTCAGTCCCTCGGCCTTCTTCGCCCAGACCGTCAGCGTCGAGAAAGGCACCGGCAATACCCATTCGGTGGCCGAGACCTCGCTGAGCACCAAGATCAACGGCAGCATGCAGATGAAGGCCGGCTTCAGCGTGCGCAACGACAGCGATGTCCCGGACGACAAGAAGAACACCGATACCCAGACCTCGCTGACGATGGTCTATTCTTTCTGACGCCGCTGGCGGCCGAGCAGCACCAGCGCCGCCAGGCTGACGAGCGATGCCGCGCTGAGGTAGTAGCCGACCTGCGCCAGACCATGCCTGGTGCCCAGCCACAGCGCGATATAGGGCGCCACCGACGCTCCCAGGATGCTCGCGAGATTGAAGGTCAATGACGCGCCGGTATAGCGCACCTCGGCCGGGAACAGTTCGGCCAGCAAGGTGCCGAGCGGGCCATAGACGAAGCCCACCAGCGACATCCCGAGCACCATGAAGATCCCCACCGGCAGCCAGGCGCCGGCGCCGAACAGGGGGGCGTACAGCAGGCCGAAGCTGCCGATCGCCACGCTCACCAGCATCAGCGCCGCGCGCCGCCCGACACGGTCGGCCAGCAGCGCCGACAAGGGAATGGTCAGGGCAAAGAACACGATCGCGAACAGCTGCAGCAGCAGGAACTGCTGGCGCGTGAAGCCCATCCGGGTCGTGCCCCAGGTGAGCGCGAACACCGTCATCAGGTAGAAGAAGGCGAAGCCGCCCATCGCCGCCAGCGCACCCAGCAGCATGGTGCGGCCATGCTCGCTCACCACCGTCACCATCGGCAGTTTCACCTGGGCGCCGCGCGCCTGCACCCGCTGGAAGTCGGGCGTCTCGGTGATTTTCAGGCGGATGTACAGGCCGACCGCGACCAGCAAGGCGCTGGCCAGGAAGGGCACGCGCCAGCCCCAGCTGAAAAAGGCTTCGTCGCTCATCGCCTCTCCCAGCAGCAGGAAGGTAACGCCGGACAGGAAGAAGCCGATCGGCGCCCCCAGTTGCGGAAACATGCCGAACCAGGCGCGCTTGCCCGGCGGCGCGTTCTCGGTGGCGAGCAGCACCGCCCCGCCCCACTCCCCGCCCAGGCCGAGCCCCTGGCCGAAGCGACACAGCGCCAGCAGCAGCGGGGCCGCGACGCCGATCTGGGCGTAGGTGGGCAGCAGGCCGATGACGATGGTCGAGAGGCCCATCGTGAGCAGGGCCGCGACCAGGGTCGACTTGCGGCCGATGCGGTCGCCGAAGTGGCCGAACAGGGCCGAGCCGACCGGACGGGCCAGGAAGGCGATGGAGAAGGTCGCCAGCGATTGCAGGGTCGCGGCGGCGGGTCGAGGGCCGGGAAGAACAGCTGCGGGAACACCAGCACCGCGGCGGTGGCGTAGATGTAGAAGTCGTAGAACTCGATCGTGGTGCCGATCAGGCTGGCGAAGAGGACGGTGCCGGCTCTGGTGGCGGGGGCGGTTGCGGCCATGGGAGATCTCCTGGTAGATCCCGCACATACGCCGCGCACATCATCCCGGATGCTTTTCCTTTTGGCCCCATTCGAGTTCAAGGGTGGCGTCGTCGACTCGCACGGGCGTAAAACCCAGCCTGTCGTAAAGCCGGCGTGCGGCCAGGTTCCCGGTGCGGACACGCAATGTCATGCGCACGCATTCATCCTGCAGCGCGCCCAGGATGCCGCCGGCGATGCCCTTGCGGCGCGCGGCCGGCGCCACCGACAGGTCCACCACCCGCAGCACGCCATCCGACCGCGCCAGCACGATGCGCGCTACCGGGACCTCCCCATCGGTCACCAGCCAGGTCTCGAGTGCGGCGTAGCGACGCGCATAATCCTCGACCTGCATCGCGCGCTGATGGCGCGCGATGCCTTCGATGACGCTGCGCGGCACCGGCAGCGCGCCGAGGTCCGGACGGGAGTCGAGGTAGAGCGCGTCGAGGAAGGCCTCGTCGGCGGACGTCGGAGCCCTTGCCCCGAGGCGTCCGAAGCGGCGCTCTTTCACCTAGCGGCCGACGGCACCAGGCCCTTGGCCAGCGCCAGGGCGGCCAGGCTGACGAGGGCCGCGCCGCTCAGGTAATAGCCGACGAATTCCAGCCCGTGGTTGGTCGCGAGCCAGAGTGCGATATACGGCGCAACCGACGCGCCGAGGATGCCGGCGAGGTTGAAGGTGAGCGAGGCGCCGGTATAGCGCACCTCGGGCGGGAACATTTCGGCCAGCAAGGTGCCAAGCGGTCCGTAGGTGAAGCCGACCAGGCACATGCCGAGCACCATGAACAGGGTGACCGCGACCCAGCCGCCGGCGCCGAACAGCGGTCCGTACAGCAGGCCGAACACGGCGATCGCGGCGCTCACCAGCATCATGGCGGTGCGTCGCCCGCGGCTGTCGGCCAGCAAAGCCGACGGTGGAATCGTGAGCGCGAAGAACACCACCGCGAACAGCTGCAGCACCAGGAATTCCTGGCGCGTATAGCCCAGCTGCGCCGTGCCCCAGCTCAGGGCGAACACCGTCATCAGGTAGAAGATGACGAAGGTCGACAAGGCGGTCAGGGTGCCCAGCACCAGCGCGCGGCGGTGGTCGCGCAGCACCGCCACCATCGGCACCTTGACCCGCGCTTTCTGGTCCAGCACCTTCTGGAAGTCGGGCGTCTCGGTGATTTTCAGGCGGATGTACAGGCCTACCGCCACCAGCAAGGCGCTGGCCAGGAAGGGAATTCGCCAGCCCCAGGCGAAGAAGGCGTCGTCGCTCATCAGCGCGCCAAGCAGCAGGAACACGCCGCCCGACAGGAAGAAACCGATCGGCGCGCCCAGCTGCGGGAACATGCCGTACCAGGCACGCTTGCCGGGCGGCGCGTTTTCCGTGGCGAGCAGCACCGCACCGCCCCATTCGCCGCCCAGGCCGAGGCCCTGGCCGAAGCGGCACAGCGCGAGCAGCAGCGGCGCCGCCACGCCGATCTGGGCATAGGTGGGCAGCATGCCGATCAGGATGGTCGAGATGCCCATCGTGAGCAGGGCCGCCACCAGCGTCGCCTTGCGGCCGATACGGTCGCCGAAGTGGCCGAACACGGCCGAGCCGACCGGGCGCGCGAAAAAGGCGATGGCGAAGGTCGCCAGCGATTGCAGCATCGCCGCGCCCGGGTCGGCGGCCGGAAAGAACAGGCGCGGAAATACCAGCACCGCGGCGGTGGCATAGATGTAGAAGTCGTAGAACTCGATCGTGGTGCCGATCAGGCTTGCAAACAGGACGGTGCGGGGTTTGTTGGCCGCGGGTCGATCTGCCAGCGCCGCCTCGCTCATGCGCCCGCCTGGGCCAGGGCCTGGCGCACCGCGTCGGCGTCGACCGGACGCACCACGCGCGCCACTTCCTGGCCATCCTTCAGCACCACGACCGTCGGCCACAGCTTGATGCGGAACGAGCGGCCCAGCGGGCGGCCCGGGCCGTCTTCGACCTTGATGTGGCGGGCGGCCGGATTCTCGGCCAGCGCCTGGTCGATCAGCGGCTCGGCGGCGCGGCAATAGCCGCACCAGTTGGCGCCGAAATCGAGGGCGATCAGGCCCTGGGTGGCGTCGATGGCGCTGCGTTCGGGTTGGGAGGTTACGTAGGGGGCGGCCATGGGGTCTCCTTATTATTGCTATTCGAATACCGCAAGCCTACCTCAAAACGGGCCGTCTGGCATGCGGGCATGCTTGCCGGCCCGGATCTCGCACTAGCGTGTGGCAGCTAACTGAAGCTGGCGCCCGAGGCTGTCACCCTGTGCGCTACCGCCCAACGAGGAGCACGCAGCGATGGATATTCCCAAGCAACAACAGCAATGGCCCGGCCGTGAAGCCGCGCTGAACCCGCAAGCCGACCATGGCGAAACCAGCTATCGCGGATCCGGCCGCCTGCAGGACAAGGCCACCGTGATCACCGGCGGGGACAGCGGCATCGGCCGCGCGGTGGCGCTGGCTTTCGCGCGCGAAGGCGCCGACGTCCTGATCGCTTACCTCGATGAGCACGACGATGCGAAAGAGACCGCGCGCCTGGTCGAGGAAGCCGGGCGCCGCGCCATCCTGGTGCCGGGCGATATCGCCGACCGCGCCCATTGCCGCGCCATCGTCGACAAGGCGGTGGCGGAATTCGGCCGCATCGACGTGCTGGTGAATAATGCCGCGTTCCAGATGTCGCACGACTCGCTCGACGAGATCCCGGACGACGAATGGGACTACACTTTCAAGGTGAACATCACCGCCATGTTCCACTTGTGTAAGGCCGCGGTGAAGCACATGGCACCCGGCTCCTCGATCATCAACACCACCTCGATCAACTCCGACAATCCCAAGCCCACCCTGCTGGCATACGCCACCACCAAGGGCGCGATCGCCAACTTCAGCGCCGGCCTGGCCCAGCTGCTGGCCGAAAAAAGCATCCGGGTGAACTCGGTGGCGCCAGGTCCGATCTGGACGCCGCTGATCCCGTCGACCATGCCGCCGGAAGAAGTCGAGAACTTCGGCAGCCAGGTGCCGATGAAGCGTGCCGGCCAGCCGAAAGAGGTGGCGCCGGTGTTCGTGATGCTGGCGTCCGATGAGGCGAGCTATATCTCGGGCGCGCGCATCGCCGTTACGGGCGGCGCGCCGATCCTGTAAGCGCTCGCTCAATGGCCGCTCTCCTGCGCACCCTTGTCGTCGCCATCTTCCTGGTTCTGGCGTATAGCCTGCTCGAGCCCTATATCGAGCGCGCCCTCTATACCATGCGCCTGGCCGCCATGCCCAAGCCGCAGGCGCTGCCGGTGCCGGTCGAGGGCGTGCGCCAGCGCGCGCTGCGCGACACCTGGGGCGGCGCGCGCAGCGAGGGCCGCAAGCACGAGGGGATCGATATCTTCGCCAAACGCGGCACGCCGGTGGTGTCCAGCACCGAAGGCATCGTGAGCCAGGTGGGCACCAACCGCCTTGGCGGCCTGGTGGTCTGGGTGCTGGGGCCCGGCGGGCAGCGCCACTACTACGCTCACCTGGACGGCTATGCGGACGTCGAACCCGGCATGCGCATCGAGGCCGGCCGGGTGCTGGGCTTTGTCGGCGACACGGGCAATGCCAAGGGCACGCCGCCGCACCTGCACTACGGGATCTACGATACCGGCGGCGCCATCAACCCTTATCCGCTGCTGAAGGCCGATCCGGCCCTGATCGAGGCCCCAGCGGCGGCGTCAGCTACAACACCGACGGCGTCGGGACGGCAGTCGGCGGCGCGCTAGGCGTCGGCGCCGCCTCAAGCGGTTCGATCGGAGGCTCGATTGCCTCTAGCGGCGGCGCCACCGGCATCTCCTCCGGGCCGCCTTCCGGCACGATGTCCTGTGCTTCGTCCATGAAGATTTCTTCTGGCTCCTCTTCCACCACGTAGCGCCGCGGCTCCGGCGGGCGCCATCCGGGCAGCGTGGCCTTCGCGTCGAGGCTGCCGTTATCGAAAGCGCCGCGGAAGAAGTCGCCCACCACCAGCGCCGCATTGTGCCCGCCCTGCCCCCAGTAGCTGCTGCGGATGGTGACCCGGTTGTCGTTGAAGCCGACCCAGGCCCCGGCCACCAGGTTCGGGTGCATCATGATGAACCAGCCGTCCTGGTTGTTCTGGCTGGTGCCGGTCTTGGCCGCCAGGTCGCTGCGGATGCCGAAGCGGCTGCGTACGCCGTTGCCGGTGCCGCGCGTGACGACGCCGCGCAGCATGTCGATCAGGGCTTCGGCCGACTCGCGCGACATCGCGCGTTCGGGCTGGCCGCCGCCGAAATCGGCGATCACGTTGCCTTCGCGGTCCTCGATGGTGCGGACAAAGATCGGCTTGCGGTACTCGCCCAGGGCCGCGATGGTGGCATAGCTGCTCACCATCTCGAACAGGGTGACCGGGCTGGTGCCCAGGGCCAGCGAGGGCACCGCCTCCAGCCTGCTCTGGCGGATGCCCAGGCCCTGGGCCAGGCGCACGATCGGCCCGATGCCCACTTCCTGGCTCACCTGGGCGGTGATCGTGTTCTTCGAAAACACCAGGCCGTCGCGCATCGGCATCGAGCGGCCGCTGTTGCCGTCCATATCGGTCGGCTTCCACACCTCGCCGTGGTCGCCCTTGAATTCGAGCACCACGTCGCGGTAGGCCTGGGTTGGCGGGATGCCGCGCTCGAGCGCCGCGCCATAGACGAAGGGCTTGAAGGTCGATCCCGGCTGGCGCGCGGCCTGGGCCACGTGGTCGTACTGGTCGCGCTCGAAGTCGCGGCTGCCGACCCAGGCCCTGACCGCGCCGCTGGCCGGGTCCACCGCCACGAAGCCCGCCTCCAGGCGCGACTTGGCGCTTTTCAGTTCATGCATGAAGCTGCGGTCGGCCTTCAGGCGCTTGAGCGCGGCCGCCGGCTCTTCGCCCTCCTCGACCGCGCTGCGGTAGGCGCCGCTCTCGCGCACGAAGGCATCCAGCGCGCGCGCATTGGTGATCCAGTAGTAAGAGAAGGGATCGATGTTCGGGCGTATCGCCGTATAGGTGGCCGTGGCGGTCGAGCGGGGCAGGTTGGGGTTGGCCCACTCGACGTCGGCGATCGCCTGCAGGATGTCGGCCTGGCGCCGCACCGCGCGCTCGGCCGCCGCCTGCAGTTCCGGGTCGAGCGTGGTGCGCACCACCAGCCCGTCGAGCTGCAGGTTGTAGTCGTTCTCGTCGGCCCAGTCGAGCAGCCACTTGCGCACGTGGTGGGTGAAATGGTCGTCCTTGCCGCTGCGGTCGGGCAGGCGCGCGAAGCGCAGGCGCATCGGCCGCTTGACCAGTTGCGCATGACGCTTGTCGTCGAAGGCGCCGTGCTTGCGCATCTGGCCCAGCACCACGTTGCGGCGCGCCAGCGAGCGTTCCGGGTTGGCCACCGGATTGTAGTAATGAGTGCCCTTGAGCATGCCGACCAGCGTCGCCGACTCCAGCACGTCGAGCCTGGATGCCGGCTTGTCGAAGTAGGTGCGCGCCGCCATTTCGATGCCATAGGCGTTGTACAGGAAAGGCACCGTGTTCAGGTAGGCTTCCAGGATTTGGGTCTTGCTGTAGGTGTTCTCGATCTTGATCGCCGTGATCAGTTCCTTCATCTTGCGGTTCACGCTGCGGGCGCGGCCGATCTCTTGCGGGAACATATTGCGCGCCAGCTGCTGGGTGATGGTCGAGCCGCCCTGCGGCGCGCCCTTGACGCTGGCCCAGAGCGCGCCGGCGACGCGCTTGAAGTCGACGCCGTGGTGCCGGTAGAAGCGGTGGTCCTCGGTCGAGATCAGCGCCTCGACCACGTGCGGCGACACCTGCGACAGCTTGACGCGTTCCTGCAGGCCTTTCTCGAAGGTGCCGAGCGGCCGGCCGCCGGCGTCCAGGATCACGGACGGGCGCGAGCGGCTGACCTGTTCCAGGTCGTCGATGCCGGGCGTGAACGGGATCAGGATCAGGAGCCAGGCCAGGACCGCCATCAGGCCCGCGGCCATGCTCCAGAGCGCGACCAGGGCCAGCTTGACCGGCAGCGGCCGGCCGTGCAGGCGCGCCCTGGCGCCGGTCCTGAGGGCGCCGGCCCGGGTGGAGGCCCCGGCGAGCAGGCGGCGGGCGAGGCGCCGGAAGACCTGCTTCATGCGTTGCTGCACGGTTGGCGCGGTGTCCGCGGTGTCCGTGTTCTCGTTGTTCTGGTCGTGGTCCACTCGCTATACCTGCCTGATCAAAGTAACAATGTGGGGCAAGTATATCCGACCGCGGCGCGCGCCACGGCACGGGATGGGAGGTGCGGCGCCTCAGGCGGCGCTGGCCGCCGGCTCCACCCGGCCGGCGCGCAGCAGCGCCTCGACCCGCGTGGCCGGCTGCGGACGGCTGTAGACGTGGCCCTGGACCTCGTCGCAGCCGCAGCCGCGCAGGTAGTCGAGCTGTTCGATCGTCTCGACCCCTTCGGCGATCACCTGCATGCGCAGGCCGTGGGCCAGCGAGATGATGGCGTCGACCAGGGCCGCGCCGTCCGGGTTCCCGACGATGTCCTGCACGAAGGAGCGGTCGATCTTGAGCACGTCCACCGGCAGGCGCTTCAGGTACTGCAGGCTCGAATAGCCGGTGCCGAAATCGTCGATGCACAACTTGACACCCATGCGCTTGAGGCATTCCATGGTATGGATGGCGGCGTCGGCGTCGGCCATCATCATGCTCTCGGTGAGTTCGATCTCGAGCGAAGCCGGCGGCAGTCCGGTTTCGACCAGCACCTTGGCCACGGTCTCGACCAGGTCGGGCTCGGCAAACTGGCGTGCCGACAGGTTGACGGCGATGCGCAGCGGTCCCAGGCCGGCGCGCTGCCAGCGCCGGTTCTGGCGGCAGGCGGTGCGCAGCACCCAGGCGCCGATCGGCACGATCAGGCCGGTCTCCTCGGCCAGGGCGATGAAGCGGTCGGGCCGAATCGTGCCCAGCAGCGGGTGGCGCCAGCGGATCAGCGCCTCGTTGCCCACCACGCAGCCGGTGGCCAGGTCGACCTGCGGTTGGAAATGCAGCTCGAACTGGTCGTCCTGCAGCGCATGGCGCAGCGCGCTCTCCAGGGCCAGGCGGTCGAAGGCCTGGGCGTTCATGTGCGGCGCATAGAACTGCACGCCGTTGCGGCCGATGCTCTTGGCGCGGTACATCGCGATCTCGGCGTTCTTGACCAGGGTGTCGGCGTCCAGGCCGTCGGCCGGGAACGCGGCCACGCCGGCGCTGCAGCTGAGCGCCAGGCGCTGGCCGGCCAGGTGGATCGGTTCGCCCACCGCTTCGCGCACCTGCTGGATGCGCGCCGCGGCCTGGCGTTCGTCGGCCACGCCCACCAGCACCAGCACGAAGTCGTCGCCGCCGACCCGGGCCGCGGTGTCCACCGGCCGCAGCGCGCCCTTGATGCGTGTCGCCAGCATGCGCAGCGCTTCGTCGCCGGCGCGCCGGCCAAGGGTGTCTTTGATCAGCTTGAAATGGTCGAAGTCGAGCAGCACGGTCCACACCGGCATGCCGCCGGCGTTGGCGATGGCGCGCTCGATGCGGTCGGACAGCAAGGACCGGTTGGCGAGGCCAGTGAGCGTGTCGTAGTGGGCATGGCGCTCGAGCTCGGCCTCGTAGCGCTTGGCGGTGGTGACGTCGTAGACGGTGACCACGAAATGCCCGGCATGGCCGTCGGGACGGCGCACCGGGGCCACGTAGACGTCGCTGATCAGCTCCACCCCGTCGCGGGTATGGGCCGTGACCAGGGCATGCTCCTCGCGCTGCTGGCGCAAGGCCTGGCGCAGCTCTTCCACAGAAGGCTGGTCGGCATCCAGGCCGGCGAGCAGCTTGAGCGGCTGGCCGGCCAGCTCGCGCGCCGAATAGCCGAAGGTGCGTTCGCAGGCGGGGTTGACGTATTCGATCGGATAGCCCGGTTGCTCCGCGTCGACCAGCAGGATCGGATTGGCGCTGGCTTCCATCGCGCGTTCGTACAGCCGCAGCGAGCCGGTGGCGCGCTCGAGCGCCGCGGTGCGCTGTTCGACCAGGGCCTCGATGCGGCGCGTGCGCGCCACCCGTTGCTGCACCAGGCCGGCGGCGGCGAAGCTCAGGATCAGCCCCAGCACCATCGCGACCAGCTCGGCCATGTGGGCGCCCAGGGCCGGGGGCTGTTCCTCGACCACCACCTGCCAGGGGCTGCCGGCGATTTCGAACGCTTCCACGCGGCGCAGCGCCATGCCGTCCAGCACACGGTCCCACCAGCCGTCGGGCGCGGCAAGGCTGCCGTGCTGGTAGGCGGTGACCACGTTGCCGAGGGCGTCGGGGCCGCGCAGCGACAGCGCGAAATTGTCGTCGTCGAGCAGCCTCACGGATTCCAGGGTGCCGCCCACCAACTGGGCGACGTCGATCACCACCTCGGTGGCGCCCACCACGGTGGCGCGCCGCGCCGCCGTCTCGAGAGGACGCGCGCCGGGCCGGTAGACCGGCAGCGTGATGAGGACGCCATGGCGGGCGCCGCCGCCCTGCAGCAGGTCGATGATGGGACTGGCGGCCGGTTCGCCGGTGTCGATCGCCCGCTGGGTGTACACCCGCTGGGGCGCGTACGACCAGGCATCGTAGCCGAAGGTGACCTCGTTGCCGACGATCGGTGTCACATAGTCGTTGACCAGGTAGCGCCAGCGCACGCCTGCCCGGACCAGGGCCGGCGCGCCGGTCCTGACGCGTTCGCGGATCTCGAAGCCCGGCCAGAACGCGCGCCGCTGGGCCTCGAAGGCGTCGCGCTCCACGTCGCTCACGAAGCGCTGGAACACCAGCGCCTGCAGGTAGCCGTGGCGCGCCACCAGCGGCTGGGCGAAGGCGTCGAACTCCTCGCGCGTGATCTCGCGCGAGGCGCTGAAGAACAGGTTGACGGCGCGCGCGGCGTCGGTGGCTTCGGCGAAGGCGCGGGTGACGGCCGCGACCCGCACCACGGCGCGCTGGTCGAATTCCGCGTTGGCGCGGTCAAATTCCATCGTGCGCACCGCGCCGCCCAGCAGCGAGGTGAGCACCAGGCCGAGCAGACAGGTGCCCATCGCGGCCCGTGACAGGCCGCGCTCCGGGACACCAGGGCTGGCGGATGCGCTTCGCATGAATCGATGCTAGCGCAGAACGGGGCGTTCGGGGGAATTTCGCATGCCAAGAAAAAGCGCGCTGCCCGGCCCCGCTTTGCGGGCTGTTGGATTATCATCTCGCCCATGCCGCCCGAACCTCAACCAGAAGCCCTGCCCGCGTCCCTCGATGCGCCGCCCCAGCGCGTGCTGCGCCAGTTCCGTATCGTCTTCAATGCCGTCAAGACACATTTTCGCCAGCTCGAGCGCGACTCGGGCCTGGGCGGAGCCCAGGTCTGGGCGCTGTCGGTGATCGAGAAGCAGCCGGGCATCGGCGCCACCAGCCTGGGGCGCGCGATGGACATTCACCAGTCGACCGCCAGCAACCTGGTGCGGGGACTGGTCGAGCGTGGCTATGTGGTGGCGGCGCGCGAAGGCGCGGACCGGCGCAACGTCGCACTGCGTATCTTGCCGGCGGGCCAGGAAGTGTTGCGCCGGGTGCCCGGCCCGGCGGCCGGTGTGCTGCCGAGCGCGCTGGCGACGCTGGACGAAGCGACCCTGCTGCGCCTGGAACAGGACTTGGCCCTGCTGATCGGCCGCCTGGATGCGGACGAAGCCGCGGGCAAGATACCTCTCAGCCAGTCGTAAGGTCTACACCTCGCCGCGGAATTTCCCCAGCGCCAGATTAACCATCGCCTCCACGCTGCCCTCGTGCTCATGCACGATGCGCAGCTGTGCGGCGTCGCCGACCGCTTTCGTCACCTGGGACAGGTGGGCCAGCGCGGCGCCCGATCCGAGCCGTTCGGCGTGCGGCGCGATGCGGGCCAGCGTAGCGAGGATGTCGTCGCGCAAGGTGACCGGCTGGTGTTCCTGCGGTAGCACGATATTGCCTTCGAGCCCGAAACGGCAGGCCTGGAAGCGGTTGTAGTTGTAGACCAGGTAGTCGTCCTCGCGCGGCGGCGGCTCGTTCCCTTCCAGCAGGTGGCTGCACAGGGCTTGCAGGTAGGCGGCAAGGGCCGCCGCATGCTCGACCGTGAGCGGGGTGTCGCACACGCGCAGCTCGATGGTGCCGTATTCGGGCTTCGGCCTCAGGTCCCAGTAGAAGTCCTTCATGCTGCGCACGATGCCGGTGTCTTCCATGCGCTTGAAATAGTCGCGCTCGAAGTCTTCCCATTTCAGCAGGAACGGCGCGCGCCCCGACAGCGGGAAGGCGAACACCGAATTCAGGCGCGAGGAGTGGAACTGGGTGTCGCTGCCCTGCAGGAAGGGCGACGAGGCCGACAGCGCGATGAAATGCGGAATGTAGCGATTCAGCGCGTGCAGCAGGAACAGGGCATTGTCGCCGCTGCCGCAGCCGATGTGCACGTGCTGGCCGAACACGGTGAACTGCTTGGCCAGGTAGCCGTACAGCGCCGACACCTCGCGAAACCGCGGCTTTTCGTAGATCCGGCGCTCGGTCCACTGCTGGAACGGATGGGTGCCGCCGCCGCACACGCCCACGTTCAGGCGGTCGCCGGCGCGCAGCAGGGTGTCGCGGATCAGGCGCAGCTCGTCCACCAGCGGCGCGTAGCCGGTATGGATGCTGCTGTTGATCTCGATCATGCTTTCGGTGATCTCGGGCGTGACCGCGCCGGGAAACGGCGCGCGCGCCAGCAGGTCGAGCATGTCCGGCGAGGCCGGGGTCAGGTCGAAATCCGACAGGCCGACGAGCTGCAACTCCAGCTCGACACCCATGGTCAGCGGTTCCGAGCGCGAAAACTCAGGCAGCGGCATCCTTGTCCTCCTTCACGACATTCTTGTACTTTGCAAAACCCGATTCGCGCGCGCCGGTCAGCGCGATCTGGGTCAGGATCGGCGCCAGCACCTCGAGGATCATGGCCATCGCGGCCAATGGCGCCAGTGGCGCGAGGGTGTCGAACAGGTCGACGCCCGAACGCCGGGTCTGCTCGATCAGGATGATGGCGAACACCGTCAGCGGCATGATCGCGACCCCGGTCAGGGCGCCCTTGCGCGCCGAGATGCCCGACACCCGCGCGGTGGCGGTGCACACCGCTACCTTGACCAGGGCGCGCACCAGCAGCAGCAGCAGGCCCAGCATCAGCCCTTCGGCGGTCGGCTGCCAGGCGATGGTGGTGGCGACGAAGAAGAACAGCAGCACGGTGAGCAGGTCGCCCAGGGCGCCGAAGTTGCGCTGGGCCGGGCTCAGGGTGACGCGGCGGTGGCGCGCCACCAGGCCGAAGGTCAGCGCCGCCAGCACCGGCGACAGTTTCAGTACATGGGTGATCGCGACCAGCAGGAACACGAAGACCGCGAACGTCAGCGTCGAATTGCTGCGCACGTGGCCGGCCACGCGCTGCCACAGCGGCAGCAGCCAGCCCAGCGCCGCGCCCAGGCCGCTCGACGCCGCCAGCACCACCAGGCCGGTCCAGCTGGCGTGGACCACGTCGCCCGAGGTCTGGAACACGCCGAAGCCCACCGTCACGTTGAACACGAACACGGCCAGCACGCAGTTCAGGGCCGTCAGGTGCATCGCGCGCTCGGTCACCTGGCCGCCGCCGCCCTGCTCGTTGACGATGCGCAGCAGGCCGGCGGGCGAGCTGGCCATGGCCAGGGCCGCCAGCAGGCAGGCCGGCAGCACGGCCAGGCCGCAGATGCGCGAGACGTAATACACGGCGGCCCAGGTCAGACCGGCTTCCAGCACCGAGGTGAGCAGCAGCCAGGGGTTGGTGCGCAGCCAGCGCAGGTTGATGCGGTAGCCGAGCTCGAACAGCATCAGGCCGAATCCGAGATTGGCCAGCATCATGAAGTTGTCGGCTTGGGCCGGCGGCAGATAGCCGCTCGACAGGTTGCCGAACACGAAGCCGCACAGGCCATAGATGGAGATGCGCGGCACATTGGCCCAGCGGTACAGCAGTTCGCCGGTCATCCAGGCCAGCGTCAGCGCCAGCGGCCAGGCCAGCGCATGCGTGAGTGAAAGCAGCTCGCTCATCCAGTTCTCCGGTGGGACGCGCCGATCGGCGGCAGAGAGCCGCGCAGGCACGATGGTCCGATTCGGCGCGGGGAGCGCCAGACGCGGCAACTGTGGGAACGCTACGCCGCGTGTCGAAAAATGCCCCCCGACGGATGCGGGGGGCGAAAAGAAACGGTGTGAGCCGCCTCATCGCTGATCGGGGCAACCGGACGCTGCCGGTTGCCACCCAGCTATACTGCACGAAAAATATAATCGTGGCAACCCTATTTGTGCGAATGTACAGACAGGCAATAGGCTCCCTACCCGTCCGTCAGGATGGGAATCCGGGTCGCCGGCCATCGATGGGCCAGCAGTGCGCGCCACATGTGCCTGAAAATATTAGCATGCATGAAACAAAAGGAGGGATATTGGATACCTTACCAGGATGGCTGCAGGCAGGTGGCTGGGGATTGCTGGCGGGCGCCGCCCTGCTGCTGGGCGCCTACATTGGCGTGCGTTTCAAGGTTCCGCAGCGGCTGGTGGCGGCCATCATGGCCTTCGGCAGCGGCGTCCTGATCTCGGCGCTGTCGTTCGAACTGATGGACGAGGCGATCGAGACCGGCGGCTTTGCTTCCACCGCCACCGGCTTCCTGCTCGGCGCCCTGTTCTACACGGCCGCCAACTGGTGGCTGGCGCGCAAGGGGGCGCGCCACCGCAAGCGCTCCGGGCCGCGCCCGGCGTCAGCGCATCAGGACGGCAGCGGCGCCGCGCTTGCCTTCGGCGCCCTGCTCGACGGTATTCCGGAATCGATCGTGATCGGCCTGTCGCTGCTGGGCGGCAAAGGCGTCAGCGTGGCGGTGGTGGCTGCGGTCTTCCTGTCCAACCTGCCCGAAGGCCTGTCCAGCGCGGCCGGGATGCGGCAGGCGGGCCGGTCCCCGGCGCACATCTACGGCGTGTGGGCCGGGATCGCCCTGTCTTCCGGCGTGGCCGCCCTGCTCGGCTACACGGTATTCCACCGCTTTCCGCCCGAGATGCTGGCGGCGACCACGGCGGTGGCTGCCGGCGGCGTGCTGGCGATGGTGGTCGACACCATGATCCCGGAAGCGTTCGACGAAACCCATGACTTCGCGGGCCTGATCGTGGCGGCCGGATTCCTGGCCGCCTTCGCACTCAGCAAGCTGGGCAGCTAGGCAGGCTGCTGTCGGGAAATTTTACATTCCTGCGTGTATTTACTTGAAATTTTGCATACAAGTGTCTGATTATAAATAAGATAATTTTCAGGCACACTTCCTGCTTTGTGTTGCATCGGCGACATCATTGTGATGTCTACGATAATCGAACATAGAGATGGAGTAACACGTGAAATTGGTAAAAAACCTGATGAAAGCGGCCCTGGCGACCGCCCTGCTGTCGGCCGGCGTTGCCAACGCCGCCCTGTACGAATTCAAGCTCACCGGTGACTACACCGCAAGCTGGCAGCTGGACACCGAGCGCGATCCGGACAGCTCCGACAACAACGGCGGCCTGACGTTCAACGAGGTGGCGGGCAGCTTCCCGGGCTATGATGCCCTGGACATCACGTTCTTCAATTCGGCGATCAGCGGCGGCCTGCAACTGTACGATTTCTACACCGACCGCTACGTGCTGACCACCAACGGCCCGCAGCTGTACACCGGCAAGGAATCGCGCCACGCATTCACCCTCGGCACCTTCTCGCTCACCGAATTCGCGGGCTTCGGCAACTACGTGCTGACCATCAGCGACCTCGACGCCCTGCCGGATCCGGTCGAGGTGCCCGAGCCGGCCAGCGCCGCACTGCTGGCCGCCGGCCTGGGCCTGCTGGCCGCCCGTCGCCGCAAGAGCGCCAAATAAGCGTCAGATAAGTCGCATCAGGGACGCGGCTGGTCTTGCCCAGCCTGGGTCCCGCCCTGCGTGGCCAGGTAGGCCACGATATCCCCGGCCTGGCGGTCGCTCAGGAAGCTCATGAAGCGCATCTTGTTGCCGGGGATGACCTGTTCCGAATCGCGGATGAAGGCCGCCAGGTTCGCTTCGTCCCACACCAGCGTCGACGCCTTCAGCGCCGGAGAATAGGCATAGCCCGTCACGCTGCCCGCCTTGCGTCCGAGCACCCCGTTCAGATGCGGCCCGTAGATATGCCCGGCCTTCGGCCCCACTTCGTGGCAACCCGCGCAGCGCGCGAACAGCTTGCGCCCCGCCTCGATCCGGGCCGGCGACGCTTCGCCGGGGGCTTGCGCCACGTCCGCCGTGTCGCTGCGGCCGCAGCCAGCCAGGACGAGCAACAGCAGGACTCCCTGCAGCATGTGTGCCAGTCGCATCTATTTCACCCGCTGCTTCTCGAGCTTGCGCGCCAGCGTGCGCCGGTGCATGCCCAGCCGCCGCGCGGCCTCGGAAATATTGAAATCGGTCTCGGCCAGCACGGCGTGGATACGCTCCCATTCCAGGGTCTTGATCGAGGTCGAGCGGTTGGTGACCTCGACGTCGGTGCTGCCGGCGACGTGGCCGAAGGCGGCCTCGATGTCGTCGGCGTCCGAGGGCTTGGCCAGGTATTGCACGGCGCCCAGCTTGATCGCCTCCACCGCGGTGGCGATGCTGGCGAAGCCCGTCAGCACCACGATCAGCATGTCCGGGTCGTGCTCGTGCAGCAGCTGGACGCAGGCCAGGCCCGAGGTATTCCCTTTCAGCTTCAGGTCGACCACGGCGTAGCCGGGGTTGTGCCGGGCCAGCAGCGCCTGGGCCTCGTCGTGGCCGGTGGCGCCCAGCACGCGGTAGCCGCGCCGCTCGAACGAGCGGGAAAGGGTGCGGGCGAAGGCTTCGTCGTCTTCGATGATGAGCAGCAGCGGCTCAGGATTCTGCATCGTCTATTTCCTCTTCGAGTTCGATCGCCGCCAGCGGCAGGCGTACGGACACCTCGGCCCCGCCGCCCTCGTCGTGGCGCCGGTTGCGCGCCGTGACGGTGCCGCCGAGCTTGCGCACGACGTTCACCGCCAGGAACAGTCCCAGCCCCCCGCCAGGCTTGCCCTTGGTCGAGTGATAGGGCTTGCCGAAATGGGCCAGCATGCTGGGCGCGAAGCCGGGGCCGCGGTCGAATACGGTCAGCACCAGGGTCCGCTCGTCGATGTGGGCGTCCATATAGACCCACTCGGGCGAGGCCTCGAGCGCGTTGTCGAGCAGGTTGTCGACCGTCTGGCGCAGCGCCGAATCGCTCGCGACCGGCAGGTCTTCGGCGATCCGGTTATTGTAGATGAAGGTGCGCACCGGCCGGCTGGCCTCCCAGCCTATGGCGAGCTCGTCGAGGAAGCGGCTGATCGTGGTGCGCTCGGCCGACTCGCCGCGCGCCTCCCCGGCCGACAGCAGGATGCCGCTGACGATGGCCTTGCAGCGCTTGAGCTGGGTCTGCATTTCGGTGAGTTCGCCCAGCAGCTCGGGATCGTCGCGGAAGGCCGGCATGCGCTTCCAGTCGCCCAGGATCACCGAGACCGTCGACAGCGGCGTGCCCAGCTCGTGGGCGGCGCCGCTGGCGAGCAGGCCCATGCGCACGATGTGCTCTTCCTCGGCCGCGCGCTGGCGCAAGGCGGCCAGCTGGGTCGCCTTGTCGCGGACGTTGTCCGAGATGCGCGAGATAAACATCACCAGCAACGCGGCGTTGAGCGCGAAGCAGACCAGCAGGCCCTGCACGTACAGGCTGCCGATGCCGCGCGCGTGGTCGAATGGCAGCGCGAGCGGCTGGGCGTAGATGGCGAGACCGGCCATGCAGGCGATCGTGACCAGCACGATGCTCCAGGTCCACAGCACGTCGAGCAGCACGGCCGAGACGATCACCTGCAGCAGGTACAGGAAGGCGAAGGGATTGGTGGTGCCGCCGGACAGGTAGAGCAGCACGGTGAGGCTGGAGACGTCGACCAGGATCGCCAGGAACATCTCGCCGTTGGAGACCGGGCGCCGTTCGTGCCAGCGCAGGTGGCTGGCGACGTTGAAGGCGATCAGGCAGGCCAGCACCTGCAGCATGTGCACCAGCGGCAGCTCGATCCGGAAGATCGTGATGGCCGAGGCGATGGTCGTGATCTGGCCGATGACGGCGATCCAGCGCAGCTCGATCAGCTGCAGCATGTTCTTGTGGCCGGCCGCGAACTCGACGTTGGCGGCGGCGGCCGACGGCGACGAGCGCGCCGCCCTGGCGAAGAAATCCAGCGGAGATTGCATCAAAACCCGTTATATCTGTACTGCGGTCTGTGCTGCGGTCCGGCGGGACCGGCGCCTCAATCGTCGGTATTGCCGCGCTTCGCCTCGTAGCGGGCGACCCACCACGCGGCCGCGGCCACCATCAGGGCCAGAGCATACCAAGTGAGCGCATAGACGAGGTGATTATTTGGGAAAGAAATGACGGTCAGGCCGCCGACCGCCGTTTCCGGCGCGTCCTTCGGATCCTGGCCCTTGCCGGCGTCGACGAAGAACGGCGCGACTTGCGCAAGATCGAGGCCGCGCGCGGCGGCGATGGCGCCCACTTCGCGCGCGTACCAGCGGTTGTTGACGGGGTCGTTATCGCGCAGGAAGCCGCTTTTCGGCTCGGCGATGCGCAGCAGGCCGACGACGTCGACGGGTGCGCCCTGGATGGCGGCGCAGGGATTGGCGCCGGCCTTGCGGGCAGGATAACGGGTCGCGATGTCGCCGCTCGAGGGAATGAAGCCGCGGTTGACGAGAACGATGTGGCCGTCGCCGAGGCATAAGGGCGTGAGCAGCCAGAAACCGGCGCCGAGATCGGACAGCGCCTGCACCGGTGTGGTGAGTTCGTAAAGATAGCGGCCCGACAGGCGTAGGCGCCGGTATTCGTCGGACTCGCGTGAGACTTGCGGCCATTGCGACGCCAGGGGCGGCGCAACGGGATCCGCATGAACGCGTGCGTCGACGCGTTCGATCAGGTCCAGTTTCCAATGCAGGCGGAACACCTGCCAGGTCCCCAGACCGGCAAACAGCACGAACAGCAGCAGGGCCGCCACCGCCATGGCGCGCCGCACGAAGGCGGAGCGCTGAGGATGTGCCGGCGCCACCGGCTGTTCGTGCAGTACCGACATCAGGTCATGTCGTGGGTGCTGTTCGGACCCATGCCAGGCATCATATTGGTGTTCATATGATGCATGACCCAGATCGAACCGGCCATCACGATGACCAGGATGACGATGGTCAGGATCAGCGCCATCATGTTCCAGCCGCCTTCCGCCTTCGAGTTCAAGTGCAGGAAGTACATCATCTGCATGATCAGCTGCACGCCGGCGAAGGCCAGGATGACCCACTTGGTGGTCTCTGGCGCCAGGACGTTGCCCATTACCAGCCAGAACGGAATGATCGTCAGGATCGCCGACAGGGCGAAGCCGATCATGTAGTCCTTGGCGCTGTAGTGCGTCACGTGGACGTCATGGCCATGGTGGCCGTGGTCGTGGTGGTCGCTCATGGCAGGACTCCCATCAGGTAGACAAAGGTGAAGACGAAGATCCAGATCAGGTCCAGGAAGTGCCAGAACAGCGACAGGCACGACAGGCGACGGAAGTTCTCCGGGGTCAGGCCGTGTTTGCCCAGCTGGAAGAACAGGGTCACCAGCCAGACGATGCCGAAGGTCACGTGCAGGCCGTGGGTGCCGACCAGCGCGAAGAACGCGGTCAGGAAGCCCGAACGCTGCGGACCGGCGCCCATGTGGATCAGGTGCTGGAACTCATAGATTTCCACGCACAGGAAGGCCAGGCCCAGGATGCCGGTGACGACCAGCCACATGCGGGTCTTCGCCAGGTTCTTGGCTTGCGCCGCGATCATGGCGAAGCCGAAGGTCAGCGACGACACCAGCAGGAACGCGGTGTTGAGCGCGATCAGCGGCAGCTCGAACAGCTCGGCGCCGGTCGGACCGCCCGCATAGGCGCGGCCCTGCACCGCATAGGTGGCGAACAGGGACGCGAAGATGAGGCAGTCGCTCATCAGGTAGAGCCAGAAGCCCAGCAGCGTGCCCTGCTCCGGGTGGTGTTCGCGGACGATGTAACGTCCGGTCACGTCGTCGGCGACGCTGCCGCCGGTTACAGATGCGTTAATTTCAGACATGGCTTTCCAGCATACGGGTACGCGCTTCTTCGGTCCGGGCCACTTCTTCGGCCGGGATGTAGTAGTCGCGCTTGTAGTTGAAGGTATGGATGATGATCGCGGCCATCATGGCGACGAACGCCACGATGGTGAACGCCCACATGTGCCAGATGATGCCGAAGCCGACCGCGCACGCCAGCGCGGAGATGATGATGCCGGCGCCGGTATTCTTCGGCATGTGGATCGCCACGAAGTCCTTCAGCGGACGACGGTAGCCGTTCTTCTTCATGTCGGCGAAGGTGTCGTTGTCGTACACCACCGGGGTGAAGGCGAAGTTGTAGTCCGGCGGTGGCGACGAGGTCGACCATTCCAGCGTACGGCCTTCCCATGGATCGCCGGTGAAGTCGCGCAGGCGCGCGGTGTTGCGGTCGCGGTAGCTGACATAGATCTGCATCAACAGCGCGCCGATACCGCCGGCAATCATCAGGGTGCCCAGGAACGAGATCTGGAACAGCCACTGCACCGAAGGATCGTCGAAATGGCTCACGCGACGGGTATAGCCCATGAAGCCCAGGATGTACGGCGGGGTGAAGGCAACCCAGAAGCCGATCGACCACAGCCAGAACGAGACCAGGCCCCAGAAACGGTCCAGCTTGTAGCCGAAGGCTTTCGGGAACCAGTAGTTCAGGCCGGCGAAGATGCCGAACACGACGCCGCCGATGATCACATTGTGGAAGTGCGCGATCAGGAACAGCGAGTTGTGCAGCACGAAGTCAGCCGCCGGGATGGCCAGCATGACGCCGGTCATGCCGCCAATCACGAAGGTCAGCATGAACGACACGGTCCACATCATCGGCAGTTCGAAGCGGATACGGCCGCGGTACATGGTGAACAGCCAGTTGAAGATCTTGGCGCCGGTCGGGATCGAGATGATCATCGTCGTGATGCCGAAGAACGCGTTGACGCTGGCGCCCGAACCCATGGTGAAGAAGTGGTGCAGCCACACCAGGTAGGAGAGGACCATGATGACGCAGGTCGCGTACACCATCGAGGTGTAGCCGAACAGGCGCTTGCCGCAGAAGGTCGAGACGACTTCGGAGAAGATGCCGAAGGCCGGCAGGATCAGGATGTAGACCTCCGGGTGGCCCCAGATCCAGATCAGGTTGACGTACATCATCGGGTTGCCGCCACGGTCGCTCGTGAAGAACGCGGTGTCGAGCAGGCGGTCCATGCCCAGCATGGCCAGCACGGCGGTCAGGATCGGGAAGGTGACCACGATCAGGATGTTGGTGCACAGCGAGGTCCAGGTGAAGACTGGCATCTTCATCAGGTCCATGCCCGGCGCGCGCATCTTGATGATGGTGACGATCAGGTTGACGCCGGACAGGGTCGTGCCGACACCCGCCACCTGCAACGACCAGATGTAATAGTCGACCCCGACGCCCGGACTTGCCAGGATGCCCGACAGCGGCGGATAGGCCAGCCAGCCGGTGCGGCCGAATTCACCCACGAACAGCGAGGCCATCACGAGCACGGCGCCCATGGCGGTCATCCAGAACGAGAAATTGTTCAGGAACGGGAAAGCCACGTCGCGCGCGCCGATCTGCAGCGGCACCACATAGTTCATCAGGCCCGTCACGAACGGCATCGCCACGAAGAAGATCATGATCACGCCGTGGGCGGTGAAGACCTGGTCGTAGTGGTGCGGGGGCAGGAAGCCGGCATTGTCGCCGAAGGCGATCGCCTGCTGAGCGCGCATCATGAGCGCATCGGCGAAGCCGCGCAGGAACATGATCAGGCCCAGGATCATGTACATGATCCCGATTTTCTTGTGGTCGATGCTGGTGATCCAGTCTCTCCACAGGGTGCCCCACACGCGGAAGTAGGTGATCAGGCCGAGAAGGGCCAGACCGCCGACGATCACGCCTGCGAAGGTAGCGATCAGAATCGGCTCATGGAACGGGATCGCGTCCCAGCCCAGCCGACCGAAGATGAACTTCGTCAAGTCGAATGATTCTTGCATGATTACTTCATCAAGGTATTAATAGGAGCCACGCACATTTCCAGCGCTTCCGCCAGCTGAGACTTGCCGCCCTGCGACTGCTGGCGGATGGCGGCGGCCATCTGGTTGCGCTTCACGTCTTCGTGCATCTGCTGGTTCATGCACATCGAACCCTCCGCGACGCAGCGGTTCAGGATGCGGTTGAACAGCGCCGGCTCGACCTGGCCATAGTGGCGCACGGCCTCCTTGGCGGTCGGCTTTTCCAGCACCAGGTAGTCGGCGCGGTCCAGCACGGCTGGGTTGGCCTTCATTTCCTGCACCCAGGTGTTGAACTCTTCGTTGCTGACGCCCTTGTAGGCGAACTTCATGTGCGAGAAACCGTCGCCGCTGAAGTTGGCCGACAGGCCGTGGTAGTCACCCGCCTTGTTCAGCACCGCGTTCAGCTCCGTCTGCATGCCCGGCATCGTGTAGATCATGCCGGCCAGGGTCGGGATGTAGAACGTGTTCATCACGGTCGACGAGGTCATCTTGAAGCGGATCGGGGTGTCGATCGGGGTCACCAGCTGGTTGACCGAGGCGATGCCCTGCTCCGGGTAGATGAACAGCCATTTCCAGTCCAGCGCCACGACCTGCACCTCGAGCGGCTTGGTCGATGCCGGGATCGGACGGTGCTCGTCCAGGCGGTCGAGCGGACGGTAAGGATCCAGCTTGTGAGTGCTGACCCAGGTGATCAGGCCCAGGACGATGATGATCAGGAGCGGCGCGCCCCAGATGATGAGCTCGAGTTTCGTCGAGTGGTCCCAATCGGGTTCGTATTTCGCGTTGGCGTTCTTGCGATAGCGCCAGGCGAACAGGACGGTCAGGATCATCACGGGAACGATGATCAACAACATCAGGATGACCGATACGGTAATCAGGTCGGCCTGCTGCTTCGCGATATCGCCGGTGGGATTCATCACGACCGTGTTGCAGCCGGCCAGCGCTGCAAGCGGAAGTAAGGGTAGTCCGCGGCGGACAATTTTAGGAATCATGCTAGGTATCTAACGTTACATGGAGGGAGAACATGCTACTGTAATGCCAACGGTCGCCAAAGAACATTGGACACATTGTCCCACCTTTGCTGAGGTGCAATTTTTACAACGAATCCTGATAAAACCGGCGGCCGTGGACATCACCTCTGGAGAACACAATATGCAAAGCACGACGACGTACGGCGGCGCAGGGGCCGCTCCAATCACGCACCCGAACAGCGGTGCGCGCAATATCAATGCCAGGGACGCGCATGTCGATCCCGGTGACATCGCCGTCGGCGTCGTCATCGGCCGCTCGGCGGAATATTTTGAATTCTTCACGTACGCGATCGCGTCCGCCCTGGTTTTCCCGGCCATTTTCTTCCCCTGGGCCGACCGGCTCGACGCCACCCTGTATTCATTCGCCATCTTTGCCCTCGCCTTCGTGGCACGTCCGATCGGCACGGTCGTGTTCATGGCGATCCAGAAGCGCTGGAGCCGCGACATGAAGCTCGGCATCTCGCTGCTCATGATGGGCACCAGCACTGTCGTCATCGCCATGCTCCCGAGTTATAGCGAGATCGGCGCCACCGCCATCATCCTGCTGGCAGCCTTGCGTATCGCCCAGGGTTTCGCTCAGGGTGGCTCGTGGGACGGACTGCCTTCGCTGCTCGCCCTGAGCGCACCCGAGAACAAGCGCGGATGGTACGCCATGCTCGGACAATTGAGCGCACCGCTCGGTTTCGTGATCGCGGCCGGCATCTTCGCCTTTCTGATCACCTATACGGCGGAAGAAGACTTCCTGACCTGGGGCTGGCGCTTCCCGTTCTTCGTCGCCTTCGCCATCAACGTGGTTGGCACCTTCGCCCGCCTGCGCCTGGCCAGCACGCCGGAGTATTCGCGCCTGCTCGATTCGCACCACCTCGATCCGGCCCCGATCGGTGAACTGGTGAGTAAGCAAGGCAGCAATATCGCCATCGGCGCCATGGCCGCCCTGGCCAGCTACGCCCTGTTCCACCTGGTGACCGTGTTCCCGCTGTCGTGGATCCAGCTCTACGATACCCGCCCGATGGACGAGTTCCTGCACATCCAGATGTGGGGCGCCGGCCTCGCGGCCCTCGCCATGCTGGTCTCGGGCAAGGTCGCCGACAAGCTCGGCCGCCGCACCACCCTCGGCACGGCCGCGGCCCTGATCGCCCTGTATTCGGCCTCGATTCCGTTCCTGATCAATAGCGGCGTGGCCGGCCAGAACGCCTTCATCCTGATCGGCTTCACCCTGCTCGGCTTCTCCTACGGCCAGGCGGCGGGCGCCACCACCTCGAACTTCCAGAAGGGCTTCCGCTACACCGGCGCGGCCCTGACCTCCGACCTCGCCTGGCTGGTGGGCGCGGCCTTCGCCCCGCTGGTCGCCCTCGGCCTGTCGGCCCACTTCGGCCTGGGTTACGTCAGCCTCTACCTGCTGTCGGGCGCCGTGGCCTCGCTGGCGGCGCTGAGCCTGAACCGCAAGCTGGAGATTCGCGACTGATGTCCGTCGCTTGACGCGGAACGACGGCGGCCCTGCGGGGCCGCCTTTTTTTCGCCCTGCATATGGCGCGGCCCTGGTCGCGCGCCGCTGCCGCTCGTGTTCGTGGCCGCAGTTCGTGATCCGCTGCCTGCCGTGTCTGTCGATCATGCCGATACAAGGCCTGTCTTGCGGCTGTTCGGATGTTGGCGCAGTATTCGGGCCGGGCACATAAGGCCCGAGCATAGCCGGCGCCGGGCGGCAATCACTCACGCATTATGGGGCCTGACCCCGGTATAGATGCCTGGCACGCTCGACAGCCCTGCCTTCACCGCCTGCGTCAGTTCGTCGATCATGACTTCGTCCGCGCCCGCCTCCAGCGCCGCGTAGCCGCGTTCGACCACCGTGGCCGGGGCCAGCTTGGGGAGCGCAATGTCGCGCGTCAGCTCGGTGTCGACGAAACCGACGTGCAGGGCCAGTACCTGGGTGCCCTGCTCGCGCAGCTCGTTGCGCACCGCATTGGTCAGCCCCCAGGCCGCCGACTTCGACACCCCGTAGGCCGCCAGCGCCGGCGAGCTGATCCAGCTGGCCACCGACAGCACGTTCAGGATGGCGCCGCCGCCGTTACGCCCCAGCACCGGCGCGAAGGCCCGGCTCATGCCCAGGATGCCGAACACATTCGTTTCCAGCATCGCCCGCAGCGAGTCCTCGACGCCGTCAGCCAGCACCTGCTGGAAATGGGCGATGCCGGCATTGTTGATCACCAGGTCGACGTCGCCCAACTCGCCCGCCGCCGCCGCCACGCTGTGGGGATCAGTGACGTCGAGCCGAATCGGCGTGACGCCGGCCAGCGTGACGCTGGCGGGATCGCGCGCCCCCGCGTACACCTTGCTAGCGCCGCGCACGAGCGCCTGGCGGGCGAATTCGAGACCCAGGCCTCGGTTGGCGCCGGTGACGAGGACGGTGGCCTTGTCGAGTTTCATGGCATTCCTTTCTGGTTGATGGCGTCGTCGAATATGACGAGAATCATATTCTAGTCCAGAAAAATCGGCCGCGTACTGACAGGGCCGGATACTGGAGGCTTAGCGCAGGTAGTGGGCCAGCAAGGCCTGCCGGCTGGCCGCCAGCATCGCATTGCCCTGCTGTTCGGGGCCGAAGCTGCGCGCGATCTGCAGGGCGCCGACCATTGCGCCGGCCAGCGCCAGGGCCAGGCCAGCGGCATCCCCGCCGATGCGCCCTTCTGCTTCCAGCGCCGCCTGGACATGCCGCACCAGTCGCTCGATGCGGCCGCGCGCAACCTCGCGTAGCGGCGCTTCCTGGCGCGCCATTTCCGAGCCGAGCGCACCGACCACGCAGCCCAGGCCCGATGGATGGGCGGTCAGGTGGTCGTCGGACAGGTAGGCCGTGACCAGTGCTGCCAGCGGACTGGCGCCCTCCTCGCGCAAGGCGGCCACGCGGCGCTCGAGATTGGCAGTGGACGCCGCGTCGGCATGCTCGAGCGCCTCGACCAGCAAGGCCTCGCGCGAGTCGAAGTGGGCATAGAAGCCGCCGTGGGTCAGGCCGGCGCCCTTCATGACGTCGGCCACGCCGACACCGGCGAAACCGTTGCGGCGCAGCGTGCGCGCCGCGACGTCGAGGATGCGCTGATGGGTTTGTTCCCGTTTGGAGGGGATGGTCATGCGGTGTTTGCAGGAATGGGATGATCTTTATCCTACGACCATCCCACCGTGGCGGTCAACCGTGTCAGGACAGCGCCGTGTCGAGCACCGTCATCAGGATGAAGCCGAAGATGAGTGCGATGCTGGCCTGGGTGCCGTTGCCCGACTGGCGCGACTCGGGGATCACGTCGTTGACGATCACCAGCAGCATGGCGCCGGCGGCGGCGGCCAGCGCATACGGCAGCAGGCCGCCCGAGATGCCGATGAGGGCGACGCCGAACACGGCGGCGATCGGCTCGACCAGGCCAGAGGCCACGCCCATGCCGACCGCGGTCAGGCGGCTATAGCCGACGGCGTGCAGCGCCAGGGCCACCACCAGGCCTTCGGGCACGTCCTGGATCGACACGCCGGTGGCGAGCGACGTGGCTTTCTCGACGTCGATGCCGGCGAAGGCCACGCCGATGGCCAGGCCTTCTGGCAGGTTGTGCAGGGCCACGGCCCACACGAACAGCCAGGCGCGGCGCAGCGACACCTTGTCGGGATCGTTGGACAGGATGCCCTCGGTGCGCACCGCGCGCCCGAGCAGCAGGATGACGCCGGCGCCGAACATGATGCCGGCGCCGACCATGAGGCTCGACTCCCAGTTGCCGGCGCCAGCCGTCTTGGCGGCGCTCAGGGCCGGGATCACGAGGGAAAAAGCGGTGGCGCCCAGCATGACGCCGGCGCCGAAGCCGAGGAAGCAATCGTAGGTGCGCTTGGTGAAATTCTGGGCGAACAGCACCGGCAAGGTGCCCAGCGCGGTCGCCGCCGCCGCCGTGCTACCGCCGGCCAGGGCCGCCAGCATCTTGGGATTGGCATTCAAGATCTGCTCGATCATGCTGCCGAGCAGGACGAGAAAGCCGGTGGCGCAAATGCCGAAACCGATGGCGCGGCGAGGAGTCAGCCAGCGCGGAAGGCCACGAGGGTGGTTGCTCTTGTCGGTTTGGCTATCCATGCGTCTTCCTGTAACAGGCCGCACCGGCCGCGGTGGCCGGCGCAGCAGGTATGGCCCGGCGTGTTATTTCAGCGGCTTGCCGCTGCCCATCGGGTTGCCCACACCGGTATCGTCGAGCGGACCGCCCATGGAACCGACGTTGGCCCCACCCATGGCATTACCACCCGATCCTCCCATCGTACCACCAGTTGCCGATTGCATCATGCCCAATTCGGAGCCGGTACGCGGCATGGCCGACGGATCGGACATGGTGCGCATTGCCATCTGCCTGAGGACGTCGATGTCGCCGCTCGGCAGCGCGACTTCGGCCTCGCCCGAGCCGCCGTCGACGGCCGTCTGCTTCTCGCGGTCGCTGATGAAATCCCAGTCGGCGCCCTGGTTCCAGGCGCCGCGCATCTCGCCCGGGCCCTGTGACATATTGTAGTAAACGCTGGCAAAGGCCGGCACCACTGGCATCTTGCCCGGCGGGAAGTTCGGCTCCATCGCGTACAACGCCTTCTCGAACGACTTCATGTGCGCCACTTCGCGGGTCATCAGGAAGCCCAACGCCTCTTTCACGCCCGGATCGTCGGTCAGCGCGATCAGGCGCTCATAGACGATCTTGGCGCGGGCTTCGGCCGCGATGTTCGAGCGCAGGTCGGCACTGGGCTCGGTGATCGAGTCGATGTAGGCTGCGGTCCATGGCACGCCGGCCGAGTTGGTCAGGGGGGCGCCGGCGCCGTACAGCACTTGCGTGATGTGGCTGTCGTTGCCGGGCCCGGTGATGGCGCGGTACATATCGGCCTCACTGTCGATGGCCTCGGCCAGGCGCCCCTTGGCGCCCTTGTTCAGCATGGCCACGATGTGACCGATCACCTCAAGGTGGCTCAGTTCCTCGGTGGCGATGTCGAACAGCATGTCCTTGCGGCCTGGATCGTCTTCGGCGACCGCCTGGGTAAAGTAACGCATGGCCGCGGCCAGCTCGCCCTGCGGTCCGCCAAACTGCTCGAGCATGAGGTTGGCCAGGGCCGGATTCGGCTCGCTGACGCGGACGGTGTACTGCAAGCGCTTGTTGTGTGCAAACATGACAGATGACTCCGATGCAAGTGAGACTGACGCAACCACGCGACTCGCGTGCGCTGCCAGTGAAGCGGCTACCGCCGGGACCGGTAGCTCAATATGCCATGTTCTCAGGTTGACCGTGGATGCGCCGTCAGGAGCGCGCCCGTATCTTTGTAGGACAATTGTGACAGTCTGTTATCCAAAATAAACAATCCTTCGGTCTGCCCGCTGCGCCGTCTAGCGGCGGGCTGGCTGGGCCGTCACTGACATGTGTCCGGCGCGCGCGCCTACAGTCGCCGCGCTCCGGTCGGGACTACCATGACGTTCAAACAATCACGAACGGGGGTACTACCATGAATCTCAAGCGACTGAGCCCTACCATCACCGACATGATCCGCTTCGATCACTCGCACGTGATGGTCACCTTCCACCAGTACTCGAAAGACAAGAGCCCGACCGTCAAGAAAGCATTGGCCGACACCATCTGCGACGGCCTGGAAATCCACGCGACACTCGAGGAAGAGATTTTCTATCCGGTCATGCGCCAGCGCGACGGCGGCGAGCCCTTCATCCACGAAGCGGAACCCGAACACGATGAGATGCGCCGCCTGATTGCAGAACTGCGCGCCACGTCCGGCGCCGATCCGCGCCACGACGACCTGGTGATGGAGCTGATGCGCGACGTGATGCACCACGTGGCGGAAGAAGAAACCAGGCTGTTGCCGGACGCCGAGGCGATCCTGGGCAAGCAGCGCCTGTCGGAGCTGGGCGCCGAGATGACGCGCCGCCGCATGCAGCTGGTGGGACCGAAGGCCGGCAAGCTGGCCAAGGAACATATCGTGGGCTTCTCGGGCAGCACCGCCGCGATGGTGGTCGGCGTGGCCGGCGCGCTGCTGGCGGCATTCGCCCTCAAGCCGAAGAAGGACACTTTCAAGACCCAGGCGGCGAATACCTGACCTTCTCTTCCAGTGACCGATGACGCCGCCGCTCGCAAGACCGGCGGCGTTTCTTATCAGGCCTGGCCGGAGAAAAAAACCGGCGCCGGGCCGAGCGTGGACTTGCCCCCGAGATCGACGCTCTGCTATTGCAGCCAACGGTTGGCGGTCTTGGGGCCATGGTCATGCAGCAGCTGCAGGATCGGCATCTCGGCATTCATTGGCCTCAGGACATCCACGCCATCACGAGCGGCACCAGCCACGGCGCCAGCAGCGCGGTCAGCGCGCCGTTCAAGCCCATCGCCAGCCCGGCGAAGGCGCCCATCTCGGGGCTGACCTGGAAGGCGCGCGCCGTGCCGATGCCGTGCGAGGCCAGGCCCAGCGCGAAACCGCAGGCGGCCTCGGAACGGATGC
Organism: Massilia oculi; assembly: GCF_003143515.1. Taxonomy (NCBI): domain Bacteria; kingdom Pseudomonadati; phylum Pseudomonadota; class Betaproteobacteria; order Burkholderiales; family Oxalobacteraceae; genus Massilia; species Massilia oculi. Next base: position 5,747,288 of record NZ_CP029343.1, on the reverse strand, counting down.
CTAGCAGCATGAAGACGTAGCGCCCCAACACGGCGCCGAAGATGCCGGTGCCGATCACCAGCGCCGCGGTCAGCGCGGGGATGCCGCCGAGCCGCTCGGACACCGCCATCGCGATCGGCGAGGTGGCCGACTTCGGCCCCAGGGTGTAGGCCAGTTCCGGCGTGGCGCCGAACAGCAGCGCCACCACCACGGCCGACACGATGGCCGTCACGCTGCCCGCCAGCAGCGCCGCGCCCAACGGCAAGGCGGCGCGGCGCAGGCGCGGCAGCTGGCGCACCAGCGGCACCGCCAGCGCCACGGTGGCCGGGCCCAGTAAAAAGTGGACGAACTGGGCGCCGGCAAAGTAGCGCTCATACGACATCCCGGTAAGCCACAGCACCGCCACGACCAGCGCGACGGTTATCGCCACCGGATTGGCCAGTGGCGACGCCTTGCACAGGATGAAGATGCGCTGCGCCGCCAGATAGGCGCACAGGGTCATGGTCAGGCCCAGCAGGGGTGAGGCGGAAAGATAGACCCAAAAATGGCTGAACTCGGAGAAATCAGGCATCGCCGCCCTTCCTGGCGTCGCCCATCCCGCGCAGGATCAGGCCGGTCACGGCCAGGGCCAGCACGGTGCTCACCACCAGCGAGGCCAGGATCGCGATCCAGTGGCCGCTGCCGCTGCCGGCCGCGACCAGGATGCCGACACCGGCCGGCACGAACAGCAGCGACAGGTGCGACAGCAGCATATTGGCGGCCTGCTCGACCAGCGCCTGGAGCTTCGGCATGGCCAGCAGCGCCACCATCAACAGGAGCATCCCGGCGACCGGCCCCGGCAAGGGAAGATGGAAGACGAACACGATGCCTTCGCCCAGGCACTGGAACAACAACAGGACCGCGAACGCAGCCAGCATACCTCTACTCCTGACGCAAGACGGCGGCCAGGTAACTTACCAGGCCGCCGAAAATTGTGCAGGATAGCAAATCCAGCGGCGCCGCGTGCGCGGCGCGCGTGTTACGCCTCGGCCGTCGCCTGCGCCCCGGCGATGGCGCCGCGCTTGACCTGGTCGCGCTCGATCGACTCGAACAAGGCCTTGAAGTTGCCTTCGCCGAAGCCGTCGTCGCCCTTGCGCTGGATGAACTCGAAGAACACCGGACCCAGTTGCGGCACGCCGAAGATCTGCACCAGCAGGCGCGCATGGCCGTCCTTGACGGCGCCGTCGAGCAGCAAACCGCGCACTTTCAGCGCGTCGGCGTCCTGGCCGTGGCCCGGGATGCGCTCGTCCAGCATCTCGTAGTAGGTGTCCGGCGGCGGCGCCATCAGCGGCACGCCGGCGGCGCGCAGCTTGTCGACGGTGGCGATCAGGTCGTCCGTCAGCAGGGCGATGTGCTGGATGCCCTCGCCATTGAACTGCATCAGGAATTCCTCGATCTGGCCGCCGCCCGCCTTGCCCTCTTCGTTCAGCGGGATGCGGATCATGCCGTCCGGCGCCGTCATCGCCTTCGAGGTCAGGCCAGTGTACTCGCCCTTGATGTCGAAGTAGCGGATCTCGCGGAAGTTGAACAGCTTCTCGTAGAAGCCGGCCCAGTAGGCCATGCGGCCGCGGTAGACGTTGTGGGTCAGGTGGTCGATGATGGCCAGGCCGTGGCCCACCGGGTTGCGGTCGACGCCTTCGATGAATTCGAAATCGATGTCATAGATCGACTTGCCCTCTTCGAAGCGGTCGATCAGGTACAGCGGAGCGCCGCCGATGCCCTTGATGGCCGGCAGGCGCAATTCCATCGGGCCGGTCGGGATCTCCACCGCCTGGGCGCCCAGCTCCAGGGCGCGCGCATAGGCCTTGTGTGCGTCCCTGACGCGAAAGGCCATGCCGCAGGCCGACGGGCCGTGCTCGGCCGCGAAATACTCGGCATAGCTTTTCGGCTCGTTGTTGACGATGAAGTTGATGCCACCCTGGCGGAACAGGGCCACGTCCTTCGAGCGGTGGGTCGCCACCTTGGTAAAGCCCAGCGCTTCGAACACCGGCTCCAGCACGCCCGGCGTGGGCGATGCGAACTCGACGAACTCGAAGCCCATCAGGCCCATCGGATTTTCGAACAGGTCTGCCATTGTCTCTTCCTTTATCTAATTAACTATCGTTGACTCACGTTTCCGCGAACACGTCGGCCAGGAGGCCCCGCAACCACTGGTTGCCCGGATCCTGGTTGAAGCGGCGGTGCCAGAAAATATTCGTTTGCAGCGGCGGCAGGTCGAGCGGCGGCGTCGCCCATTCCAGCCCGAACGGCAGGGCCGCGCGCTCGGCCAGCTTTTGCGGCACCGTCACGACCAGGTCGCTGGTGCTCACGATATAGGGCACCGCCGTGAAATGCGGCACCCTGTATCGTGTCCCAAACCCGTTCGTCGCCTGCCCCACGCCGGCCCTGGCCAGCGCCGCGTTGACCCGGTCGTAGGGACTGTCGGCGGCATCGACCAGCAGATGCTCGGCTTGCGCGAAGCGCGCCAGGGTCAGCTCGCCCCGCGCCAGCGGATGCCCCTTGCGGAACATCGCCACGAACGGCTGCCTGAACAAATGGCGCTGGTACAGCGCCTCGGAGACGTCCTCGAACGGCCCCACCGCCAGGTCGACCCGCCCGCCTTCCATCTCTTCCTTGAGCGACAGCGCTCCCACCCGCACCGAGCTGATCTCGACGCTGGGCGCCAGCTGGCGGCAGCGCTCGATCAGGGTGGGCATGAAATACACTTCGCCGACGTCGGTCATGGCCAGCATGAAGCGCCGGTTGCTGGTGGCCGGCTCGAAGCGGCTGCGCTGGTTCAGCGCCAGCGCCACCTGCGCCATCGCAGCTCCGATCGGCTCGGCCATCTGGCTCGCCAGCGGGGTCGGCTGCATGCCGCTGGCGGTGCGCACGAACAGCTCGTCGCCGAAACTGCGCCGCAGCCGCGCGAGCGCATTGCTCACGGCCGACTGCGACAGCCCCAGTCGCCGTGCGGCCGACGAGATCTGGCGTTCCGTGTAAACCTCCTGGAAAACCAACAACAGGTTCAGGTCGATATCGTGTGCTTCGATCATGGATGTCCCGGGCTGCCGGCCGCACCGGCAATAGAAACGCATTGTCCACGCCCGGACGGTCGCCCGAACAGCAGTATTCATTTTATGAATAGTCTACATTTTTCTATTCATCTCGTAAAACATGGCGGATTATTCTAGAGTGGCGCCATCAAAGATACTATCTACCGTCCAGGAGACCCCATGCGCCATGAGCCCGGCCATCCGTCAGCCTATATGAGCGGTTTCGGCAACGAGTTCGCCACCGAAGCCCTGCCCGGCGCCCTGCCGAAGCACCGTAATTCGCCGCAACGCGTGGCCTATGGGCTGTACGCCGAGCAGCTGTCCGGCACCGCCTTCACCGCCCCGCGCAGCCATAACCGGCGCTCGTGGCTGTACCGCATCCGTCCGGCGGCGGTGCACGGCAGCTTCGCGCCGCTGGACGCGCCGCGCCTCGTGGGCCGTTTCGACACCCCTGCCCCGCCGAACCAGCTGCGCTGGAGCCCGCTGCCGATGCCTCACACTCCAACCGACTTCATCGACGGCTGGGTGACCATGGCCGGCAACGGCTCGGCCGAGGCAATGAGCGGCTGCGCCATCCATATGTACGCGGCCAATCGTCCGATGGATGGCCGTTATTTCTACAATTCCGATGGCGAACTCCTGATCGTGCCGCAGCTCGGTCGCCTGTCGATCGCGACCGAACTGGGCCTAGTCGAGGTGGAGCCGCACGAAATCGCCGTGATCCCGCGCGGCGTGCGCTTCCAGGTGATGCTGCCCGACGGCGAGGCGCGCGGCTATATCTGCGAGAATTTCGGCGCCCTCATGCGCTTGCCCGACCTGGGGCCGCTCGGTTCCAACGGCCTGGCCAATCCGCGCGACTTCCTCACGCCGACGGCGCGCTACGAAGACCTCGAAGGCGAATTCGAGCTGGTGACCAAGTTCGGCGGCCGCCTGTGGCGCGCCCGGATCGGCCACTCGCCGCTGGACGTCGTGGCCTGGCACGGCAACTACGTGCCCTATAAATACGACCTGCGCCATTTCAATACGATCGGCTCGATCAGCTACGACCACCCGGATCCGTCGATCTTCCTGGTGCTGCAGTCGCCCTCGGACACGCCGGGCGTGGACACCATCGACTTCGTGATCTTCCCGCCGCGCTGGCTGGCGGCCGAGGACACCTTCCGCCCGCCCTGGTTCCACCGCAACGTGGCCAGCGAATTCATGGGCCTGATCCACGGCGCCTACGACGCCAAGGCCGAGGGCTTCGTACCGGGCGGCGCCAGCATCCACAACTGCATGAGCGGGCACGGCCCGGACGCCGCCACCTTCGACAAGGCCAGCGCCGCCGACACCAGCCGCCCGCACAAGGTGGGCGACACCATGGCCTTCATGTTCGAGACCCGCGCCGCCCTCGTCCCGACGGCCCAGGCGCTGGCCTCGCCGCAGCTGCAGGGCGATTACCAGCATTGCTGGGCCGGCATCCGCAAGCACTTCCGGCTCGCGCCGTAATGCGGCGGCAAGGCGAGCAGCGCACGCTGCGGTATTCCCGGATTTTGTCATTTATGCCATGATTCGCGGGCAGGCCATGGTGGCCTGCCCGGCCACGGCCCGGTATGACCGCTCATGGGTCAAGAGCCCAGCATGTCAGACATATTGATCATCCTCGTTCTGATCCTCTTGAACGGGGTGTTCGCGATGAGCGAACTCGCGCTCGTCTCCGCCAAGCGCATGCGCCTGGAACGGCGCGCCGAAGAAGGCAGCCGCGGCGCCCGCACCGCCATCGCCCTGGCGGACAATCCCAGCCATTTCCTGTCCACCGTCCAGGTGGGCATCACCCTGATCGGCATCTTCACCGGCGCCTTCGGCGAAGCCTCGCTGGTGTCGCGCCTGACGCCGCAGATCGAGACCGTCGGCTTCCTGGCGCCCTACGCCTACGAGATCGCGCTGTTCGTCGTGGTGCTGGCGATCACCTTCGTCTCGATCGTGCTGGGCGAGCTGGTCCCCAAGCGCATCGCGATGCGCCATCCGGAGACCATGGCCACCCTGATCGCCCCGCCGCTGAACATGCTGTCGGTGGTCATGTCGCCGTTCGTCAAGGTACTGTCGCTCACCACCGAGGCGATCGTGCGCCTGTTCGGCATCCACGACGCCAAGGAAGACGCGCCGACCGAGGAAGACATCGCCGGCATGTTCAAGGAAGGCACCGACGCCGGCCTGTTCGAGAAGACCGAATATGACATCGTCTCGCGTGCGCTGCGCCTGGACGACCGCCACCTGAAGGCCCTGATGACGCCGCGGGTCGACCTGGTGATGATCGACCTCGACGCCGAGCGGCGCGATACCCTGGAACTGATCAGTTGCCACACCTACAGCCGTTTTCCGGTATACCGCGGCGACCGCGCCCAGATCCTGGGCTACGTGAAGGTGCGCGACCTGCTGGCGCAGTCGGTGCGCCATGGCTCGCTCGAGGCGATCAATATCGAACATGCGGTGTCCGATATCCTGTTCGTGCCCGAGACCGTGAGCGCCATGGTGCTGCTCGAGCTGTTCAAGAAGAACCGCGCCGAACTGGCCCTGATCGTCGACGAGTACGGCGACATCCAGGGCATGGTAACCCTGTCCGACGTGATGAGCGCCCTGGTGGGCGACGTCACCGTGATCGGCGAAGAGAACGATCCGGACGCGGTCCAGCGCCAGGACGGCAGCTGGCTGCTCGACGGCGGCGTCGACCTCGACCGCTTCCGCGACCTGATGAACACCGACGTGCGCTTCCCGGACGAAGGCACCGGGGCGTACCACACGCTGGCCGGCTTCGTGCTGTACCAGTTCGGCTACATTCCCAAGACGTCCGAATTCTTCGAATGGGGCGGCTACCGGATCGAGGTGGTCGACATGGACGGCAACCGCATCGACCGCATCCTGGTGCAGCAGCTGGCCACGCCGGAACCGGTGACCGAAGAAGCCTGATCGTCGCCGGCGCGCCGCGCCCGGCTGGCCACGCGACGTCGTATACTCGTGCTTTGAACCGCACAAGGATCGTCATGGACGTCGTCAGGCTTGGCCCCCTCATCATTCCGCTGTCGGCCGTGCTGGTCGTGCTCGCCCTGCTGGCGGCGACCACCACGGCCGACTGGCTGCGCCGGCGGCGCGGCGTCGATGCCGGCGCCGTGCTGTGGCGGATGATCGTGGCCGGCTTCGTCGCCGCGCGCGCCGTGTTCGTGCTCAAGCACCATGACATCTATGTCAAGGCGCCATGGAGCGCGCTGGACATCCGCGGCGGCGGCTTCGAACCGGTGGCCGGCCTGGTCGTCGCCTGCGTGATCGGCGCCGAACTGACCCGGCGCCGCGCCGAGCTGCGCCGCCCGCTGCTGGGCAGCGTGCTGGCAGGCGGCGCGGTCTGGATCGGCGGCCTGCTGGCCGCACAGGCGCTGGCGCCGCCGCGGCCGCCCTTGCCCGACCTGGTGGTGCGCCAGCTCGACGGCAGCGAGGTGGCGCTGCGCAGCCTGGGCGGCAAGCCGCTGGTGGTCAACCTGTGGGCCACCTGGTGTCCGCCCTGCCGGCGCGAGATGCCCGCCATGCAGGCGGCGCAGGCGGCCAATCCGGACATCGGCTTCGTGTTCGTCAACCAGGGCGAGTCGGGTACGGTGGTGCGGCGCTTTTTGGCTACCCAGCAGTTGCGCCTGCAGAACGTGGTGATCGATCCGGCCGGCCAGCTCGCGGCGCGCACCGGCGCCGCCGGCTATCCGACCACCCTGTTCTACGATGCCGACGGCAAGCTGCGGCTGCGTCACGTCGGCGAGCTGTCGGAGGCGACGCTGAGGGACAAGCTGGCAAGCCTGCAGCGATGAGCCGGCTACCCGCCACGGGCGAGTTGTGGTACAACATCGCGGCAACCGAGGAGATGTCTATGCAAGTCAATCCGATCCAGCTGTTCGACGCGGAGTCGTCGACCTTTACCTATATTCTGGCTGCGCCGGGCAGCTATGACGCCGTGATCATCGACCCGGTCGACCGCCATTTCACGCGCGACCTGGCGCACATCGAACGCCTCGGCCTGCGCCTGACCCACTTGCTGGAAACCCACGCCCATGCCGACCACGTGACCTCCGCCGGCCGCCTGCGCGAGCATACGGGGGCCAAGGCCTGCGTGCCGAGCGGCTGCGACATCCCGCCGGCCGAAGTGCAGTTGCAGGACGGCGACCAGATCCGCTTCGGGCTGCACGAGCACATCGCCGTGATCCACACGCCCGGCCACACGGCCGGCAGCATGTGCTATCTGTGGCGCGGCAACCTGTTTACGGGCGATACCCTGTTGATCGACGGCTGCGGCCGCACCGACTTCCAGAGCGGGAGTCCTGAGAGCCTGTACGACAGCGTCACCCGCAAGCTGTTCGTCCTGGACGACCATGTGCGGGTATGGCCGGGCCACGACTACAAGGGCCAGTCGGTATCGACCGTCGGCTGGGAGCGGCGCCACAATGCGCGCCTGGCCAACCGCAGCCGCGAGGATTTCATCGCCCTGATGGCCGCGCTCGACCTGCCGCGCCCCCGGATGATGGATGTCGCCGTGCCGGCAAACCGCAACCTCGGCCTGCCGCACGGCGTGTGATGCATCAGTAGCGCCAGGTGCGCTTGGGCGCCGGCGGACGCTTCATGACCTTCGTTTGAAACTGTTTCCAGATCAGGCCCGCCAGGGCCATCATGATCATCTTGCGCATCATTTCTCCTTGATGGTGGTCGGCGACATGCCGTTGCCGCCAGCATAGCCCGAGGCCGAACTTGGCGGCGCAGGTTTGCCTCGCCCAAAGGATGCAGTAGAATCCCTGTCTTTCTGGCAAGACCAAGAGACGGACCATGGCCGACGGGCACAACGAACTCAAGCGCGGACTGAAGAACCGCCACATCCAGCTGATCGCCCTTGGCGGCGCCATCGGCACCGGCCTGTTCCTCGGTATCGCATCCACCATCCAGATGGCGGGACCATCGGTGCTGCTGGGCTATGCGATCGCCGGCGCCGTCGCCTTCCTGATCATGCGCCAGCTCGGCGAGATGATCGTCGACGAGCCGGTAGCCGGCTCCTTCAGCCACTTCGCCGACAAGTATTGCGGACGCTGGGCCGGCTTCGTCTCGGGCTGGAACTACTGGGTGATGTACATCCTGGTCAGCCTGGCCGAGCTGACCGCCCTCGGCATCTACATGCAGTACTGGTTCCCCGACCTGCCGACCTGGGTCTCGGCCCTCGGCTTCTTCGTGCTGGTCAACTGCATCAGCCTGCTCAACGTGAAGGCCTTCGGCGAGATGGAATTCTGGTTCGCCGTGATCAAGGTGGTCGCGGTGGTCGGCATGATCGTGTTCGGCGTCTACCTGCTGGTGGGCGGCGGCGCCGGTCCCGAGGCCGGCGTGGCCAATCTGTGGCAGCACGGCGGCTTCTTCCCGCACGGCGTGGCCGGTCTCGCGATGGCGATGGCGGTGATCATGTTTTCCTTCGGCGGCCTGGAACTGATCGGCATCACCGCCGCCGAAGCGGACGATCCGGCGCGCACGATCCCGCGCGCCACCAACAACGCTTTGTACCGGATCCTGATCTTCTACATCGGCGCACTGGCCGTGCTCCTGATGCTGTACCCGTGGCAGAAGGTGGTCCTGGGGGGCAGCCCCTTCGTGCTGATCTTCCAGGCGCTCGACAGCGGCTGGGTCGCCAACGTCCTCAACCTGGTCGTGCTGACCGCCGCGCTGTCGGTCTACAACGGCTGCGTCTACGCCAACAGCCGCATGCTGTTCGGCCTGGCCGAACAGGGCAATGCGCCGGCGTCGCTGAAGTACACCAACCGGCGTGGCGTGCCGCTGGTGGCACTGGGCGTGTCGGCGGTGGCAACGGGTTCGGCGATCGCGATCAATTATTTCCTGCCGCGCGAGGCGCTGGGCATGGTCATGACCCTGGCCACGGCCGCCCTGGTGCTCAACTGGGCGATGATCTCCTGGAGCCACCTGCGCTTCCGCCGCCACAAGGACAGCCTGGGCGAACGGGCCAGCTTCCGCAGTCCATGGTTCCCGCTGTCGAACTACCTGTGCCTGGGTTTCGTCGCGCTGCTCCTGATCGTGATGCTGCTGACTCCCGGGCTGCGCATCTCGGTATTCCTGATCCCGGTGTGGGTGGCGGTGCTCGGTTGTGGCTACTGGCTGCGTCAGCGGCGGGCGGCGGCGCGGGCATCTCACGCAGCGGCGAATGAGGGCGGGCTCTGATGGACATTGTCAGGATTGTCTATGCGGTGATCCTGCTGGTGCTCGCCATTCCCAACGCGATCATCGATTACAAGCACAGGAAGAAGAACGCCTATCCGCACGGTAATGCCTGGGCCTACTATTCGCAGCTGGCCAAGGAGGGCAGCTGGGAAGGCAAGTTCATGATGTGGTCGGGATATATCGGGATTGTCGCGATCCTTTCGATCATTGCCTTGGCCTTCTATCGACTGCTTACCTGGGATTGACGGTCCGCATCGGCTGTCGTCTCGCGCAGTGCGCCAGGCCTGCCTCCGGCCGGTGGATCCAGGATGAAGCGAGGTAAGGTGATCACCAGGCCCGAATGTGGCAGCGTGGCGTCGCGCACGCCGCCGGACTGGGCCTGGCGGTCGGCGCCGCCGGCGCCAATCCGGACCTCGACCTTGTCGTGGAAACGCAAGGGATCGTCCAGCTGGGGTTGGCGCCAGGTTCCGTTCTCGCCATGCTCGGGTGCGCCAACCTCTTCCCGTAGTACAGCCACCAGCACTGTCCCGGCAGGCTCGCCCGGAAGCGCGGCGTATCGCCGTGCACCACGGACGACAGGGTCGACACGAGTTCCCCGACGGCCACGCCATTGACGGAGACGAGGCGGACCGGCACCGCATCGGTCCCGTCGAACTGGTACGGGCCTCCGCCCTCTGCCTGCCAGGCATGTGTCTCCTACACGCGTTCGCTTGGCCCTGCCCAAGGACCGCACTGCCTCGCTGCCCTATCGTCCGCAGTGGCCCCGCAGTGTGCAGCGCACCCATGGTGCATGAAATGCTGCAAGTGCGCCAATCCAGGCGTCCCGCCCGGTACGGTGGAAAGCGGGCGCGACGCGCCGGTCGTCTATGTTGCAAAGCAATATGAAAATAGTTTCGCGCAGTTGACGTAAACGTCAACTAAAGGTCTATGATGCCTCTTGCTGCAAAACACCTCAAAAGGGAAAGCATAACTATGAGCCAGAGCAATCCTCTGTCGCTGCACGTACCGGAGCCTACCGGCCGCCCGGGCTGCAAGACCGATTTTTCGTTTCTCCAGGTGAGCGCTGCCGGTTCGGTCCGGCGTCCACCGATCGATGTCGCTCCATTGGAGACAAGCGACATCGCCCAACAACTGATCCGCGTGCTCGACGAGCACGGCAATGCCGTCGGTCCCTGGGCCGAGGAGCCCGACCGCGAACTGCTGCGCTTCGGCCTGCGCACGATGATGAAGACCCGTACCTTCGACGCGCGCATGGTGATCGCCCAGCGCCAGAAGAAGATGTCGTTCTACATGATCTCGCTCGGCGAGGAGGCGATCGGCACCGCCCACGCCCTCGCCCTGCAGGACGGCGACATGAATTTCCCCACCTACCGCCAGCAAAGCCTGCTGATGGCGCGCCAGGTGCCCCTGGTCGACATGATCTGCCAGCTGCTGTCCAATGAGCGCGATCCGCTCAAGGGCCGCCAGCTGCCGGTGATGTATTCGGTGCGCGAGGCCGGCTTCTTCACCATTTCCGGCAACCTCGCCACCCAGTACCCGCAAGCCGTGGGCTGGGCCATGGCGTCCGCGATCAAGGGCGACACGAAAATCGCGTCGGCCTGGATCGGCGACGGCGCCACCGCGGAATCCGATTTCTCGACCGCCCTCACCTTTGCCCATGTGTACCGCGCGCCGGTCATCCTCAACGTGGTCAACAACCAGTGGGCGATCTCGAGCTTCCAGGCGATCGCCGGCGGCGAGAGCGTCACCTTCGCCACCCGCGGCATCGGCAGCGGCATCGCCTCGCTGCGCGTGGACGGCAATGACTTCCTGGCCGTGCTGTCGGCCTCGCGCTGGGCCGCGGAACGCGCCCGCAGCAACCTCGGTCCGACCCTGATCGAATGGGTCACCTACCGCGCCGGCCCGCACTCGACCTCGGACGATCCCTCGCGCTACCGCCCGGCCGACGACTATGCCCGCTTCCCGCTGGGCGACCCGATCGCGCGCCTGCGCCAGTACCTGACCAACCTGGGCTGGTGGTCGGATGCCGAACACGAGGCCGTGCAGGCCGAACTCGAAGCCGAGGTGCTGGCCGCCCAGAAGGAAGCCGAAAGCTACGGCACCCTGGGCGACGAGCGCGCGCCGAGCGCCGCGACCATGTTCGAGGACGTTTACAAAGACATGCCGGAGCACCTGCGCCGTCAGCGTCAGCAGTTGGGAGTATGAAGATGGCACGAGACGATCAACCCAAGGACATCGCAACGATGCCCATGACCATGATCCAGGCCCTGCGCTCGGCCATGGACGTCATGATGGAACGCGACAACAACGTCGTGGTGTATGGCCAGGACGTCGGCTACTTCGGCGGCGTGTTCCGCGTCACCGATGGCCTGCAGGCGAAGTACGGCAGGTCGCGCGTGTTCGACGCGCCGATCTCGGAAGGCGGCATCGTCGGCACCGCGGTCGGCATGGCCGCCTATGGCCTGCGCCCCGTGGTCGAGATCCAGTTCGCCGACTATTTTTATCCGGCGACCGACCAGATCGTGTCCGAGGCGGCGCGCCTGCGCTACCGCTCGGCCGGCGAATTCACCTCGTCGATGGTGATCCGCATGCCTTGCGGCGGCGGCATCTACGGCGGCCAGACCCACAGCCAGAGCCCGGAGGCTTTCTTCACCCACGTGTGCGGCCTGCGCACCGTAATGCCCTCGAACCCCTACGACGCCAAGGGCCTCCTGATCGCCTCGATCGAGAACGACGATCCGGTGATCTTCCTGGAACCCAAGCGTCTTTACAACGGCCCGTTCGACGGCCACCACGACCGTCCGGTCGTGCCATGGTCCGGTCACCCGAAAGGCGAAGTCCCGACAGGCTACTACACCGTCGACCTCGACAAGGCGGCCATCGTCCGTCCGGGCAACGACGTCACCGTGCTGGCCTACGGCACGATGGTCTGGGTCGCCGAGGCGGCGGCGCGCGAATCCGGCGTCGACGCCGAGGTGATCGACCTGCGGAGCATCTGGCCGCTCGACCTCGACACCATCGTCGATTCGGTCAAGAAGACCGGCCGCTGCGTGATCGTGCACGAAGCGACGCAGACCAGCGGCTTCGGCGCCGAACTGGCGGCGCTGGTGCAAGAGCACTGCTTCTACCAGCTGGAAGCGCCGATCGGGCGCGTCGCCGGCTGGGACACCCCGTATCCGCATGCGCAGGAATGGGCTTATTTCCCGGGGCCCGACCGTGTCGGCGCGGCCCTGAAACGCGTGATGGAGGGTTGATTCGATGGGTATTCACGTCATCAAGATGCCAGACCTCGGCGAAGGCATCGCCGAAGTCGAAGTGGTGGCCTGGCACGTTCAACCGGGCGACGTCGTCAAGGAAGACCAGGTGCTGGCCGACGTCATGACCGACAAGGCGACGGTCGAGATCCCGTCGCCGGTCGCGGGCACCATCACGAGCCTGGGCGGCGCGATCGGCCAGTCGCTGGCGGTGGGCGCCGAACTGATCCGGCTCGAAGTCGAGGGCGCCGGCAACCTGAAGGACAATGGCGCGGCCAAGGCCAGCCAGGAACCGGTCAGGATGGCCGCCGCCACCGCGCCGGCCGAGGAAGTCGCCGAGCCGCAGCTCGCAGCCGTCGCAGCGAATGAAGCATCGGCGCCCGCCTCTGCCCCGATCTCTGCTCCCGCGCCTGCCTCCAGGCCGGCGCCAGCCGCACGGCCTGCGCAGATGTCGAAGGGCGCGCCGCAACTGCGCGCCGATGGCGAAAAACCGCTGGCCCCACCGGCCGTGCGCCAGCGCGCCTGGGACCTGGGCGTCGAGCTGCAGTTCGTGGCCGGCAGCGGCCCGGCGGGCCGCATCACCCACGCCGACCTGGATGCCCACGTGGCCGGCCACCGCGGCGGCGCGGCCAATGGCGGCCTGGACGAGCGCTACGCCGAGCAGCATGGCGAACATGCGACGCAGGTGATCGGCCTGCGCCGCAAGATCGCCGAGAAGATGCAGGAAGCCAAGCGCAACATCCCGCACTTCACCTATGTCGAAGAAGTCGACGTCACCGAACTCGAGGCGCTGCGCCTGCAGCTGAACGCCCGCTACGGTGCGGAGCGCGGCAAGCTGACCCTGCTGCCGCTGCTGATGCGCGCCGTGGTGCTGGCCCTGCGCAGCTATCCGATGATGAGCGCGCGCTATGACGACGAGCGCAATCTGCTCACCACCTACGACGCGGCCCACATCGGCATCGCGGCCCAGACCGACAACGGCCTGATGGTGCCGGTGGTGCGTCACGCCGAGTCGCGCGACCCGTGGTCGAGCGCGGCCGAGATTTCCCGCCTGGCCGACGCCGCGCGCACCGGCAAGGCCACGCGCGAGGAACTCACCGGCTCCACCATCACGATCACCAGCCTCGGCGCGCTGGGCGGCATCGTCACCACGCCGGTGATCAATCGTCCGGAAGTGGCCATCGTCGGCGTCAACCGCATCGTCGACCGACCGGTGATCAAGGACGGCGCCATGGTCGCGCGCAAGATGATGAACCTGTCGTCCTCGTTCGACCACCGCGTGATCGACGGCATGGTGGCGGCCCAGTTCGTGCAGGCGATCCGCGGCTACCTCGAATTCCCCGCAACCCTGTTCGTGGAGTGAGCCGATGGAGACAATCAATACGACTCTGCTCATCGTCGGCGGCGGCCCGGGCGGCTACGTGGCCGGCATCCGTGCCGGCCAGCTGGGCATCCCGGCCATCGTGGTCGAGGGCGCGAACCCGGGCGGCACCTGCCTGAACATCGGCTGCATCCCCTCCAAGGCGCTGATCTACGCGGCCGACGAGTACCACAAGGCCGCCACCTACGCGGCCCAGGAATCGCCGCTCGGCATCAGCGTCGAGTCGCCGAGGATCGACCTGGAGCGCACCGTGGCCTGGAAGGACGGCATCGTCAAGCGCCTCACCGGCGGCGTCGGGCTGCTCCTCAAGAAACAGGGCGTGCGCGTAGTGCACGGCTGGGCCAGGGTACTGGACGGGAAGACCGTCGAAGTCGAGGCCGACGGCCAGGAAACGGTGCGCATCCGCTGCGAACACCTGCTGCTGGCCAGCGGCTCGCAGGCCGTCGAGCTGCCATTCATGCCGTTCGGCGGCCCGGTGATCTCTTCCACCGAGGCCTTGTCCCAGGACAGCGTGCCGCGGCGCCTGGTGGTGGTTGGCGCCGGCTATATCGGCCTGGAGCTGGGCACGGCCTACCGCAAGCTGGGCAGCCAGGTGACGGTGGTGGAAGCGGCGGAGCGCATCCTGCCGGCCTATGACGCCGAACTGGTCAAGCCGGTAGCGAAATCGCTCGAGCGGCTCGGCGTCGAACTGCGCCTGGCGACGTCGGTGTTGGGCATGGAAGGTGAACGGGTAAAGGTGCGCGACGCTTCCGGCGTCGAGGCCTACCTGGAAGCCGACAAGGTACTGGTGGCCGTCGGCCGCAAGCCGGCAACCACCGGCTGGGGCCTGGAAAACCTGATGCTCGACATGGCGGGACGCGCGATCAGGGTCGACGAGCAATGCCGCACGTCGATGCGCAATGTGTGGGCGATCGGCGACCTCACCGGCGAGCCGATGCTGGCCCACCGCGCCATGGCCCAGGGCGAGATGGTGGCCGAGATCATCGCCGGCAAGCGCCGCTGGTTCCAGCCGGCGGCGATTCCGGCGGTGTGCTACACCGATCCCGAGATCGTCGTGGCCGGCATGTCGCCATCCGAGGCGCAAGCCGCCGGTATCGACGCCATCCAGGCCAGCTTCCCGTTCAGCGCCAACGGCCGCGCGATGACGATCGAGGGTACGGATGGCTTCGTGCGCGTGGTCGCACGCAAGGACAACCACCTGATCCTCGGCTGGCAGGCGGTCGGTGTCGGGG
The DNA here is from genome assembly GCF_003143515.1 of Massilia oculi. Lineage (NCBI taxonomy): Bacteria > Pseudomonadati > Pseudomonadota > Betaproteobacteria > Burkholderiales > Oxalobacteraceae > Massilia > Massilia oculi. The sequence goes on along the minus strand of NZ_CP029343.1, from coordinate 5,732,149 downwards.
TGTCGGAACTGGCGGCAGGCTTCACCCAGTCGATCGAGCTGGGCGCCCAGCTGGAAGACGTCGCCCGCACGATCCACGCCCATCCGACGCTGGGCGAAGCGGTGCAGGAAGCCGCGCTGCGCGCGCTCGGCCACGCCCTGCATATCTGAGCCGCTGCGCCGCCCGGCCCGGCCCCCCCGGGGGCGGCGTTATATGCTCACGCCGCCCGGGGGCGCTTGCGCGGCGGAGCGGCCAGCGCCGCGCCAAGGCGCAGCGCGGTCTCGACCGCGCGTTCGATCGGCGGCTGGTAACCATCCTCGATCCAGCGCAGGGCGATGTGGATCACGCCCCCGATCACCCCGCCTGCAGCAATTCATCGTCCGCCGCCTCGGACCCCAGCACGCGCCCGACTTCGCGACCGATCACACGCAGCGAAGCGTTGAACGCCTGGTCCACGGCCCGGCTCACACCCCGGATCTCGACCAGGAACACGCGCGCCGACTGCGGTTCGCGTTGCAGCGCCGCGAAATAGGCGTGGAGCATCGCGCGCGAGCGCGCCACCCGCCCGCGCCCGGCCACATCGCCCGCGCGCAGGATCTCGCCCAGCACGGCATAGGTGACGGCGTCGTAGGAATCGATCAGCAGCGCCTCGCTGTTGGCGAAAGACTCGTAGAAGTATCGTTCGGTCAGGCCGGCCGCGTCGCAGACCGCTTTCACGGTGGCCTGGTGGTAGCCTCGCTCCCCGTAGACGGCGATGGCGCCCGCGATCAGGCGGCTGCGGCGCTCGGCGCGGCGCTGCTCCTGCGATTGGCCTCGGTACGAGCGCGTCAGTGCGGGCGGATTGGAAAGCTCATGGTTCATTGCCGCATTTTGACACAAACTTGCCGTTAGTTATCAAAAAGCGACGAGTGTCGGTATGCGTGCAGGGTTCGGCGCGCCCGCTGCGGCTTTGCCGCCTGCCGCGCGAGATGCGATCGCGCTTGTCGCCATCGTGCTCTGGGCGTGCGGCGCGCCCCCGAAGAAAGACTTCGACCATCCTGCCCTGGCGCCCGACCACCGGCTGGCGCGCCACGTGCCCTACCGCCTGGCGCGCCCGGCCAGTCAAGGCTGACGGCGCGCCGTCCCCTGGTCGTACTCGTCGTCGTCGGCATCGGCGGCGCCCGCCTCATTCTGGCGCGCAGTATCCCGATTCCCTGCAGCGCCCGACTGACGGTTGCCGCCACCCTGGAAACCCCGGTCCGACTGCTCGTCGTTCGCGCCCCCGGCCAGCAGGTCGTCGGTGCGGCCGGCCTGGCTTCCCTGACCGCCTTGCTGCATTGCGCCATCGTGCTGGCGCTGGGCCGGATCCTTGCGCTCGGCGCTGGCGCCGACCTCTCCCGTGGATCCGGCACCCATCGTTGCCACGCTGGTGGTGCCGTCGGTGACCTGGTCCCAGCTGCGTCCCTTCACGTCCTTGCTTTCGTTTTGCGTCGACATGGCGATCTCCTCATGTTCAATGATATGTGTCCCATCTTAGCCGCCTGGCCCGCGGCGGCAATAGGCGAGCGACCTGGCATCCTGTAGGACTCGGCGCGCCTGATGCTGCCGGCGAACACGCGTCATGCATTGATGGCGCAAAGCGACATGGCCTCCATCATCGCGATACAAGAACGGCGCTGGCACCTCGATCGGTATCTGTTACGCACCGCCCCCTCCGTCACGCGTACGTCCGGCTTGGACACGGCAAGACAATGCGATAGGTTTTACGCAAGACAATCAGATCCGTTGAATTAATCGTTCGATCAGAACGCAGCGGGCAGCGTTGCAATCTGGTCGCACTTTTGTTCAATATCTTCATAGGAGACTATTTCCTGTAGTAACGACCTGCTAGACTGGCAGGATTTGCATCCTCTGACGCAATTTTATTTTCTAAAAAGAACAATAAGAGGATGTTCTACCCAGGACGGGTAAGCATCGGTCTACACAGGAGTCGTCTACATGAAAGCAAAGCAGGTCCGCCCAGCGCACAAGCTGCTGGTCGCGGCAGTGTCCGGTATCGTCTGCAACATCGCCCACGCCCAGCAGCTTCCCTCCACCCAGGAGGACGGCGCGGCGCTGCCCGAAGTCGTCGTCACCGCCCAGCGCACCGCCTCGCTGGCCTCGCGCACCCCGGTCGCGGTCAGCGTCGTCAGCGGCGAGCAGCTGCGCGATCTCGGCGCCATCAGTCCGGCCGATATCGGCCCGCGCCTGCCCAATGTGCATATCGACCAGGCCTTCTCGGGACTGCGCGTGACCATCCGCGGCATCAGCAACAACGACACCACCGACAAGGGCGATCCGTCGGCCGCCTTCATGCTCGACGGCGTCTACATCGCCCGTCCGGCCGGCCAGAGCGCCAACCTGCTCGACGTCGACCGCATCGAAGTATTGCGCGGCCCGCAAGGCACCCTGTACGGCCGCAACACCACCGCTGGCCTCATCAACGTGATCTCGAACGCCCCGACCGACCTGCTCGAAGGCGCGCTCGGACTGGAGATGGGCACGTATGGCCGGCGCAAGGTCGACGGGGTGATCAACGTCCCCGTCAGCGAGGCGCTGTCGCTGCGCGCCGCCGTCAGCCAGCTGCGCCAGGACCCGTTCCTGAAGAACGGCCAGGGCACGCCGCACCGTCCGGCATGGACCGCGACGAACGCGATGCGCGCCTGAGCGCCAAACTCAAGCTGAACCGCGACGCCACCGTGGTGGTGCGCTACGACCACGGCGAGACCGAGGGCAACAACGACCGCATCGTCCCCGACACCAACTTCTTCAGCGGCGTGGCCAGCGGCCGCCCGGTGTGGCGCGACAGCACCACCGACGAACGCCTGACGAACAGTTTTCGCCCGCCGAACATGACCCCGGTGCAGGGCTGGCACGACCGCCGCGCGCGCGGCCTGTCGGCTGACCTGAGCTGGGACCTGGGCCCGGCGACCGTGTATTACCTGGGCTCGCACCGCAAGCTGGACCAGGCGATCCGCCAGAACTATTATTATCGCGTGGCCCCGACGCTGGCCCTCGGCGTGGTCAACGACTACGATGGCCACAACGAGCAGGATTCGCACGAGCTGCGCATCGCAACGGATGAGGGCGGTCCGCTCAGCGCACAGGCCGGCCTGTATTACTTCAGCGAAGACTCCAACACCTCGTACGCCTTCCAGGGCCTGCGGCCGGTCGGCCTGCCGCCGTATTATTCGTTCCCGCTGCACACCCGGGCGCAGAGCAAAGCTGTCTTCGGCCAACTGACCTGGCGCGTGCTGGACGCGCTGCGCCTGACGGCCGGCGCGCGCCGCACCGAGGACGACAAGGACCGCGTCGGCTCGACCGACTTCCAGCAGGGACCAGTGTTCAATCCGGCCACCGACCGCCGCCTGCCAAACGCCGCCGAGCTGTCGACCTCGCGCACCACCTGGCGCCTGGGCGTGGAAGTCGACGTGGCGCCGGGCGCGCTGCTGTACGGCAGCCTCGCGACCGGTTACAAGGCCGGCGGCTTCAACGACGGCTGCGTGGCCGGCGCCAACGTCGGCGGCGTCGCCTGCCCGGCCGCCGCCGCGGTCGAGCAGGACTACCTGTATTACCAGCCCGAGGAATTGCGCGCCTGGGAGGCCGGCCTCAAGTCGCGCCTGCTCGATGGGCGCCTGAGCTTCGATGCCGCCGCCTTCTACTACGACTACACCAATCTGCAACTGAGCAGCAATGCGATCGTCTCGGGCGCGCCGCGCCTCCTGACCGGCAATGCCGGCCAGGCTCGCTCGCGCGGACTGGAGCTGGACGGCGAGCTGCGTGTCGGCGCCAATGGCCGCCTGCGCTACGGCGCCACCTTCCTCGACGCCCATTACGCGGCCTACCACCCGAACGTCGGCGTGTCCTGGGCCGGACGCAAGCTGGACCGCGCGCCGAGCCACGTCTACACCCTGGGCTACGAGCACCGCTTCCGGCTGCAGGGCGGGCAGGTGGACGCCGGCGTGTTCTCGCGTCGCAGCGCCGATTACGCGATCACGATCCCCAGCAACCTGCTCGAGTACCGGATCCCGGCGCACACCACGACCGACGCCACCCTGCGCTACCAGCCGGCGGCGGGGAACTGGAGTCTGCTGGCGCGGGTGCGCAATCTCGAGAACGCGGTGCGTCCGTCGCTGATCGACAGCTTCGGCATGGCCACGCCGACGGCGCCGCGCACCGCCGACCTGCGCCTGGACCTGCGCTTCTGACCCGGAGCGGCATTCCAACGACCGTACCAGGAGACCATATGCACCGCGACGCACCCGATCTGCCATCCCCATCCATGCGCGCCGATCCGCCCGCCGATCTTGCCGTCGCCGGCATGCTGGCCGGGGCCGAGGGTCCGCAGCAGCTGGCCGAACGCATCGCCGCGGTCAATCGCGAGCCGGCGCGCTGGGACAGCAATGGCGGCCTGGCGCGCTGGCAGCCCGGGCCCGGCCTCGATCCGCGCGCCGCGGCGGCGCTGAAGGATTACCTGTCCGCCTGCCTGGCGCTCCCCGAGTGGGCCGCGCCGGAGCGCATCGCGCGCGCGGAAAGCCTGTTCATGGACATGAGCATGCTGTCCTGCACCCTGCTGTTCTGCGCCAGCCTGCCCGAATGCTATGTGCTGCCCGACCTGTCGGCCGTGCTGCATGCGGCCGGCCAGCTCGAGGCGCACACCGACTACCGGGTGCGCGCCACCGCCGCCATGATCTTCCCCGTCATGCTCGCTGGCGGGCTGACCTCCAGCGAGGGCGCCGGCGTGGCGCAGGCGCTGAAGGTCAGGCTGATCCACGCCACCATCCGCCACCTGATCCTGCGCGGCTCTCCCGAGGACTCGCTCGGCGCAGGTCCCGTACGGCCGCTCCTGCCAGCCGGCGGCGGCATCTATCACACGCTGTATGCCCACGGCTGGGACACCGCGCGCAACGGCCTGCCGTGCAACCAGGAAGAGCTGGCCTACACCCTGCTGACCTTCCACTATGTGTTCCTGCGCAGCCTGCGCAAGCTGGGCCTGGGCCTGGAGCGCCAGGACGAGGAAGACTACCTGCATGCCTGGAACGTCCTCGGTCACCTGCTGGGTATCGATCGCAGCTTGATGCCGGATACCATGGCGCAGGCGCAGCGGGCATTCCTGGACATCCAGGCGCACGGACGCGCGCTGGTGCGCGCGCCGGACCCGCGCCCGGCCCTGGCGGCCGCGCTGATGCGCGCCATGGAAAACGACATTCCGCTGCGCCTGTTCAAGCCCTTCCCGACCCTGCTCACGCGCCACCTGTGCGGGCGCGACGCCAGCGCCGACCTGGGACTGAACCGGCGCCAGCCTCTGTTGTCGCGGCTCGTGTTCACGGGCGGCCTGGCCCTGGTGCGCGCCATCGACGCCACCGTGCGCCTCGCGGTGCCGGGCTTCTCGATCAGCCGCATGCTTACGCGCGCCTTCGGCTACCGGCTCGTCACCCGCTTCCTGATGGACCAGACCCGGCCCCTGCGCCTGCCCAATGCGCTGCTTGGCCAGGTGCAGGATGCGCTCGGCCAGTGGCGTCACGACCCGCGCGCGCCGCGCTGGATGAACCGGCTTGAAGCACGGCTGGCCGGGCATCGTTCGCCCCGCGCCGCGGACGCCGGCGCCGATGCGGACAAACAGGCGGCCTGAGCATGCGCGCCCTGTCCTTTTTCCTCGGCCTGGCGCTCTGCCTCTTCCTGTCCTCCGGCGCGCTCGCCGCTGCCCCGGCAGTCCTGGCCGCCGACACCCCGGCGGTCGAAGGCTGGCCCGCGGCGAGCCTGCTGCGCGACACCAGCAAGACCCTGGATGCGGCCGGCGCCCTGGCCGCGCCGGAACGCTTCACGGCGCCCGACAAGGCGGCTGGCACCCTGGGCCTGAATCCGGCTCCGAGCTGGATCCGGATTCCGTTCCGGGTCGCGCCCGGCGCCCCTGCGCACTGGGTGGTGCAGTTCGACGTCGCGCTGCTGGAATACCTCGACGTCTACCTGGTCGATGGCGCCGGGCTGCGCAAGCTGGCGGCCACCGGCCGGCGCCAGGACATGGACGGCGCGCTCAAGGGCCGGGTGCCGGCGATCGCGCTCGAGCTCACGCCGGGCCATGACTACACCTTGCTGGCGCGGGTCCAGTCACGCGGTCCGAAGCTGCTGCCGGTCACCTTCTTCCAGCAGGACGCCTTCCACCGGGCCTCGCTCATGGAACAGATGCTGCAGGGCCTGCTGTTCGGCATCGCCGCCTGCCTGGTGCTGTACAGCCTTGGCCAGTGGGTCACCCTGCGCGATGGCCTGTTCCTCAAGTATGCGCTGTTCATCGGCGGCCTGACCGTCTACCTCGCGACCTGGTACGGCACCGCCGAGCAGTTCCTGTGGCGCGACCACCTGTGGCTCAGCGAGCACATGATGGGGATCTCGTCGATGATCGGCTCGGTCGGCGCCTACCTGTTCGTCGAGCAGATCATGGCGCGCCCCGGGCGCGACCGCAAGTTCCGGATCGTCATGCGCAGCGGCGCGGCGATCTGCGCGCTGACCGGCGTGGCCTGGGCCTTCGACTGGATCACGCACCTGCCGATGATCGTCATCACCTCCACCGTCGGCGCGGTACCGATGCTGCTCGGCGTGCCGGCGGCATTCCGGCGCATGCGCGAACGCGACGCGATCGGCGCCTATTTCCTGGTCAGCTGGGTGGCCAGCTACGGCGGCACGATCACCCAGACCCTGCTCGCCGCCGGCGAGGTGCCGGTCAATTTCTGGACCGCCCACTCGCTGCAGCTGGGGATCACCTTCGACATGCTGGTCTTCATGCGCATCCTGAGCCTGCGCGCCAAGGCGCTGCGCGCGGCGATGCAGCGCGCCGAGACCGAGGCGCGCATGAAGTCCGAGTTCCTGGCCAATATGAGCCACGAGATCCGCACCCCGATGAACGCCATCATCGGCATGAGCCGGCTGGCCCTGATGGCCGATCCGAATCCCAAGCTGCGCAACTACCTTGCCAAGATCCTCGGCGCCGGCGAACACCTGCTGGGCATCATCAACGACATCCTCGACCATTCGAAGATCGCGGCCGGCAAGATGTCGGTGGAGGCGGTGCCGTTCTCGCTCGACGAGATGCTCGAACAGCTGTCGAACCTGCTCGGGGTGAAGACCGACGCCAAGGGCATCGAACTTGTGTTCCGGGTCGCCCCCGGGGTGCCGCAACGGCTGGTGGGCGATCCGCTGCGCCTGGGCCAGGTGCTGATCAACCTGACCGGCAATGCGGTCAAGTTCACCGAAAGCGGCGAGATCGTGGTCGCGGTGGAAGCCCGTCCGGATGCGGCGGGCGACGGCCGGGTGATGCTGGCGTTCTCGGTCAGCGACACCGGCATCGGCATGACCGCCGGCCAGCTCGAATACCTGTTCGATTCCTTCACCCAGGCCGACAGCTCGACCACCCGTCAATACGGCGGCACCGGCCTGGGCCTGTCGATCTCGCGCCAGCTGGTCGAGCTGATGGGCGGACGGATCTCGGTCCAGAGCACGCCCGGCGCCGGCAGCTGCTTCACCTTCACCGTCCCGCTCGGGCTCGACGACGGCCAGGGCGGCGCCGGCGCGCTGCGCCCGGCGATCCTGACCGACCTGCGCGCGCTGGTGGTCGACGACAGCGCCAGCGCGCGCGCCGCGCTGGCCGAGATGCTGGACACCTTCGGCGCGCAGGCCGACAGCGCCGCCTCGGGCGAGGAATGCCTGCGCATGCTGGCGGCGGCGCAGGCGGAAGGCCGTCCCTACCAGATCGTGCTGATGGATTACCTGATGCCCGACCTGGATGGCATCGCCACCATCCGCCGCATCCCCGCCTATGTGGTCGGGGCCACCCCGCCGGCGATCCTGATGGTGTCGGCCGTCGGCCGCGAGGCAGTGCTGGAGACGGCCGGGGAACTGCCGGTCGACGCCTTCATCAACAAGCCGGTCGGGCCGGCGCTGCTGTACCACAGCATGCTGCAGGTACTGCATCCGCACAGCGCGCCGGCCGAGGCCGGCGTCAACGAAGGCGGCGACCGTACGCCGCCGGGCATCATGGCCGACCTGCCGCGCCTGGACGGGGCGCGCATCCTGCTGGCCGAGGACAACGCCAATAACCGCGAGGTCGCGCTCGACTTCATGGCGGCCGCGCGCATGCAGGTCGACGTCGCCTTCAACGGCGTGGAAGCGGTGCGCATGGCGCGCGAGGGCGACTACGACCTGGTGCTGATGGACATCCAGATGCCGGAGCTGGACGGCCACGCCGCCACGCGCGAGATCCGCCTCGATCCGCGCCTGCGCACGCTGCCGATCGTGGCCATGACGGCCCACGCGATGGCCAGCGACCGCGCGCAGAGCCGTCTGGCCGGCATGAACGACCACGTGAGCAAGCCGATCGACCCCGACCTGCTGTTCTGCACCCTGCTCAAGTGGATCGACCCGGCCCGCCTGGCCGGCCGCCCGGTCCCGCAGGCTTCACGGCGAGGAGCGGACACGGCGGGGCCGGCGAGCGGCGCGCATGCCCTGCCGGCCGTGCCGGGACTCGACTGGGGCCTGGCCCTGGACCACGTCGACGGCCAGCGCAGCCGGCTCGAGAAACGCGCCGGCAGTTTCGTGCGCGAGTACGGCAACGCGCCCGACATCCTGCGCGAGGCCCTGAACGGCGGCGACCATGCGCGCATGCAGTCGCTGGCGCACAACCTCAAGTCGAGCGCGGCCTATATCGGCGCCTTCGAGCTGTCCGCCGCCGCCGGACGCCTCGACCAGGACCTGCGCGCCGGACTGCATGAACGGATCGGGGTTCAGGTGCCGGCGCTGATCGCCGCCGCCGAACCGGTGCTGGCCGGCCTGGCCCAGGTGGCTGCCGCCGGCCGGCAGCAGCCATCCGATCCGCAGGCGCTGGCGGAGGTGCTCGCCCGCCTCGAGGCCTGGCTGCGCGCCGACGATGCCCGCGCCGAGGACGCGCTCGACCAGCTCGAATCGCTGCTCGCCGCCGGCCCCCATGCGCACGACCTGGCGCCGCTGCGGCGCGCGATCGACGAGGTCGAATACGGCGCCGCACTGGCGCCGCTGGCACGCCTGGCGCGGCGGATCGGGGCCGAGAGTGCGCCCCAGGCCGAGGGCAGTGCCTGAAGCGCACGCGGCACGCCGCTCATCGCGCCTTTCATCCCCAGTACCGCGCGGCGCTACCGCGCGCCGGGTCGCGCCCGTCCAGGGCCGTACTGGCACTGTCCACGGCAGGGCCTTCCTGCTAGACTGCCGGGCGGTTCGCCTGCCGCCTCCACCGAAAGATCCATGACGCCCACGCCATCTGTCCCGCAGCTCCCGGCCCCTGGCGCGCGCCTGCGCCTGGCGATGGCGCTCGCGCTGCTGCTCGCACTATCGATCCTCTGCGCGCTGCGGGCGCAGGCGGCGCCGCTGCAGCTGGCGCGCGACGCCCAGGTGATCGAGGCCTGGCCGGCCGTGACCGTGCTGCACGACCCGGACAACCGCCTCGATGCGGCGGCCGCTCTGGCAGCGCCGGAGCGCTTCGAGCGGCCGCGCACCGCCTACGCCAGCCTGGGCATGCTGCCCGGGACCACCTGGCTGCGCATCCCGGTGACGGTGCCGAAGGACGCCACCAATGGCTGGGTGCTGCAGGTCGACTACGCCCTGCTCGACGAACTGGACGTTCACCTGGCCCGTCCCGAGGGCCTGGAGAAGATCGCCAGCCTGGGCCGCATGCAGGCGCCGTCCGGCGAATCCCTCGCCGGACGGGTGCCGGGCGCCCTGCTGCGCCTGACGCCCGGCGCCGACTACACGGTCTTGCTGCGCGTGCGCTCGGTGGGCCCCAAGATCCTGCCGATCACCTTCATGCAGCCGCATGCCGTGCTGCCCGAGGCGCTGGGCGAGCAGATCCTCCAGGGATTGTTGCTGGGCCTGCGCATCACCCTGTTCCTGTATGCGATCGGGCAGTGGATCACGCTGCGCGACCACCTGTTCGGCAAATACGCGCTGCTGGCGGCCGGGGTGACCGTGTATTCGGCCGCCTGGTTCGGCATCGCCGGCCAGTATGTCTGGCCCGGCAACGTCTGGCTGCTCGAACGCGGCGCCGGCCTCGCCTCGATTCTCGCCTCGTGCGGCGCCTACCTGTTCGTCGAGCAGTCGCTGGCCCGCCCCGGGCGCGACCGCATCTTCAGTCTCCTGATGAAGACGCTGGCGGTCCTGTGCGTGGTGACGGCGCTGGGCTTCGGCTTCGGCCTGATCAGCCATCGCCACCTGGTCATGATCGTCGGCACGCTCGGCATCCTGCCGATGCTGCTCGGCCTGCCCGGCGCCTTCCGCCGCGCCCGGAGCGGCGACATGGTCGGCACCTGCTTCCTGATCGGCTGGGCCGGCGCCTTCGCCTGCGCGCTGATCACCGCCCAGCTGATCAACGGCAGGCTGCCGGCCAATTTCTGGACCATGCATGCGCTGGTGTTCGGCAGCACCTTCGACATGCTGGTCTTCATGCGCATCCTGGGCCTGCGCACCAAGGCCATCCGCGACGCGATGCTGCGCGCCGAAGCCAGCACCCGCATGAAATCCGAGTTCCTGGCCAATATGAGCCACGAGATCCGTACCCCGATGAACGCCATCATCGGCATGAGCCGGCTGGCCCTGATGAGCGAACCGGCGCCGGCCCTGCGCAACTACCTGGGCAAGATCCTCGGCGCGAGCGAACACCTGATGGCGATCATCAACGACATCCTCGACTTCTCGCGAATCGAAGCCGGCAAACTGCATCTCGAGGAAGTGCAGTTTGACCTGAACGAGCTGCTCGAACACCTGTCCAGCCTGACCGCCGTGAAGGCCGAGGCCAAAGGACTCGAGCTGGTGTTCCGGGTCGGGCCCGGCGTGCCCTCTCGCCTGGTCGGGGACCCGCTGCGCCTGGGCCAGGTGTTGATCAACCTGACCGGCAACGCCGTCAAGTTCACCGAGCATGGCGAGATCGTGGTGGCGGTCGAAGCGGCCAGGAACGTGGCTGGGCGCGTGACCCTGGCGTTCTCGGTCAGCGACACCGGGATCGGCATGACCGAGGAAGCGATCGGACGCCTGTTCCAGTCGTTCAGCCAGGCCGACAGCTCGACCACCCGCAAGTATGGCGGCACCGGCCTTGGGCTGTCGATCTCGCGTCAGCTGGTGGAGCTCATGGGTGGCGACATCGCGGTGCGCAGCGCGCCGCGCAAGGGCAGCTGCTTCAGCTTCAGCGTGCCGCTCGGGATCGCCGACGGCCAGGCCGCCGACGGCGCCCTGAGACCGTCCCTGCTGCAGGACGTGCGCGCGCTCGTGGTGGACGACAGCGCCAGCGCCCGCGGCGCGCTGTCCGAGATGCTGGCCGGCCTGGGCGTGCGCGCCGACACGGCGGCCTCGGGCGAGGATTGCCTGGCGCTGCTGGACCGCGCCGACGCCGCCGGCCAGCCCTATCAGGTCGTGCTGATGGACTACGTGATGCCGGGGCTGGACGGGATGGAAACGATCCGCCGCATCCGCAGCATCCCCAGCTGCGGGCAGGAACACGGGCGCGACCGCCCTCCGCCCGCAATCCTGATGATCTCGGCCTGCACCCGCGAGACCGTGATGGAAGAGGAAGGCGAACTGCCGGTCGACGCCTTCCTGCACAAGCCGGTCGGTCCCGCCCTGCTCCATCACAGCCTGCTGCAAGCCCTGCACCCGCAGCTCGGCCCCATCGAAACCATGGAAACCTATTTGCCGGCGATGCCCGACCTGCCGCGCCTGGACGGCGCGCGCATCCTGCTCGCCGAGGACAACGCCAACAACCGCGAGGTGGCGCTGGAATTCATGGCCGCCGCCCGCATGCAGGTGGACGTCGCCTTCAACGGCGTGGAAGCGGTGCGCATGGCGCGCGCCGGCGACTACGACCTGGTGCTGATGGACATCCAGATGCCCGAGATGGACGGCCTCACGGCCACCCGCGAGATCCGCCTCGATGCACGGCTGCGCGAACTGCCGGTCGTGGCCATGACCGCGCACGCGCTGGCCAGCGATCGCGCGCTGAGCCGCCTGGCCGGCATGAACGACCACGTGACCAAGCCGGTCGACCCCGACCTGCTGTTCTGCACCCTGCTCAAGTGGATCGACCCGGCGCGCCTGGAAGGACGCCTGGCGCCCCAGGGGTTCCAGGCCGCCGTCCAGCCGGCAGCGCAGTTCGCGGACCACGACCCGGCTCCCGCAGCGCCATTGCCGGCGGTGCCCGGCATCGACTGGCGCCTGGCCCTGGACAAGGTCGACGGGCAGCGCGGGCGGCTGGAAAAGCGCGCCGGCAGCTTCGTACGCGAATACGCCGGCGCCCCGCGCATCCTGCGCGAAGCGCTGGCCGCAGGCGACCATGCGCGCCTGCAGGCGCTGGCGCACAACCTGAAGTCGAGCGCGGTCTATGTCGGCGCCTTCGCGCTGGCCGGCGCCGCCAGCCGGCTCGAGCAGGACCTGCGCGCCGGCCAGCTGGAACGGGTCGGCGTCCAGGTGCCGGCCCTGGTCGCGGCCGCCGAATCGGTACTGGCGGCCCTGGCCCAGCTGGCCGCCGCCACCCTGCCCAAACCGGGCGATCCCGGGGCCCTGGCGGCGGTCATCGCCCGCCTCGAGGGCCACCTGCGCGCCGACGATGCGCGCGCCGAGGACGCGCTGGCCGGGCTCGAAGCGCTGCTCGCGGCCAGCATCGACCCGAACCTGTACGACGCCGCGCTCGATGGCGTGCGGCGCGCTGTCGCCGATATCGAGTATGCTGCCGCGCTGGCGCCGCTGTCCGCGCTGGCGGCGCAGCTCGATCTCAGTCACAGCCTCAGCCTCGAAAGTAGCCGATGAACGTAGTGGAGAACCATAAGGTCCTGGTGGCGGACGACGACGCCATCAATCGCGAAGTGCTGGGCGAACTGCTCAAGCCCGAATACACGGTGCTGCTGGCCCGTAACGGCGCCCAGACCCTGGAGCGCGCGGCGCGCCACCTGCCCGACCTGATCCTGCTCGACGTGATGATGCCCGACATGGACGGCTACCAGGTGCTGCGCAGCCTGCGCGACGACCCGCAGACGGCCCACATCCCGGTGATCTTCATCTCGGGCCTGGACCGTCCCGAGGACGAGGCCAACGGCCTCAAGATGGGCGCCTCGGACTATATCGTCAAGCCCTTCAACCAGACCGTGGTGATGGCGCGCGTGGCATTGCATCTGCAGGTGCAGCGCCAGCGCCGCATGCTGGAACGGCTGGCGAACATCGACGGCCTGACCGAACTGGCCAACCGCCGCCGCTTCGACGAGATGTACAGCCTCGAATGGCAGCGCGCGCGGCGTTCGGGACGGCCGCTGTCGCTGGCCCTGCTCGACATCGACGCCTTCAAGCAGTACAACGACCGCTATGGCCACCCGGCCGGCGACCGCGCGCTGCGCTCGGTGGCGCGGGTGGCCGGAGCCGCCATGCGCCGTCCTGGCGACCTGGCGGCGCGCTACGGCGGCGAGGAATTGCTGCTCCTGATGCCCGGCACCGACGCGCACGATGCGCACCGGATGGCCGAAGGGGTGCGCGAGGCGGTCGCAGCCCTGAACATCGCGCACGAGGCGTCGGGCGTGGCGCCGCTGCTGACGGTGAGTATCGGCGGCGCCACGCTCGATCCGGACGGGCAGGAAGAGCAAGCCGAGCTGTTCGAGGCGGCCGATGCCCAGCTGTACCGCGCCAAGCAGAGCGGACGCAACCAGGTATGGTGGCGTGACGACGTCACCGCCGTCTGACGACTAAGAGCGCCTCACAAAACCTCTCGACGTACCGCCAACAGATGAGCGAGCAGGCAAGCGACAGGAAAGCCTGGCGCACATCTGCTCGCCGCTCATGCCGAATGCGCAATCTGCGGAAGCGGTGTAGCCAACCCAACGTTCGCGCGACGCGACGCCGTAGAGCGCTACACGAGCGGCCACGCCCAGATTGCGCAGCCAAGCCCGATGGGCTCTCGAAGCATACGCTCGATCGGCATGCAGCTTGCCTGGACGTTTGCGGGCGCGGCCTGCCAGCCCCTTAACTGCTGGGATTGACTCCACCAGCGGGATGAGGAAGCGCGAGTCGTGCACCTGTGCGCTCGAGATCTGGGCCATAAGGAAAGCCACGCTCATCCACCAGCAATGGTGTTTGCAGCCGAATTTGCCGCGATCAGTTGGATTTCGGCCCGTCTGCTCGCCTCAAGCCGGTGCCGGTATGCTTGCAGCGTCAACGCAAGCTCGATCCCACATGATCTGGTCGCGCTCGCGGAGCCGCCGAAGAATCGCCTCGTGGATGCGCTGCCAAACGCCCGCTAGCATCCATTCGTGAAGGCGACGCCAGCAACTCATGCCACTGCCGCAGCCGAGTTCGCGCGGCAGGTACTCCCACGGTATTCCAGTCTTGAGATCAAACAGGATTTCAGTCAAAGCCGCGCGATCATCGATGCGCCGGCGGCCGCCTGTAGGTGACGGATGACGGGTTGGAAGACGAGCTGCGATAAGGGTCCACAGGTCTTCGGGAAGAAGTGCTCGGGCCATGGCATTAGTTGTCGAGTCCCGTCTGATCGTAGACGCGTTTGACGAATAGATCAGGTTTGCGTTTCTGCCAATCCTTGAGCGCCTGAATCGGTGTCGTTGAGCCGATAGCTCGCTGCGGGATATGGTGGTTGTAAAGCTTGAGGTAATTGTGCAATGTGGTCTCCAGATCGGCCCTGCTATCGAAGCGGGTCTGCGCGATCAGCTCACTGATCCTGCCATTGAAGCGTTCCACCATGCCGTTAGTTTGCGGGTGGCGCGGAGGCGCCAGGCGATGCTCGACTTCCATGCTGCCACATGCCTTGTCGAAGGCGTGATTGCCGCTGGGCTTCTTGTCTTTGGTGGCGAAGCGGTCGGTAAATTGCGAGCCGTTGTCGGTCAGTATCTTGGTGATCTTGATCGGCGATGCGAGCTTCAAACGGCGCAGGAAATCGACGCTACTACGTTCAGTCATATCGTTGTAAATATGCAGAAAAACCCAGCGCGTCGCGCGGTCAATGGCAACAAACAGGTAGCGGCGTGAGGTTTCGTCAGGCATCTGTGGCAGGTACTTGATATCGACGTGCAGGAAGCCTGGCTCATAGTCCTTGAAGGTCTTCTTGGCCTTGATCGTTTCGCCTTCAGCTTGAGGGATCACGTCCTCCAGTCGTGCCATGCCTTCGCGTTTGAGCAGTCGCGCAATGCCTGAACGAGAGACCTCGGGATTGATGTATTGCCGGGTGATGTAGAGCAGGTCGTCGAGCGGTAAGTAAAGCGTCTGGCGCAGGGACAGCACGACCAGTTCCTGGGCTGCGCTCAGGGTCGTATGCAGGGTGTGAGCACGATGCGAGCGGTCTTGCACGTCGTCCCGCTTGAGCCATTTGGCAGCGGTGGCCCGAGTGATATTGAACACCTTGGCCGCTTGACGGTCGGACAGGCCGGAATCCTTGATCTCCTGACGGATTTTTGGCGTGGTGCGGGCTTGCGGGTGAATGCGTGAACTCATGCTCGATATGGTGATGTTCTGCGAGGGGCTGATGAACGATGCGGGAAGCCAGCAATTATCTCATCGAGCACGGCCTTTGCACGGAACAAGGCCATGCTGCGACGGGGAACATGATCACACGAAACTAAACAATTAGTTGGTCTACGAACACGGAAGCCATGTTAATACCCTACCTGGGTCAACGTACTTCCGCGACCTGAAGCGGACTCGCACAGTTAGCTGCCGAGCTATTCGCGGCGTAGATGTCTGCTGCCGGCTGACTGGTGCTGTGGATCAGCAGAATAGCTGCGCTGACGGCGCGATCTCACTTGGTTAGCATGATTTGGTCTCAATCCTGCCCTTTTTGCTTCAGTTTTTTTCGTCGTGTCAGCTCAGCGAAAAACAACGTCGCAGCGGATACCAAAAATATTCCGGTTGTAAGAGTAGAGCTATCCCCGGTAATCAGTCGATACACGGAAACAGAGAACAGGACAGCGGCGGACGCGTAGCGTATCAAGGACATGGCCGTTATCTATTAATTTATTGCTAATGATTCAAGTTGCTGCAGGCTGGGTTCGACGGTCCTATTGCTTATCCCGAGCGGCGCCACTACTTCGCGCGCTGGGTGACTGCACTGCGCAACCTGCATGACCGCTGCAATCTTGCACTTCTCTGTGTATCGCTTACCGCTCATATCTTCCCCTTGTGGCCAATATTATGGCTCAGGAATCTCTACGATAGTCGTGGCGATTCAATTTTTATCGTTGATCGCTTTCCAAAATCGTCGCTAGTAACGTCCGCTTCTGGCCGAACTCGGCCCTTTAGCTCAGCATAGCAGTTCGCCTTGGCTGAAAAATCGCAGACTGTCATAAAGGACGTAATTTGACCCGAAGCAGGCGTCAGCAAGTGCTCCTCATGTATAAAAGTACACGAGCGGGATGAGGACGTGGACAAGCGAAAAAACGATACCAAACCAGTGCCACGCTCGGAGAGCGAATGAAGCCTTCAGTGCTGCATGGGCAAAGTAGGTCAGCCCAGCAGCACAACTGAGTACGGCAATCCCATAGGCAATCAACGACATCATCATTAGTCCAAGAGCATCACCGCTAGCTGGTTGTCCAGCTTGGCGCGCCGCCATTAGATTGACGAACGTCAAAATGGCAAGCGTGCACGGCAAACTACCTGCAATCATGCCAATTGCAAAGATCGTCGGCGTCACCTTGTTTCGCACCACTGCTCCTCACCAGATTCGATCACGTCTATCCGCTCCTGGCCGATCTCGACCATAGAGCTCAGCATAGCAGATCGCCGCGGCCGAAAAATCGCGCACTTTCACCAGGGCCGGATTCGACACGTTGCGGACGTTGCGACTGTCGAATGGCTGCGTATCCAAACGGGGACGTGGACTACGCTTTTTGCTCGAATGCTTCAATTAGCATTTGCAGACACGCCCGTTCCTCGTCCGAGATCGCATTTGCGTGGTCCACCAAAATGGCATTGACGACGTGGTATTCGGTTTCATTTTTTAATAAAACCGCACTTCACAATGCGTTTGTAGCTTTGGGGTATCTGCGGGTTATCTCTGACAAAGTGACTACACCGACCGCCCTAGACGCTTCGTCGACAACAGCCCTTGCTCCAGAATTCCAAGTTCTTGTTTTTTCGACAGTGTCGTTCGCGGCTTGGCGTCGCCCAGCAAGCGCTTTTGACTTACCGAATTGCTGCACAATTCCCTTGATCACGTTCGCAGGATGGACAGCAGAAGCAGGATCAATCTGCAATACAGCGGTCACAAAAATTCTACGTAGCCAAGTAGCTCGTTGTACTCGCTTTCACGCTCAGGTGTCATTGTCGCCTTTTATTTTGACCGTCCGCTCGTGGCCGATAGCGGATGGGCGACACTACTCGTGTACTCGGCTGTTGCCTGCTAAGCAACTATAGGGTTTTGTTAGGCGCTCTAAGCCTTGGCGCGCTTCTTGAAAGTCGCCACCCGGTACAGATACCAGCCAAGCAGGCCGATCAGGATCGCCTTCGACACCGGATCGACATATTGCGCCACCCTTTCGTACTGGCTTTCGAGCATATAGCCGGCGCCGGTCAGGATGCCGGTCCAGACCAGCGAGCCTACGGTCGAGTACAGCAGGAACTGCCCCATCGGCATGCCCGCCAGGCCGGCCGGGACCGAGATCAGGGTGCGGATGGCCGGGATCAGGCGGCCGAACAGCACGACCTTGCGTCCATGTTTCTCGAATGACTCCATCGCATGTTCGATGTCGCCGTGGGTCACGGTCATCCAGCGCGCATGCTTGTCGGCGAATTTTTCCAGGCGCTCCTTGCCGTAGACCTTGCCGGCGTAATACCAGGGCAAGGCGCCGGCCACCGAGCCGGCAGTGCCGGCAATCAACACGCCAACCACGTTCAGGTCGCCGCGGGCCGCGACGAAGCCGGCGAACGGCATGATCAGCTCGGAAGGGATTGGCGGGAAGATATTTTCCAGCGCCATCAGGGCGAACACGGCCAGGTAGCCGCCGCTCTGCATGAATTCGGTGATGAAGTCGAACACGGGACACTCCCACTGTTTAGGCAGTCTCCACCATATCCAGTTCGATAGTGTGCTTCTGTTCGCTTTCGTACGGATCGGCGGCCAGGCTTGGCCGGTTCAGGCAGCGCCAGACGTGGGGCGACTGGCCGATCACCTCGTGGAAGGTACGGGTGAAATGCGACTGGTCGCAGAAGCCGTGGGCGTGGGCGATGGTCGTGAGCGGCGTGTCCGAACTGACCATCGCCTCGCAGGCGGCCGCCAGCCGGCGCCGGATCACGTACATGCGCGGCGGCACGCCGACGCTGTGCTTGAAGGCGCGCGTGAAATGGCTGACGCTCAGGCCCAGCGTCGCCGCCAGGCTGGCCGTACGCAGGGTGGCGCCCAGGTTGGCGTCGATGTAGTCGGTGATCCGCCTGACCTGCCAGCGCGGCAGGCCGCCGTGGCGGGAGGTAGTGGCCGGAAACGAAGGCGCGGTCTGCATGGTGCTCTCCAGGTTGGCGTGACGCGAACGAACTGGTTAGCATGTTGCAGTGCGGTCAAGATGTTGCACAGACAAGATAGGGGCGGCCTCACCCCCACGAAAGTGGGGGGGGTCTAGATCTCCAGGAAACCGCGCTCGATGCCGATCGTAACGGCATGGGTGCGGTTATTGGCGCCCAGCTTGTCCATGATGCTGCGCAGGTGGCCCTTGACCGTGTCTTCGGACAGGCTCAGGGCGGCGCCGATCTGCTTGTTGCCGTTGCCGCGCGCGATCAGCTCCAGCACCTGCAGCTCGCGCACCGTCAGGCTTTCCTGGCCCAGGTGGCGCGCCAGCTCGCCGGCGATCTCGGACGGGATGTAGCGGTGACCGGCGGCCAGCACGCGGATGGCGTCGGTCAGTTCCTTGCGCAGGGAGCTCTTGAGCAGGTAGCCCTGGGCGCCGCTCTTGATCGCCTGCATGGCGCGGGCGTCGCCGCGGAAGGTGGTCAGGATGGCCAGGCAGGCGTGGGGGAACTCGGCGCGGATCGCGGCGATCGCTTCCATGCCGTTCAGGTGCGGCATCTGCAGGTCGATCAGGGTGACGCGGGGCCGCAACTGGCGAAACAGCTCGACCGCCTCCAGGCCGTCGGCGGCCTCGCCGACCACCCGCATATCGGGCTGGCTGCCGATCACGGCCGCGATCCCCTCGCGCATCAGGGGATGGTCGTCGGCGATCAGGACATCGATGGTGCGCTGTTGACTGTTCACGGTACTCCTCTTCTTGTTCTTGGCGCATGATGCCAGCGCCGGCACATGGCGTCCAGTCAGCCCGGGTCGCGCGAGCCCGGATGACGCTGGATCCGGTTCGGCACCAGCCACAGCGCCGCCAGCAGCACATGGATCAGCACCGCGAGCGGCGGCTGCCATAGCGCCACCGCGACCGCGAGCGCATACATGGCCAGCGACAGCCGGTTCTTGGCGTTCTGCCATGTATGAGCATGGTCGAGCCCGGCCAACGCCCCCAGGCGCCAGGACAGCAGCATGAAGGACACCGAGCACAGGAACAGCACCACGCCATACAGGGCCACGGGCGCCGGCGCCATCGGATGCTCGGACACCCAGGCGGTCACGAACGGCATCAGCGACATCCAGAACAGCAGGTGCAGGTTGGCCCACAGCGTGGCCCAGTCGATCCGTTCCACGCGCTCGAACAGCGCGTGGTGGTTGACCCAGTAGATGCCGACGTAGACAAAACTGAGCGCATAGCGCAGCCAACCCGGCACCACGGCCAGCACGTCGCTGGGCGCGGTGCCGTATGGAGGGGTCAGCTCCAGCACCATGATGGTCAGGATGATCGCGATCACCCCGTCGCTGAACGCCTCCAGGCGGGTCTTGGTCATATTGCCTTCCTATGCCTGGTCCAGACTGGGCTTGACGAGGTGCAGGCACAGGAGCGCCACCGGCACGACCAGCGCCACGAAGCCGGCCGCCAGGAACAGGAAGGCGCCCGCCGCGCAGCCGATCGCGAAGCCGAACAGCGGCC
The DNA here is from genome assembly GCF_003143515.1 of Massilia oculi. Classification (NCBI taxonomy): domain Bacteria; kingdom Pseudomonadati; phylum Pseudomonadota; class Betaproteobacteria; order Burkholderiales; family Oxalobacteraceae; genus Massilia; species Massilia oculi. The sequence goes on along the minus strand of NZ_CP029343.1, from coordinate 5,712,134 downwards.
AGAAGAACTTGCTGCAACGCGCCGTGGTGGCCGCGTCGCCGGCGCCGCGCAACTGGTCGACGGTATCGATCACCAGCTGGGTCACGTTCCCGGTCATCATCGAGGTCGGCGCCAGATGGGCCAGCAGCAGCTTGCTGGCCGCGCTGTGGGCGCCCATGGCCGCGGTGCCGAGCAGGCCGGCCGCCATGGCCAGTGCCGACATGTCGCGCGCCACCGGCTCGGACAGCATCCCGCAGGCCATGAAGCCGATCAGCAGGACCAGCTGCAGCAGGTAAGAAGGCCGGTGCGCATCCCTGCCGTGCCGCTCGCACGACGCCACCAGCAGGCGCGCCGCGGCGATGCCGAGGATGAAGGCCGGGAAGGCCAGGATCTTCAGCAGCGACGGAATGTTCGCCGGATCGGCCAGCGAAGCGCCGAGCAGCACGAAGTTTCCGGTGACGTGGGCCGTGAACAGGCCGAACAGGCCGATGAAGCCCAGGGTGTCGACATAGCCGCCGAGGAAGCCCATATTGAAACCCTGCAGGCGCGATGGAGTAGGAACAGCGCCCATCGTCAGAAAGCGAAGCAGCTGCAACCCAGCGCGCCCCAGAAGCTGCTGAAATCCGACACCGGCATGTTCGAACGGCGCGCGGTATCGTGGCTGTGGGCATGCACGCCGCATGGGCCGCTGCACTGGTGCGGCAAGGCCTTCCGTTGCACCTGCGGCGCGACCTTCCTCCAGTGGCCCGGCACCTTGCTGACCGGCGACCACTCGGGCAACACGGGGATCGGGGGCGGCCCCAGGCTGGTGAATTCGGCGGCGCCGTAGACGATGCGGCCGCCGACCACGGTCAGCACCGATTCGATCGCCTTGATTTCTTCGGCGTCGATGCTGAAGAAGTCCTGCGACAGCACGGCAAGATCGGCCAGCATGCCTTCGCGGATGCGGCCTTTGCGCGCCTGCTCGTTGGAGAACCAGGCGCTGCCAGCAGTCCACAGTTCCAGCGCGACCTGGCGCGGCAGGTGGCCGGCGCTGCCGTACAGCGGCAGGCCACCCACGGTGCGGCCCGTCACCAGCCAGTACAGCGAGGTCCACGGATTGTAGCTGGCCACGCGGGTGGCGTCGGTGCCGGCGCCGACCGGCACGCCGGTTTCCAGCATCCGTTTCACCGGCGGGGTCGTCTTCGCAGCGTCAGCGCCGTAGCGGTCGACGAAATACTCGCCCTGGAAGGCCATCCGGTGCTGGATCGCGATGCCGCCGCCGAGCGCGGCGACGCGGTCGATATTGCGCTGCGTGATGGTCTCGCAGTGGTCGAACATCCAGTGCAGGCCGTCGAACGGGATGTCGCGGTTGACCTTCTCGAACACGTCGAGCATGCGCGAGATGGATTCGTCATAGGTCGCGTGCAGGCGGAACGGCCAGCGCTGGGCCACCAGGTGGCGCACCACGCGTTCCAGCTCGTCTTCCATGCCGGGATCGAGGTCGGGGCGCGGCTCCAGGAAGTCCTCGAAGTCGGCCGCCGAGAACACCAGCATCTCGCCGGCGCCGTTGGCGCGGTAGTAGTCGCTGCCCTGCCCCGGCGTCACCATGCCGGTCCAGCGCTGGAAGTCTTCCAGCTCCTTGCCCTTGTTCTGGGTAAACAGGTTGTAGGCGATGCGGATGGTGAGCTGCTCGGCCTTGTCGAGTTCCTCGATGACGGCGTAATCTTCCGGGTAGTTCTGGAAGCCGCCGCCGGCGTCGATCGCGCTGGTCAAGCCAAGGCGGTTCAGTTCGCGCATGAACTGTCGGGTCGAGTTCACCTGCAGGTCGTAGGGCAACTTGGGGCCCTTGGCCAGGGTCGCGTACAGGATCATCGCGTTCGGACGCGCAATCAGCATGCCGGTCGGGTTGCCGGCGCCGTCGCGCACGATCTCGCCGCCCGGCGGATTCGGCGTGTCCCTGGTGTAGCCGACCGCGCGCAGGGCCGCGCGGTTGAGCAGGGCGCGGTCGTACAGGTGCAGGATGAACACCGGCGTATCCGGCGCGGCGGCGTTGATCTCGTCCAGGGTCGGCATGCGGCGCTCGGCGAACTGGAATTCGTTCCAGCCGCCCACCACCCTCACCCACTGCGGATTCGGCGTGCGATCGGCCTGTTCCTTCAGCATGCGCAGGGCGTCGGCCAGCGAGGGCACGCCTTCCCAGCGCAGCTCGAGGTTGTAGTTGAGGCCTCCGCGGATCAGGTGCAGGTGCGAGTCGTTCAGGCCCGGCACCACGGTGCGGCCGTTCAGGTCGATCACCTGGCTGCCGTCGCGGCGGTGCCGCATCACGTAATCGGTGTCGCCCACGGCCAGGAAACGTCCGTCCTGGATGGCGACGGCGCTGGCCTGGGGCTGTTCGCGGTCGACCGTAGCGAAGCAACCGTTGATCAGGATGAGCGGCGGGGTGGACTGTGCTTGGTTCATGCTTGTACTCCAAATGTCGCCGGGCGCGGCTCGTCCGGCGGGTTTGCGGCAACCGCCGCGCGCTTTGGAGGGCGTGCGGCGGCGGGAACTTCTGTGGATCCGGGTGGACCGATCAGCGGGCAGGAACCGGCGCCAGCACCTCGTGCGTGCCCTGGGCGCGCGCCGGCGCCTTGTGCACCATGGTGTAGGCGTAGTCCACGCCCATGCCATAGGCGCCCGAGTGCTCGGTGACGATCTTCATCACGTCGTTATAGGTGTCGCGGTGGGCCCAGTCGCGCTGCCACTCCAGCAGCACCTGCTGCCAGGTCACCGGCACCACGCCGGCCTGCACCATGCGCAGCATGGCCATGTCGTGCGCTTCCTTGCTGGTGCCACCCGACGCGTCTGACACCATATAGATTTCGTAGTCGCCTTCCAGCATCGCGCACAGGGCGAAGGTGGTGTTGCACACTTCGGTCCACAGGCCAGCCACGATGACCTTCTTGCGCCCGTTGCGGGCAAGGGCATCGCGCACCTTCTGGTCGTCCCACGAGTTCATCGAGGTGCGCTCCAGGATCTGGTGGCCCGAGAACACGTCCAGCAGCTCGGGGTAGGTATTGCCCGAGAACGATTCGGTCTCGACCGTGGTGATCGTGGTCGGGATGTTGAACACCTTGGCTGCCTTGGCCAGGCCGACGACGTTGTTCTTCAGGGTCTGGCGGTCGATCGACTGCACGCCGAAGGCCATCTGCGGCTGGTGGTCGATGACGATCAGCTGCGAATTCTGCGGGGTCAGGACTTCGAGTTTTGGATTGCTCATGATGTTCTCCTTTTGGTGATGAAAATTGACGATCAGCCCTGGCGCGGGCCGTCCTTGGCGCCAGGCTCGGGCGTCTTGGCGGCAACGCCGGTGATCTTGGGCTTGCATTCGCTGGCGAACCAGCTGGCGGTGACCGGCGCGCCCTCGATCAGGCGCTTGGCCACCGGGACGATCTGTTCGCCGATCAGCATGCCCAGCAGGCCGACCAGGGCGATGGCGGGCGGCGCCGGCGAGCGCACGTTGATCAGGCCGTACAACAGGCCGGCCAGGATGCCGGCGCCCAGTGAAATCAGATACATGTTCAGCTCCTCCTGCGGGACGCGCCAACGCGGCGCCCCTTCCGTTCCAGTATCGTTAGACCATCGCCGCGGCGATAGAATCAGATTGCTATTTTCAAAGGCCGGGGACTTGGTTTGTTCCGGGCCTTGGCGCTACCATGGCGCCATCACGCACCATGGGACATACAATTGCTCAAGCTCAGCCTCGACGCTCTCCAGATCATCGAAACCATCGCCCGCCGCGGCTCCTTCGCCGGGGCCGCGAAAGAACTGTTTCGTGTGCCATCGACCATTTCCTACACGGTCTCCAAGCTCGAGGACGACCTGGGCGTGCGCCTGTTCGACCGCTTCGGTCCCAAGGTGACCCTCACCGCCGCCGGCCAGGAACTGCTCAAGGAGGGCCGCTACCTGCTGCGCGCCGCAGGCGATCTCGAATCGCGGGTGCGGCGCGTGGCCTCGGGCTGGGAGACCGAGATCGCCCTGGGCATGGACTCGGTGTTGTCGAGCGGCGCCCTGCAGCCCGACATCGAAGCCTTCTATGGCGTGGCCGACCAGACCCGGCTGCGCATCGTGCGCGAGTCGCTGTCGGGCACCTGGGACGCCCTGCTCGACCGCCGCGTCGACCTGCTGGTGGGCGCTGCCGGCGAGGGTCCATCGGGCGGCGGCTATACCGCCGAGCCGCTCGGCACCAGCGCCTTCGTGTTTACGGTCGCCCCGCACCATCCGCTGGCACGGCTGGAACATCCCCTCGACAAGACCGACCTGCTGCCCTACCGGGCGATCTCGGTCTCGGACTCGGCGCGGGTGCTCGGCGCGCGCACCGTCGGCCTGCTGTTCGGGCAAGAGACGCTGGCGGTGCCCGACATGCGCACCAAATACGAGTTCCAGGTCCAGGGCCTCGGCTTCGGCTTCCTGCCGGAGGCATGGGCGCGACCGGCCATCGACCAGGGTTTGCTGGTCGAGAAGCAGGTGGTGGAACCGAAAGCCGACGAGACTTTCTATCTCGCCTGGCGCAGTGGCGAGGATGGCGCCGCGCTCAAGTGGTGGATCGCGCGCATGCGGACGGGCGCGGCATTCGCCCGCATGCTGCCCGACCCTTGCGCGGGGCCCGCAGAGGCTTAATTCGCGGCGTGAGCCGCCTCGGTATGGATGTGAATCGTGCCGGAGAGGGTCTTGTGGACCGGGCACTTGTTGGCGATGTCGAGCAGGCGGGCGCGTTCCTCCTCGCTCAATTGGCCGACGAATTCGATGTGCCGGCGCAGTTCGTAGGCGCCATCCTGCTGGCCGTGGTCGATGGCCACCCGCACGTCGTCGAGTTGCATGCCTTTGCGCCTGGCATACATCGTCACGGTCAGCGCGGTGCAGGCGGCCAGGGAAGCGGCCAGCAGATCGTGCGGTTCGGGGCCGCTGTCGTCGCCGCCGAACGCTTCGGGAGCATCGGTCGTCAAGCAGTGCTTGCCGATCCGGATCTTGTATTGCAGTTTGTCGTTGCCGCGCGTGGTCGTCACTTGCATGGTCGTCTCCTGTTGTCGTGGTGATTGAGGCGCCGCCCCGCTGGCGGGACGGCGTTCTGCATGACTGCTCGTGGTTGCTTACTGTGGCAGGTCGAACAATAACACCTCGGCGCCGGCGGCCCGGGCCAGGGTCACGGCTTCTTCGCCGGTGACCTTCAGTGCGTCGCCGCCATCCAGGGCGATGCCATTGACCGTCACCTTGCCGCGCACCACGTGGACATAGGCCTGGCGACCGGCCGCCAGCACATGCTTCACCTCATCCTCGCCGTCGAGGATGGTCGCATACAGGGCGGCATCCTGGCGGATCGAGACCGAGCCTTCGCGGCCGTCGGGCGATCCGATCAGGCGCAGCTTGCCGGTCTTGTCAGCGGTGTCGAAGTGCTTCTCTTCGTAGCGCGGCTCGGCGCCGCCCACGTTCGGCATGATCCAGATCTGCAGGAAGTGCACGCCCTCGGTTTTCGAATGGTTGTACTCGCTGTGCACCACGCCCGACCCCGCGCTCATGATCTGCACGTCGCCGTAGCGCAGCACCGAACCGTTGCCCATGCTGTCCTTGTGCTCCAGCGCGCCGTCGAGCACATAGGAGATGATCTCCATGTCGCGGTAGCCGTACGAATCGAAACCGCGGCCCGGTTGCACCTTGTCCTCGTTGATCACACGCAGGGGACCGAATCCCATGTGCTTCGGATCGTGGTAGTGGCCGAAGGAGAAGGTATGCTTCGAGTCCAGCCAGCCAAAGCTGGCGCCGCCGCGTTCATTGCTTTTACGTACGTTCAACATGGTGTCATCCTTTCGTGGTTGTGATCATCGAAGCGCTCGATCGCCAGGGCGGGGAATCCGCCGGTCGATCGGTCTTGTGTTCGATGCGATGGAGTCATTATGCTCGCGCCACGAGGACTTGAAAAACGGGTAATTTAGCGCCCTTTCATCGAAATTTTCGAACATGCCCCGAAAGTCCGGCAGGCGGCGGCCCATATGCCGCCCGGCGCCCGCCGCCCGCCGGGCGCCGGGCGCCGCGCGCTCAGAACTTCAGGCTGGCGCGCGCATAGTAATAGCCGCCGTTGATGCCGAAAGGCGAGAACGCCGGATGGATCGTTACCGCGCCGTTGTCCAGGTTGGCGCGCTGCTCGGCCACCACCATGGGATCGACCATATCCGGGTACTCGTTGAACAGGTTATTGGCCCCCAGCGACAGCGTCCAGGCCTTGCTGAACTGGAAGCTCACCTCAAGGTCGGTCAGCAGCTTGGGCTTGATCCTGTTTTCATGGTAGACCGCACCGTCCGACGAGAACTGCTCCGACGATTTGCCAAAGTAGTTCTCGCGCAGGTTGACGGTCCAGGCGCCTACCTTCCACAGCGCGCCCAGGTTGACCCGCATGCGCGGCGAAGCGGTCTCCAGGTGCGAGATCGCGGTCTCGTCGAGCCGGGTCTGCGGTCGCAGCTAGGGCGGCGCCTGGTTGATCTTGATGACCTCTACATGGTTGTAGTTGACCGCCGCCGACCAGTCGACCCGCCCGTAGCTGCCGTAGTTGCTGCTCATGGTGGCCACCGCCTCCATGCCGCGGCTGCGCGTATTGCCTGCGTTGGAGAAGATGTCGATCCCCGTCTGGACCACGGTCGGGTCGAGCACGTCGCCGTTGGCGAGGATTGCCGCCGTCACCGCCGGGGCATTGACCGCGCCGCCGGAGTCGTACAGCGCGCCGCTGCCGACGATGCGGTCGCGGATCGTGATCTGGTAGGCGTCGAGCGTGATCGCCAGGCCGGCCCGCGGGTTGAGCACCAGGCCGGCGCTGATATTGGTCGAGGCTTCGGGCTTGAGGCCGTTGATGCCAACCAGCCGCGCGCCCGGCGAATTCGGCGCCAGCTGCACGAAGGCGCTGCGCGGCGACACGGTGGTGGCCGAATAATACGATTCGGCCAGCGTCGGCGCGCGAAAGCCGTTGCTGTAGGTAGCGCGCAGCGCCAGCGCCGGCGAGAAGTCGTAGCGGCTGGTCAGCTTGCCGACCTTGGCGTTGCCGAAGTCGCTGAAGCACTCCTAGCGTCCGGCGATGTCGACCGTCCAGCCGGGCAGCGGCTGGACCGCCAGGTTGACGTAGGCGGCCTTGTTGTTGCGGCTATGGCTGCCGGCGTCGGCGTCGCCGCGGGGCTGCCGGCGCGCCAGGGATCGGGCCGCAGCAGCCGCGCGCGCCGCTCCCGTACGGCGGCATACAGGGCGCGCAGGGACGCCGGCCGCGTCGATCCACAGGATGCGGAGCGGACGGCCGGGAGCGTCCAGATACTCGATGACGTCGTTCGGGAGGAACATGGGCGGGTCCTGTCGTTCAGGTGCCCCGCCCGTATGCAAGGACCGCGCCAGTGGCGCGGATCGGTCACTTCTGTGCCAGGATCCACTTGGCCAGCGTCTGCGCTTCCGCGTCGCTGACCTGCGGATTGGCAGGCATCGGGATCGGCCCCCAGGTGCCGCTGCTGCCCTTCTGGATCTTCAACGCCAGGCGCGTCTCGGCGCCGGCGTCCTTCGCGTACTTCGCGGCGACGTCCTTGTAGGACGGGCCGACCAGCTTGGAAGCGACGGTGTGGCAGGCCATGCAGGCCTTGGCCTTCGCCAGGTCGGCGCTGGCGTGGGCTGCGGGCATCGCGGCGGCGGCGGCGAAGGTCGCGGCCAGGATCATGGTGTTCTTCATGGGTGCTCCTGTGTGGGCTGTAATGACAATGGGGCGCTGCGCCCGGGGACCGACAGCCTCGTCCCTGACGCACCCGGCATGATAGCTGACAATGCAGCGCGATTACGACCCCATGAGGCGCGGATCGCCGGTTGCGGCGACGGTGCATGAACGACGTTCGCCCGCCCTGGCCTTTTCGTCTCCCCATTCCCTTTCTCGGCAGCGGGGATCTTTCGTCGCATCTTCGATACTTTTTAATAAATAGAAATAGGAACGATTCGCATTTGCGTTTAAAATATTGCCGGCTTGACCTCTTTACATAATTGACCAGCTGTAGATACACGTGCTTGACGACAATAACGGAACCGAGATGCCCACACCCATTCCCCACGCGCCGCTGCTGCGCCGCTCCCTGCTCAGCCTCGCCATCGGCGCCCTGCCCTTCGCGGCCCACGCCAACGTCGGCGCCGATGCCGCACCGGCCGACATGGCGACCGTCGTCATCTCGGCCTCCGGCTTCGAGCAGACCATCCGCGAAGCGCCGGCCTCGATCACCGTGCTGACCCGCGAACAGCTCGAAAAGGAACGCTTCGGCAACCTGGCCCAGGCCCTGGAAAGCGTGGAAGGCATCGACGTCGCCGCGGTCGGCGACAAGACCGGCGGCATGAACATCAGCGTGCGCGGCATGCCGAGCGACTACACCCTGATCCTGATCGACGGCCGGCGCCAGAACGCGGCCGGCAACGTGACCCCGAACGGCTTCGGCGGCACCTCGACCAGCTTCATGCCGCCGGTCGGCGCCATCGAGCGCATCGAGATCATCCGTGGCCCGATGTCGACCCTGTACGGTTCGGACGCGATGGGCGGCGTGATCAACATCATCACCCGCAAGGTCGGCAAGCAATGGGGCGGCACGGTGTCGGCCGACTACACCCTGCAAGAACAATCGCGGTTCGGCGACGTCAAGGGCGCCAAGTTCTACCTGAACGGCCCGGTCGCCAGCGACGTGCTGGGCCTGGCGCTGCGCGGCAGCACGCTGCGCCGCGACGAAGCGACCCTCAGCTACGACAACCAGAACGGCGAAGTGAACCTGAACATGGGTTCCAACCCGGTCAAGGCCAAGGTCGACAACCTCGGCGCGCGCCTCGCCTTCACGCCGAACCGTTACCACGAGTTCACCCTGGACGCAGACCGTACCCGCCAGACCTACGACAATTCGCGCGGCCAGGTCGGCACCCAGAGCGTACAAGGCGGCTATGGCCCGGAACAGAAATACAACCGCGACCAGGCGACCCTGGCCTACAAGGCGCGCCTGCCGTTCGGCACCTGGGACAGCAGCTATATGGTCAACAAGACCGAGACCATCGGCCGCACCATCCCGCCCGGCACCCCGGGCATGGTGGCAGGCAGCGCGCGCGTGCTGGAAGTCGAAAGCAAGGTGTTCGACACCAAGCTGCTGATCCCATGGGGCACCCACCTGACCACCATCGGCGCCCAGCACTGGGATGCCGAGATGATCGACGGCGTCGCGCCCGAAGCATTTGCTTTCACTCAGAAAGCGCTGTTCCTGGAAGACGAATGGCGCTTCCACGAGCGCCTGGCCCTGACCCTCGGCGCGCGCTACGACGACCACAGCATCTTCGGCGGCCAGACCAGCCCACGCGCCTACCTGGTGTGGACGACGTCGCCGCAATGGACTTTCAAGGGCGGTATCAGCAAGGGTTATAAAACTCCGCGCGTCGAGCAGCTCTCGCCCGGCATCAACGGCTTCGGCGGCCAGGGCACGATTCCGCTGGTCGGCAGCCCGGGCCTGAAACCCGAAACCAGCGTGACCACCGAACTGGGCGCCTATTTCGACAACGGCGCCGGCTGGACCGCCAACGTCACCGTGTTCAACAACGAGTTCGAGGACAAGATCACCAGCGGCACCGGCCTGCTGAACTGTTCCTATCGCCTGGCGCCGAACCGGCCGGGCTGCGTCAGCTTCGGCAACTGGCCGAACGTCGACGCCTTCGGCCAGTCGATCAACGTCGACGAGGCGGTGACCCGCGGCCTGGAACTGGCCACCCGCTTCCCGCTCGCCGCCGGCTGGGCCGCGAGCGCCAACTACACGTATACCGAGAGCGAGCAGAAAAGCGGCGCCAGCGCCGGCAAGCCGCTGACCGACACGCCCGAGCACGCGCTCAATGCGCGGCTGACCTGGGACATTTCGCCGCAGTGGAACACGTGGCTGCGCGCCGAATACCGCAGCGAGCGCTATCGCGATCCGGGCACCTCGGCCGCCACCCGCGCCGCCAAGGCGACGCTGGGCGACTACAAGGCCTACGGCATGCTGCACCTGGGCACCGCCTACCAGCTCAGCCCGACCATCTCGATCAATGCCGCGATCTACAACCTGCTCGACAAGGACTTCGTCGACTACCGTCCTTACCAGGCGTCGCCGACGGCGGCGCCGGCCTATGGCAGCGTGTACGTCAACAATATGGATGGCCGTCGCTTGTGGGTGTCGATGAACGTCGACTTCTGAGCGATCCGGTTCAGCGCTTCTTCTTGCCTGGTGTCAAGCAGGGCAAGCGCCGGCGCCGCTCGGCCAGCACGAGCGGCGCCGCGTTCCCGGCCAGTTCGCCCGGCTTGCGCGTGGCTTTCAGGCGGCGCACCATAGCCAGGTTCAGTTCGTCTGGCGGCACCTGTCATGACATTCGGCGCCCCGTGGTGCGGTGGCGTCCGTCGCCGCCGCTTGCGGACCCTCAATCGTGCGCCAGGCGCAGGTCCGGGTCTGCCGCGAACACCGCCGCCAGCCAGTCGGCGAAGGCGCGCAGGCGCGGGTTGGCGATGCGCCCCTGCGGATACAGCAACGACACCGGCATCGGCGTCGGGCGCAAGCCCGGCAACACCTCGACCAGCCGGCCCTCCTGGCCGCGCAGCTGGTAGCGCGCCAGCTGGGCCAGCCCCAGGCCCTGCAGCGCGAGAATCAGGTTGGCGTCGGCGTCGTTGACGGAGAGACTTCCTTTTACGGCGACCTTGCGCACCCCATCCGCCTCCTGCAATTCCCAGTCGAAGGCGCGCCCGGTGCGGCCCGAGAAATGGACGATGCCGTCGTGCCCCGCCAGCTCGTCCGGCGAAGCCGGCACACCGCGCCGCGCCAGGTAGCCGGGCGTGGCCGCGATGGTAAAGCGCATCAGGCCGATGGGGCGCGCTACCAGACTGGAATCCTGCAGCTCGCCTACCCGCAGCGCGCAGTCGATGCCCTCGCCGGTCAGGTCGACCAGGCGGTCGCCCATGCCGATGCTCAGGTCGATGCCGGGCCAGGCCTGGCGGAAGTCGGCGAGTCGCGGCAGCACGATGGCGCGGCCCAGGGCGCCGGGCAGCTCGATCCGCAACCGGCCCTGCATGCGGCGGCCGTCGACGCCCAGGAAATCGGCTTCCGCCGCCTCGATCGCGGCCAGGATGGAGGCGCATTGTTCATAGTAGCGCTCACCGTCCTGCGTGAGGGACAGCCGGCGCGTGGTGCGCTGCAGGAGCTGGGCGCCCAGGTGACGCTCGAGGTTCTGCATGGTCGCCGTCAGCGAGGCGCGCGGCAGGTTGAGCGATTCGGCGGCCTTCGTGAAGCTGCCCGCCTCGACGATCCGCACGAAGGTCTGCATCGCCTTCACCTTGTCCATGATTGTTCACATTAAATGAATTGAATGTGGGCATTATGCCTTAATTATCTTTGCCTCGAGCCTGCCTAGAATGGAACCGTTCACCTAACCCCGTTCACCTGTCCCACCAAGGAGCACGCCATGACAACAAGCACCCCAGCAAGGATATCCGGCGGCATGACGATGCTGCTGGCCGCCGCGGCCGGCATCATCGTCGCCAACCTGTATTACGCCCAGCCGCTGGTCGGCCCGATCGGCGCCGCCCTCGGCCTGCCCGCGAGCGCCACCGGCCTGGTCGTCACCCTCACCCAGATCGGCTATTGCCTCGGCCTGCTGTTCATCGTCCCGCTGGGCGACCTGGTCGAGAACCGGCGCCTGATCGTGAGCGGCCTGGTCGCCACCGGCGGCGCGCTGGCGCTGGCCGCGGATGCGAGCGCGGCCTGGCAGTTCCTGCTGGCCGCCCTGGCCATTGGCCTGGGCGCCGTGGTGGCCCAGGTGCTGGTGCCGTTCGCGGCCCACATGGCGCCGGAAGCGACGCGCGGCCAGACCGTGGGCAAGGTGGTCAGCGGCCTGCTGCTGGGGATCATGGTGGCGCGGCCGGTGGCCAGCGTGCTGGCCGGCTTCGGCGGCTGGCAGGCCGTGTTCGGGATCGCCGCCGCGCTGGTGCTGTTGCTGGCCGTGGTGCTGCACTTCAAGCTGCCGCAGCGAAGGCCGGCCGCCGCCCAGCGCTATGGCGCGCTGATCGCTTCGTTGTGGCCGGTGCTGGCCAATACCGTCGTGCTGCGCCGTCGCGCGCTGTACCACGCCGGGCTGTTCGGCGCCTTCAGCCTGTTCTGGACTGTCGTGCCGCAAGCCCTGGCCGGCCCGGACTTCGGCCTGAGCCAGAACGGGATCGCGCTGTTCGCCCTGGTGGGCATGGCCGGCGCGGTGGCCTCGCCGATCGCAGGCCGCCTGGCCGATGCCGGCCATACGCTGGGCGCCACCGCGATCGCGCTGGCGGTCGGTGCGCTGAGCTTCATGTTGCCGTTGCTCGAGCCCGAGTCCAAGCCGCTGGCGCTCGGCCTGCTGGCCCTGGCCGCCATCGTGCTCGATGCCGCCGTCGCCGCCAACCTGGTGCTGGGCCAGCGTGCGCTGTTCGCCCTCGGCGCCGAGATCCGCAGCCGCCTGAACGGCCTGTACTTCGCCCTGTTCTTCGCCGGCGGCGCGCTCGGCTCGGCCCTTGGCGGCTGGGTCTACGCCCAGTATGGCTGGCATGCGGCGCTGGTGACCGGCATGCTGCTGCCGGCGCTGGCCCTGCCGGCCTGGCTGTGGGAAGCGGCCGAGCACACGGCCAGCCGTCAGCAGGCCTGAAGCGCGCCTGCGTGGCGGTGACGGATGTGATCTAATCGACCATCGAACCGACACGAGGAAACACGCATGCAAGCCAATGAAACCACCCCGCAGGCCGCTCCGGCGGCGCTCGACGAAGCCACCCTCGAATGGTTGCGCAATGTGTTCCAGTACGCCCGCACCGGCCAGGCGGAACCGCTCGGCGCGCTGCTGGCCAAGGGTTTGCCGCCCAATCTGCGCAACGAGCGCGGCGACAGTCTCCTGATGCTGGCCTGCTACCACGGCCACCACGAGGCCGCGCGCGTGCTGCTGGAGCACGGCGCCGATCCGCAACTGATGAACGACGCATCCCAGACGCCGCTGCATGGCGCCGCCTTCAAGGGCGACCTGGCGGTGACCAGTCTGCTGCTGGACCACGGCGCCATCGCCGACCATGCGGGACCGGCCGGCAAGACCGCGCTGATGTTCGCCGCCATGTTCAACCGGGTCGAGATCGCCCGCCTCTTGATCGAACGCGGCGCCGACCCGTCACGGCGCGATGCCGACGGTGTCAGCGCCCTTGACGTGGCGCAGCGCATGGGCGCGCCCGACACCGCGGCGCTGCTGGCGCCATTGGCCTGAATCGGGATCGCTGGATCAGCGCGCCCGGCGCCGGCGTGCGCAACCGATGGCCGCCAGGCCCAGTCCTGCCAGCAGCAGGCTCGACGGTTCCGGCACTTCGCCCGCGATCGGCGCGTTGGACAGATAACCGGTCGAGCCCGAACAGGGGTCGTACTGGTAGGCGCAGCCGAACGGCTCGTCGCTGTGTGCGTCCAGGACCGTGAACAGACTGCCAAGGCTCTCGATTTCGAAGTGCGAATTGCCGTCGTTGGCGTAGATGTATCCGTTCAGCAGGCCACCGGGCAGGAAAGTCACGTTCAGCCGGATCTGATCGAAATAGTGCTCTGGCAGCTTGAGGTGGCCATAGTCGATGGAATTCGCACGGCCATCTTCCGCCCACGGGTCCTCATACCAGTAGCGCAGCGACAGCAGGCTGTCCTGTTTGTCCAGGCACGGTTCGCCCAGGTCGCACAGGTTCACGAAGTCAAGCTCCAGGCTGCCCTGCGCGACCGCCTCGTCCGAAAAGACGAGTTCCATGTTCAGGCCCGGCGGCGAGTTTGCCGAGGTACTGGCCTCGTGCCATGAATAGATGACGGCGGCCTGAGCCGGCTGGGCCAGCAGTGCCGCCGCGAACAATAATGGGGTGATGCGTGCCATCGTCTTACTCCTTGTGGGTATTCACGCTGAATGAGCAAAAACCAGGCCCACCACATTCGCAGCAGCAACTCTTTGATTTCACAAAACAATTTCACGACGCTGTAACGTCGTCGCCGTGAAGTGTTAAATTTTCCGACAGTTACCCAATGGGACTGCTACTTAAGGACTCTTTCCCGAACTATTTTTTGATGTATATTGGATACATCTTCAACAGGAGATCCGCATGCGCGCCCAACCCGCCACCGATCCGCTTCCAGGCCGCCATCCAGCACCCGCCTCGGCGCAGGCGCCGCTTTGGCGGCTGGGCTTTCGCCCCTTCTACCTGCTGGCCGCCGCCTTCGCCGCAGCAGCGGCGCCGGCCTGGGTGCTGGCCTACCTGGGCCTGCTGCCCCACGGGCCGGTGAACCTGCTGTGGCATGTGCACGAGATGGTGTTCGGGTTCGCGGTCGCGGTCGTCGCCGGCTTTCTGTTGACGGCGGTGCAGAACTGGACCGGCCTGCCAACGCCGCGCGGCCGCAGCCTGCAGGCCCTGGTGCTGCTGTGGATCGGCGGACGCTGCGCGGCCCTCGGCGCACCGGCGCTGCTGTATGCCGTGGTCGACGTGGCCTTCCTGTTCGCGCTGGCGGGCGCGATCCTGCGCCTGCTGCTGCGCGCCGACAACCGCCGCAACCTGCCGATCGGCCTCGTGATCGTCCTGCTGGGGGTGTGCAACCTGGCGTTCCACCTGGCGCTGCAGGGCGTGGTGCCGGTTTCGCCGCTGGCGAGCGTGCACGGCGCGATCCTGCTGCTGGTGCTGCTGGTGGCGATCGTCGGCGGCCGCGTCGGCCCCATGTTCACGCGCAACGGCGCGCCGGGCAGCCGGGCGCGCAACCTGCCGCGGCTCGACCTGGCCAGCATCGTCTCGATCGCCGCGCTGGGCCTGTGCTGGCTGTCCGGGGCGCCCGGCTGGGCCTTGCTGGCGATTGGCGTCCTGGCGGCGCTGCTCAACGGCGCGCGCCTGGTCCTGTGGGATCCGCTGTCGACGCTGCGCGCGCCGCTCCTGTGGTCGTTCCACCTGTCGTATGCGATGCTGGTGGCCGGCCTGCTGGCCCTTGGCCTGGCCGGCGCCGGCGTGGTCTCGGGCAGCGCCGCCCTGCACCTGCTGGCGGCCGGCGCCATGACGGGCATGATCGGGCCATGATCACCCGCACGGCGCGTGGACATACGGGCCGCACCCTGCAGGCGGAGCGGCCCGAGGTGGCGATGTTCGCGCTGCTGCCGCTGGCCGTCGCCGCGCGCCTGGCCGCCAACCTGTTCGACGGCCCGGCACGTGGCCACACGCTGGCCCTGTCGGCCGCCCTGTGGTCGCTGGCCTTCGTCATCTACCTGCTGCGCTACGGGCCCTGGCTGGCCAGTCCGCGTCTCGACGGCAAGCCGGGGTATTGGCATTGAGCGCACGCGATATCGTCCCCTGCCCCTGGATCGCCCGGCCCTGGCCGTGCTGGTCGACGTCTTCTACCACCAGGTCAGGCGCGATCCGCTGCTCGGTCCCGTGTTCGCCGGCATGATCGCGGACGGCGAGTGGGATCACCACAAGCAGCGCATGGTGTCGTTCTGGAGCACCGCGATCCTGAAGGCGCGCGAGTTTCGCGGCAACGTCGTCGGCAAGCACCAGGCCATGCCCCAGCTCACGCCGGCGCATTTCGCGCGCTGGCTGGCCCTGTTCGAGGAGACGGCCGGCAGCCTGTTCGCGCCCGCCGACGCCGCCGCCCTGGTCGATGCGGCGCGCGGCATGGCGCGTGGTCTGCAGATCGGGCTGTTCGGCCGGGCCGCCTGAGGCCGTCCGCCCTCAGCCGGCGGGAGTGTACTTGCGCACCGCGACCGGACGGTCAACCAGCGCCGGCAGGTCGGCCACCAGCGCCGCCATGTGCGCGCTGGCGTCGTGCAGCGCCACGGCCTCGGCATCGCGCCAGTACTCCACCATGATGAACTCGCGCGGGTCGTCGTTCGAGCGCTGCAGCTCGTACAGGATGCAGCCGGCTTCCTTGCGGCTTTCAACCGACATCTGGTGCATGCGCGCCGCGAGCGCGGCTTCCTGGCCTGCCCTGGCGTACAGGGTGGCGATGATGGTCACTTGTGGCTTCATGGTCTTCCTTCGTATTGGAGGCGCCACGGTCCGACAGTGCCTGGCGCCGCCCGGCAGTATAGGACGTCCCGCGAACTCTTGCCGGCGGTCCCACGATTTCCACTCCATCATCGGCATCCCCTATAATCGTAGCCGCCCTGGGCCTCGCCTGGGGCGAGCTTCCACCACTACCTAGGATTCCGATGAAAGCCCTGCCTCTTGCCGTACTGCTCCTCGCCTCCGGTTCCGCGCTCGCCAATGACGCTGCCCTCCTGAAATGCCGCACCGTGAGCGACGTCGCGGCGCGCGTTGCCTGCTATGACGCGATCCCCGTCGGCGTGGCCGGTCCGGCCGCGGCAGCGCAGGCCGCGCCGGCGGCGGCAGCGGCAACCGCCGAGGAGAACTTCGGCATGGAAGCCGTGAAGCAGCGCGAGGCGCAGCCCAGGTCGGTGCAGAGCACCATCGTGGGCAGCTTCGAGGGCTGGGGTCCGAATTCGCGCATCCGCCTGGCCAATGGCCAGGTGTGGCGGGTCGTCGACGGCAGCGACGCGGTCCTGGCGCCGCGCACCGACGCCAAGGTCAGCATCGAACGCAATATGTTCGGCACCATCTTCATGCGCGTCGACGGCACCAACGCCTCGGCCAAGGTGCGCCGCGTCGAGTAAGAGCCTACCGGGATAGGCTCTGAATCAATCCAGCGGGCGCGCCATATAGACCGCGCCCGGCGGATAGGTGAACAGGCCGGCATCGCTCGTCGCCCGCGCCTCGAAGCCGAAGCCGTTCCAGAAGCGCGTGCTGTCCTGTACCGAGACCAGGGCGGCATGGGGCAAATCCAGGCCGCGGCCCAGGTCCAGCAAATGTTCCACCAGTGCGCGCGCCAGGCCCCGTCCGAGTGCGCGCGGGTCGACCGCCAGGTCGTGCAGGTACAGGGTGTCGGCATCCGGGCGATCCCGAACGGCGCCCCCAGGTCGGTCACTCTCCCCAGGCGCGACGGATAGGCGAACAGGTAGCCGCATACGCCGTCGGCGTCGCTCGCGGCCAGGCAGGTGGCGGCTGCCGCATCCAGCCGCGCCTTCACCACCGCCGCCGCTTCCTGCATCGCCGGCGGATAGCAGGCCGCCTGCACGCGCAGGATGGCATCGAGATCGGCGGGCAGCATCGGACGAATGGTCACTGGGGACGACATGGCGGCTCTGGAAAAAGCGCGCATGGTAGCACGTCCGATGCACACCCTTGACGGCGCCGGCCGCATCCCTCATTCTATATATTCTGACAACATCGCAACATCACCTTCCAGCGCCGCCGACCGGGCGGCGCCGGAAACCAGAGCTGCCGCCGGCCCACCTGGCCGGTGTCGCGTGACGGACGAGCACATTGCATCCAGCCCCTAACCGACAGGAATCACTCATGAGCAGCATCGTTCCGGCGCCCGCCGGCCGCATCGAATACATCCTCAACGCCAGCTGCCCGGCCGGCACCGGCATCGTCGCCGCCGTGGCGACCTTCCTCGCCGAGCGCGACTGCTATATCTGCGCGCTGGAACAGTTCGACGACGATTCGACCGCGCGCTTCTTCATGCGCGCCGTGTTTCGCCAGCAAGAACACTCGCCGCCGATCGAGCGCGTCCGCAGCGAATTCGCCGAGCTGGTAGCGGGCCGCCTCGACATGCAGTGGAAAATGTTCGACCCGCTCGATCCGGTGCGCACCGTGATCATGGTCTCGAAGACCGACCATTGCCTGGACGACCTGCTGTATCGCCGCCGTAATGGCGAGCTGAACATGCAGATCACGGCGGTGGTGTCGAACCACCTCGACCTGCGCCCGATGGTCGAGCGCGAAGGCATCCGCTTCGTGTTCCTGCCGGTCACCAGGGACAACAAGGCCCAGCAAGAGGCGCGCCTGTTCGAGATTTTCGAGGAGACCGGTTCCGAGCTGGTGATCCTGGCGCGCTACATGCAGATCCTGTCGGACGAGCTGGCGCGGCGCCTGGCTGGCAAGTGCATCAATATCCACCACTCCTTCCTGCCCGGCTTCAAGGGCGCCAAGCCCTACCAGCAAGCCTTCGACCGCGGGGTCAAGCTGATCGGCGCGACCGCGCACTATGCCACGCCCGATCTCGACGAGGGCCCGATCATCGAGCAGGTGCTGACCCGGGTCGACCACAACTACCGGGTCGACCAGCTGACCCGCGTCGGCCGCGACAACGAGTGCCTGGCGCTGGCGGCGGCGGTCAAGTTCCACATCGAGCGCCGTGTCTTTGTCGACGGCAACAAAACGGTGGTATTCCGCGGTCCCTGAGCAAAATTACAAGTAACGTCGGGAGTAGGTGCGTCACCTAACCGTGACGTCCATGCTGCAGGGGTAAGGTCATGGCTTCTCATAGAGGGGAAATGACCATGGAACTTCACCAGCAGTATCCGGTTCGCCTGCGTATCAACGGGCAAGACCGCGAATTCAACGTCGAGTCCTGGGTGACCTTGCTTGACCTGTTGCGCGAGCGCGCAGGCATGACCGGCACCAAGAAGGGCTGCGACCACGGACAATGCGGCGCATGCACGGTACTGGTCGATGGCAAGCGCATCAATTCCTGCCTGACCCTGGCGGTCATGCAGAACGGCAAGGAGATCACCACGGTCGAGGGCCTCGCCGAGGGCGAGGACCTGCATCCGATCCAGCAGGCGTTCATCGACTGCGACGCCTTCCAGTGCGGCTACTGTACTCCCGGACAGCTGTGTTCGGCCGTGGGCCTGATGAACGAAGGCCAGGCCGCATCGCGCGACGATGTGCGCGAACTCATGAGCGGCAACATCTGCCGCTGCGGCGCCTATCCGCAGATCGCGGACGCCGTGGTCCGGGTCATGGACTTGCGGCGCAGTGCCATCGACCGCGATAACGGCGACAAGCCGGCCTTCACGACCGGGGCGGTGCTGGCATGAACCCGTTCACCTTTACCCAATCGAAGGACCTCGATGGCGTGCTGGCCGCATTGCGCGGCGGCGAAGCGCGTCCGATCGCAGGCGGCACCAACCTGCTCGACCTGATGAAGGAAGGCGTGATGCGCCCTGCCCAGCTGGTCGACATCAATGGCCTCGACCTCGATCAGGTCGAAATCGGCGAGGACGGCAGCCTATTGCTGGGCGCCCTCGCCCGCAACGCCGATACGGCCTACGCCCCACTCGTCCGGGAACATTTCCCGCTGCTGTCGAGCGCCATCCTGGCCGGCGCCTCGCCCCAGCTGCGCAATATGGCCAGCAATGGCGGCAACCTGATGCAGCGCACCCGCTGCGTCTATTTCTATGACCTCGGCACCGCCTGCAACAAGCGCGAGCCGGGCACCGGTTGCCCGGCCAGGGATGGCGTCAACCGCCAGCACGCGATCCTGGGCACGAGCGAGGCCTGCATCGCGACCCACCCGTCCGATATGTGCGTGGCCCTGCGCGCGCTCGACGCGACCGTGCACGTCCAGTCCAGCAGCGGCAAGCGGCAAATCCCCTTTGCCGACTTCCACCGCCTGCCGGAAGACCGGCCCGAGATCGACAACACGCTGCAGCCGGGCGAACTGATCACCCACATCACCGTGCCACAGGCCGACCGCTTCATCGCCCACAGCGCCTACATCAAGGTGCGCGACCGCCTGTCCTATGCATTCGCCCTCGTTTCGGTGGCGGCAGCCCTCGACCTCGAGGACGGCGGCGCGATCAGGGCCGCGCGCATCGCGCTGGGCGGCGTCGCCCACAAGCCGTGGCGCGTCGAAGCGGCCGAAGCGCAGCTGGTGGGCAAGGCGGCCGGCGAGGAGGCCTTCGCCGCCGCGGCCGACGCCATCCTGCAGGGCGCGCGCGGCTACGGGCAGAACGACTTCAAGCTGGCCCTGGCGAAGAACGCCATCGTCCAGGCCTTGAGCAGCGCCGCCCGCGGCACCGAGATCGCCAGCGGAAGCAAACGAGATCCAGAGGGAGACCACGCATGACCGACCTGATTCCAGAACTGCGCGCACCGAGCGCGCCGGCCGGCACCGGCCGCGTCAAGAGCGGCATGGCCGTCTCGCGCGTCGACGGCCGCGCCAAGGTCACCGGCCAGGCCCAGTACGCGGCCGAGGTGTTTGCCCCCGACCTGTGCTACGGCGTGGTCGTCAGCAGCACCGTGGCCAAGGGCCGTATCAGCCGCATCGACACCGTCGACGCCCTCACCGCGCACGGCGTGATCTCCGTGATGACCCACGAGAACCGCCCCAAGATGCGCTCCCTCGACATCGCCTGGAAGGACATGACGGCGCCGGCCGGTTCGCCGTTCCGGCCCCTGTTCTCGGACCAGATCTTCTACAGCGGCCAGCCGGTCGCGCTGGTGATCGCCGACACCTTCGAAGCCGCGCGCCACGCGGCCCAGCTGGTGCGGGTGCACTACGACGTCGAGCAGCACGAGACCAACCACCTGGCGCGCCTCGACGAAGCCTACGAGCCGAAGAAGATGAAGGCCGGCTTCACGCCGCCCAGCTCCATCGGCGACGGCGAGAAGGCCTTCGCCGACGCCGAGGTCAAGATCGACTCGCAGTACTACAACGGGGTCGAGCACCACAATCCGATGGAGATGTTCGCCTCCACCGTGCTGTACGGCGAGGATGGCCACCTGACCATCTACGACAAGACGCAAAGCTCGCAGAACAGCCGCTGGTACGTCTCGCACGGTTTCGGCATCTCGAAGGACAAGGTCACGGTGCGCAATCCCTACGTGGGCGGCGCCTTCGGTTCCGGCCTGCGCCCGCAATACCAGTTGCCGCTGGCCGTGATGGGCGCGCTGCAGCTGAAACGCTCGGTGCGGGTGATGCTCACCCGCCAGCAGATGTTCAGCTTCGGCCACCGACCCGAAACCTGGCACCGCATCCGCCTCGGCGCCGACCGTGACGGCACGCTCAAGGCAATCTGGCACGAGGCGATCCAGGAAACCTCGCGGCTCGAGGACTACGTGGAGGTGATCGTCAACTGGTCCGGCCAGTTGTACGCCTGCCCGGACATCAAGCTCGGCTACCAGGTCGTGGCGCACGACCGCTTCACCCCTTTGGACATGCGCGCGCCCGGCGCCGCTCACGGCGTGCATGCGCTCGAAGTGGCGATGGACGAGCTGGCGTACGAGCTCAAGATGGATCCGCTGGCCGTGCGCCTGAAGAACTACACCGACGTCGCCCCGATCGAGGACAAGCCCTTCTCGACCAAGGAGCTGCGCGAATGCTACCGCCAGGGCGCCGAGCGCTTCGGCTGGGACAAGCGTCCGCTCGAGCCGCGCACGATGGTGGACGGCGACGAGCTGGTGGGCTGGGGCATGGCCACCGGGATCTGGGATTCGCTGGTCATGGTGGCGCGCGTCTCCGCCGTGCTGCACGTGGACGGCCGCCTGGTGGTGAGCAGCGCGGCGACCGACATCGGCACCGGGACCTATACCGCGATGTCGATCGTCGCCGCCGAACAGCTCGGCTTGCCGCTCGAGCAGGTGACCTTCCAGCTGGGTGACTCGACGCTGCCGATGGCGCCGATCGAGGGCGGCTCGTCGCACATGGCCACGGTGGGCTCGGGCGTGCATGGCGCCTGCGAGAAGCTCAAGAAGCAGCTGCTCAAGATGGCGGCGGCGATGCAGGATTCGCCGCTGGCGAAGGCGCGCATGAGCGAGGTGGAGTTCGGCGACGGCGCCGTGTTCCTGAAGAAGGATCAGGCGCGGCGGGTCGAGCTCTCCGCCGTGCTGCGTGACGCCAACCTCGACCGCCTGGAGGAGAAATTCTTCATGACGCCGCAGATGCTCAAGCAGCGCAAGTACGCGCGTGCGGTGCACTCGGCCGTGTTCTGCGAAGTGCGCGTCAACGAGCAGCTGGGCATGGTGCGCGTGACCCGCGTGGTGAGCGCGATCGCGGCCGGACGCATCATCAGCGCCAAGACGGCCAGGAGCCAGATCAGCGGCGCCGTGGTGTGGGGCATCAGCCAGGCCCTGCATGAAGAAACCCATACCGATGAAAGGTACGGGCGCTTCATGAACCACAACTATGCCGAATACCACGTGGCGGTGAACGCCGACATCCACGACATCGACGTGATTTTCGTGGAAGAGGACGACCGCATCGTCACCAAGCAGCTCGGCGCCAAGGGCGTGGGAGAGATCGGGATCGTGGGCGTGGCGGCGGCGGTATCGAACGCCATCTTCCATGCGACCGGCAAGCGCCTGCGCACTACCCCGATGACGCCGGACAAGCTGCTGATGGGAGATCACGAACTGCCGGTGCAAGCGTCGGTCTGACCGACGCTCGCTGTCTTTCACCGACGCCGACGGCCACCGCCGTCGGCGTTGTCATTTTCGAATTTTCGCCTTCGGCTGTACAGCTTTTTCCGCTCCTCGTCCCACCCATGCGACATACGTATTTCCACGTAGTTGCATATCAATATATTTACTGGTACAACCCTAGCTGCGTAAGACAACGCTAGAGCGCAGCGACGCACCACGAAGGTGCGGGCCGCCGACCCCATACCAAGAACGAGATAGACGAGGACGACAAACATGAAGCTCAAGATGCTGTGCGCTGTCGCGTGCCTGGCTGCCTTCGGCAGCGGCCTGGCCCAAGCCCAGAACTACCCCACCAAGACCATCACCATGATCGTGCCGTTCGCGGCCGGCGGCCCGACCGATACGGTCGCGCGCCTGGTCGCGCAATCGATGGGCAACACCCTCAAGCAGCAGATCATCATCGAGAACGTCGGCGGCGCCGGCGGCACGATCGGCGCGGCGCGCGCGGCCAAGGCCGCGCCCGACGGCTACACCGTGTTCCTGCATCACATCGGCCAGTCGACCGCCCCGGCCCTGTACCGCAAGCTGCCGTACAACGCGATCGACAGCTTCGAGCCGATCGGCCTGATCACCGACGTGCCGATGACCGTGGTCGCCCGCGGCAACTTCCCGGCCAAGGACATGAAAGAGCTGATCACCTACGTCAAGGCCAACAAGGACAAGGTGACCTACGCCCACGCTGGCCTGGGTTCGGCCTCGCACCTGTGCGGCATGCTGCTGCAGACCGCGATGGGCGTCGAGCTGACCACCGTGCCCTACAAAGGCACCGGCCCGGCGATGAACGACCTGCTGGGCGGCCAGGTGGACTTCATGTGCGACCAGACCACCAACACCACCAGCCAGATCAAGAGCGGCAAGATCAAGGCCTATGGCGTGACGACCAAGACCGTCGTGCCGTCGCTGCCGAACCTGCCGACCCTGGCCTCGAGCGCCCTGCCGGGCTTCGAAGTCGGCGTCTGGCACGGCCTGTACGCGCCGAAGGGCACGCCGAAGCCGGTCGTGGACGCGCTGGCGGGCGCCCTGCGCGCCTCGCTGCGCGATCCGAACGTGATCAAGCGCTTCAACGACCTGGGCACCGAGCCGGTCCCGACCAGCCAGGCCACGCCGGAAGCCCTGCGCACCCACCTCAAGCAGCAGATCGACCTGTGGGGTCCGATCATCAAGAAGGCCGGCGCCTTCGCCGACTGAGCATGCGTAGTTGAGATCACGTACCGTCCTGGCCTCGCCGGGGCGGTGCGTGTCGTTGTATCTGTCGTACCCGTTGTATCTGTCGTACCCGTTGTACCGTAGCTGAAACTTCGAACCACCGCATCCGTAACACCGCGTTTGCATCACAAAAAAAGGGGACCATCACGTGCCAGCATTCATACGCCACCCAAAGGATTTTTGGAGTGGCATCGTCTTTCTCTTCTTCGGCCTGAGCGCCATCGTCATCGGCCAGGATTATGAAATGGGCACGGCCGGACGAATGGGCCCGGCCTACTTCCCCTCCGTGCTCGGCGGACTGCTGACGCTGGTCGGCGCCGCCTCGCTGCTGCGCTCCTTCTTCCGCCAGGGCGAGCCGATCGGCCGCCTGTACTGGAAGGAGTTGGCGCTGGTGCTGGTTGCCGTGCTGCTGTTCGGCTTCCTGATGCGCGACGCGGGCCTGGTCCCGGCCACCCTCTTGCTGATCCTGATCAGCAGCTACGCCGGCCAGAAATTCAACCTGGCCAAGGCCGTCGCCCTGGCGGTCGGTGCGACGCTGTTCGCGGTCGGCCTGTTCGTCAAGCTGCTCGGCTTGCCGATGCCTATCTTCGGCCCATGGTTCGGTGGGAATTAAAGCAATATGGAACTCTTCAGCAATCTCGCACTCGGCCTCGAAACGGCCTTCACCCTCCAGAACCTGTTCTACTGCCTGGTGGGCGTCTTCGTCGGCACCGCGGTCGGCGTGCTGCCGGGCCTCGGCCCGATCGCCACCATCGCCATGCTGCTGCCGGCCACCTTCGGCCTGCCGCCGGAATCGGCCCTGATCATGTTGGCCGGTATCTACTACGGCGCCCAGTACGGCGGCTCCACCACCGCGATCCTGGTCAACCTGCCCGGTGAATCGTCCTCGGTCGTGACGGCCCTGGATGGCTACCAGATGGCCCGCAACGGCCAGGCCGGCAAGGCGCTGGCCACCGCGGCCATCGCCTCGTTCTTCGCCGGCTCGGTCGCGACCGTGCTGCTGGCCCTGGCCGCGCCGCCGCTGGCCGACGTCGCGCTCGAGTTCGGCCCGGCCGAATATTTCTCGCTGATGGTGCTCGGCCTGGTCGCCTCGGTCGTGCTGGCCAGCGGCTCGCTGCTCAAGGCGATCGGCATGGTCATCCTCGGCCTGCTGCTGGGCGTGGTCGGCACCGACGTCAATTCGGGCTCGGCGCGCTACACCTTCGACCTGCCCGAGCTGGCCGACGGCATCAACTTCGTGATCGTCGCAATGGGGATGTTCGGCATCGGCGAGATCGTGCGCAACCTGGAGCACGACGAGTCGCGCGACCTGGTGATGAAGAAGGTCAAGGGCCTGATGCTGAACAAGGACGACTTCAAGCGCATCATCGCCCCGGTGCTGCGCGCGACCGGTCTCGGCTCGGTGCTGGGCATCCTGCCGGGCGGCGGCGCCATGCTGGCCTCGTTCGCCTCCTACTCGCTGGAGAAGAAGGTGTCGAAGAACTCGGCGCAGTTCGGCAAGGGCGCGATCGAGGGCGTGGCGGCGCCGGAAGCGGCCAACAACGCCGGCGCCCAGACCTCGTTCATCCCGATGCTGACCCTTGGCATTCCATCGAACCCGGTGATGGCGCTGATGATCGGCGCGATGATCATCCAGGGCATCCAGCCCGGTCCGGCCGTGATGACCGAGCAGCCTGGCCTGTTCTGGGGCCTGATCGTCTCGATGTGGATCGGCAACCTGTTCCTGGTCGTGCTGAACCTGCCGATGATCGGCATCTGGGTGCGCATGATCATGGTCCCGTACCAGATGCTGTATCCGGCCATCCTGATGTTCTGCGCGATCGGCGTGTTCAGCCTGAACAACAGCACGTTCGACGTCTACCTGATGGCGCTGTTCGGCCTGCTCGGCTACCTGTGCGCCAAGCTGGAACTGGAGCCGGCGCCGATGCTGCTCGGCTTCATCATCGGCCCGATGATGGAAGAGTATCTGCGCCGCGCCCTGCTCCTCTCGCGCAGCGACCCGATGGTGTTCATCGAGCGCCCGATCTCGGGCGTGATGCTGGGCCTGGCCGCGGCGGCGATGATCGTCGTGCTGCTGCCTTCGCTGCGCAAGAAGCGCGACGAGGCGTTCCAGGAAGACTGATCGGACGAGTGCGCAAGCACTGCCCGGCGCCGGCTCTCACAGGCCGGCGCTTTTTTTGCTCAGCCGGCGCGGCGGCGCATCCGGCCGGCGACGAGCGCCAGGGCCGCGAACGACGCCACCGCAACGTTCGCCGAAACACGGTCCATCACGAAGCCGAACGCCATCGCGCCCAGGGTCTGGCCCACTGCCAGCGCCAGGAAGCCCACCGTCACCCCGGTCGCCGGGCGCTCCGGTAGCGCCGCAATGCCCCACACCAGATAGACGCCGGTCAGCATCAGGTAGGCGGCGCCGAACATAGCGGCGCCCGTGAACACCAGCCATGGCGGCGCGCCGTCCAGCCCGACGGCGGCTACCGCCAAGGCCAGGGCAACGTGGAAGACCAGGTGCACGGCGCGTATGCCGAACCGGGCGATCAGCGAACCGGCCATGGCCCCCACCACACCCGCACACCCCATGATCGTCCACAGCATGCCGACCTGGCCACCGCTCCAGTCAAGATTGGCCGCCAGCAGGTCGGCGCCGAAACTCCAGACCACCGTGCTCGCCGCCCGCTCAAGCCCGCCGCGGCGGCCAGGCGCTTCAGATCGGACGACAGTGGCGGCAGGAACGGCATGTGATTGCCCGGTCGTGGCGTCCCGGCGGACAGCACTTTCAGCGTCGCGGCCACCATCATGATGCTCGCGCCGGCAAAGCCGGCGTAGGCCAGCCGCCACTCGGCGCCCATCAGCGCCGCCACTGGTCCGGACAGGGCCACGCCGGCGCTGGTGCCGGCATTAATGAAGGTGTTCGTCGCGTCCTGCTTCGCAGGCGGCAGCATCGCCGTCACGGCCGCCGCGAGCGCTGGCGATGCGAGGCCCGTACTCGACCCGGCGAGAATCACCGCGACGGCAAGCCAGGCGGGCGACGAAGCACCGGCGATGCCGATCATGCCGGCGGCGGCGGTCACGCCCGCAGTCACGGCGACCAGACGCGGACCGATACGCTCGGTCAGCCACGCGGCAATCGCGATCGCCAGGCAGAAGCCGAGAAACGAAGCCGCCGACATGATTCCCGCCAGCGAGGACGAGAGCCCGAAGTCGGCCGAGATCGCAGGCAGGAACAGGCCGAAGGCAAAGCGCGCGAAGCCGTAGCAGACGGCGATCAGGCCGAAGCCGGTGGCGCCGAGGCGGATGGCCGGGCTCATGCTGCGCGGGCCGCTTCCACCAGGTCGTCCGCCGCACCGCGAGCGACCTCGATGGCCGCGCCGCCCTGCCAGGCGCTGGCCGCCACCGCCCCTTCGAACAGCAGCACGATGCGCGCGGCCAGTACGTCGTCGGCGCGCCCCAGGTCCGCTTCGACGATCCGCGCGACGCATTCGCTCAGCCTGGCCTTGTGGGCCTGTACCGCCGCCACGATCGCCGGCTCCATCCCGCCGGTCTCGCCCACGATGCGCAGGAACAGGCAGCCGCGCGCCCCTTCGCGCGCGACCCAGCCGGCCAGCGCGTCGAACAGCGCCCGCACCTGGAGTACGTCGGCCTGCTCGAAGAAACGCCGGTCGCGCGCGGCGAGCACCTCGACCGCCAGGGCGGCCTTGCTGCCGCCATGCTTGTACAGCGTGCGGCTCGACATCCTGGCGCTGCGGGCCAGTGTGTCCATGCCGGTGGCCAGGTAGCCTTGTTCGTAGAACAGCCGTTCGGCGACCTCGAGGAGTGCTGGGTTCGTATCCATGGCTGCAGTGTAAAACGATCGTTTTACACCGCGGCGCACGCTTGAACCTCAGTCGAACCTGCGCTGCATGGCCAGCAGCGCGGCGCCCGCCAGTCCCACCCACATCACGATCCAGAACAGGTCCTGTCCCGCCAGCAGCCCGGCCTGGCGCGACATCTCGAAGCCGCCGTCACCGATCGCGCCGGCTTTCTCGGCCAGGCGCGACGCGTGCAGGGCCGTGCGCTCCTGCAAGCCGACATTGGTGACGCCCACCCCCAGCGCCAGCCCGACCTGGCCCAGCATGTTCTTCAATTGCTGGGCATGCGAGAACACGACGTTATCCGCCTGCAGATCCTTGAACGAATGAATCGCTGCGGTCGCCATGCCGAGCGTCAGGAAGCCGCCGAACAGGCCGAGCCACAGCATGACCGTGTCCCAGGCATCGGCGCGCGGATCGAGGGTCGCGAAGCGCCAGCCCAGCGCCGCCAGCATCAGGAAGCCGGTCACGAAGAACCGGGTCGGATGCGGATCGCGCTTGACAAGCTGCAGCATCACGATGAACACGACGTAGGTCGACAGCAGGCCTACGCCTTGGAGCACGCCGGCCTGTTCGAGTCCCATGCCCAGGCCCTTCTGTACCGCCTGCGGCAACAGGGTATTGACCATGCCGAGCACCGCATAGCAGACTGCGAAGATCACCAGGCCAAGGCGGTAGCGCGCACTGGCCAGGATATTCAGGTGCAGGAAAGGTTCGCGCCGGCGCGCCTTGAGCAGGCCGAAGGCCAGCAGCAAGACCAGGCCCAGCGCCAGGTGGCCGAGCAGCCCGGCGCGTTCGCCGCCATGCCAGTCGTAAGTCAGGTGCTGCAGGGCGAACAGCGTGATCGCGGCGCCGGCGCCGAGCAGGATCGCATCCGGCACGTGGAGGCGCGTCGGGGTGCCGTCCAGCGTGTCGGCGCCGAGCGGCAGCCAGCGCGCCGCGATGCCCGCGCCGATCGCGGCCAGCGCCGCCAGCAGCAGGAACATGCCGCCCCACGCTTCGTGGCCGATGAACCTCGCCGCAGCCAGTGGGCCGAGCGCCAGGCCGAGCGACAGCGCACCGCCGAAGGCCGCGATGCCCTGCAGGCGCTGGGGCGACCGCGGGATCAGGTTCACCATCATGCGCGAGGCCGTCATGAACACGCCGCCGCCCATCGCCATCAACAGCCGGCCACCGGCGAAGGCGGCGACGCTGCCGCTGCGCGCACAGATCCAGGCGCCGATCATGTAGAACACCACGCCGCCGAGCAGGTAGTTGCGCCAGCCGAGGCGCTGCACCAGTACCGTCAGCTGCGAGATCGACAGGACGGCCACCGCCGCGTACAGCGCCGAGACGGTCGCGTACTCCTCGGGCGAGGCGCCGACGTGGCCCATGATCGCCGGGGCCGCGAACACCGTCATCCCGGTCGAGAGGAACTCGACGAAATTGAAGACGAAGATCGCGGCCAGCAGGGCCGGACGCGGAATGGTCACATTAGTGGGGGCGTTCATCGCCTGCCCTTTCCATCAGCGCGACGCCACCGCGCCCGGGTGGCCGAGCGCGCGCCGGATCGCTTCCTCGGCGCCATGCGACTCGGTCTCGAACACGACGGTCTTGTATTGCTGGCGCACGGCGCCGGCCTGCATCAGGCTCAGGCCCTGCTTGCTGCTGGTGTCGATCGCCACCTTCATCGACAGGCCCAAGCGCAGCGGATGGCGCGCCAGCTCGGCCGGGTCGAGCGCGATGCGCACTGGCACCCGCTGCACCACCTTGATCCAGTTGCCGGTCGCATTCTGCGCCGGAACGGCGGCGAAGGCGCTGCCGGTGCCGGCTTCCTGGCCGACCACGCGGCCATGGAAGACGACGTCCTTGCCGTACACGTCGGCCGTCGCCGCCACCGGCTGGCCGATGCGCACGTCCCTGAGCTGGGTTTCCTTCAGGTTGGCGGTGACCCACATCTGGTCCAGCGGCACGATCGCCATCAGGGGCGTGCCCTGCGCCACGCGCTGGCCGATCTGGACGTTGCGGCGGGCCACGATGCCGCCCACCGGCGCGGCCAGCGTGGTGCGCGCCAGGCCCAGCGAGGCGTCGCGCAGCTGGGCGATCGCGGCCAGCACGTCGGGGTGGTTGTCGACCGTGGTGCCGTCGACCATGGCCAGCGCCGAGCCGACCTGCTGGCGCGCGGCCGTGAGCGCCGCGCGGGCGGCGGCCACCGCATCCTCGGCGTGGCGGATGTCCTCGCCCGACACGGCGCCGGTGTCGGCCAGCTTGCGCCGGCGTTCCAGGTCGCTGGCGGCCTTGCCGAGGTCGGCCTCGCGCTGGACGACCGTGGCGCGCAGCTGCTCGACGCCCGCGAACTGCGACCGAACCTGGCGCGCCGACTTTGCCAGCGCCGCCTCGGCGCGGTCCTGGCCAGGCGCGCATCGACTTCGTTCAGTTGCACCAGCACCTCGCCGGGCCGCACGAAATCGGTGTTGTCGGCCGCGATCCGGGTCACGGTGCCGCCCACTTGCGGCGTCACCTGCACCAGGTTGCCCTCGACGTAGGCGTCTTCGGTGTGCTGGCTGTTCCAGCCGATGCCCAGCACCTCGGGCGAGGACCAGGCGATGCCGGCGGCGGCGGCCAGCACGGCGGCGGTCAGGCCGATCGCGATCTTGCGCCGGCCCTGGGGAGCGTTGTTCGTATTCTTGGTGTCCATAGCGTTCTCTCGATTGTTCAATGCGCGGCCAGGTTGGGCGTCGCCATCTGGTAGCCGCCACCCAGCGCGCGCACCAGGTTCACGTCCAGCTCGTAGGCGCGGGCGTCCAGGTCCGCCTGGGCGCGGCGCTGGGCCACGACCTGGGTCTCGGCGATCAGCACCTGCACGAAGTTGCCGAGGCCCGCGCGGTAGCGCTGCTCGGCCAGGTCGTAGGCCTGCTCGGCGGCTGCCAGGGCCTGGTCCTGCTCGCGCGCCCGTTCGCCCAGCCAGCGCAGCGACGTCAGCTGCGCTGTCACGTCGCGCAGCGCTTCGATCACGGCGGCGTTGTAGTGCTCGACCGCGACGTCGAATTCGGCATTGCGCGCCGCGAGATTGCTGCGCAAGCGTCCGCCGTCGAGCAGCGGCAGGGTCACCAGCGGGCCGGCGGCGAAGCTGCGGCTTCCGCCCTGCAGCAGGCGGTCGAAGCCCAGGCTGGCCAAGCCGCCCGAGACGCTCAGGTTCACGGTCGGATAGAACTGGGCCTTCGCGACGTCGATCTCGCCGCTGGCCGCTTCGACCTGCCAGCGCAGCGCCACCAGTTCCGGGCGCCGGCCCAGCAGCGCGGCCGGCACGTCGGCCGGCGCAGCCGCCGGACGGTCCAGGCGCAGTTGCGGACGGGCGATCGCCTCGGCCGCGTCCTGGCCCTGGCCGCCCAGGGCCACGATCTGGCCACGCGTCAGTGCGATCGCCTCGTCCAGCGCCGCGATCTGGCCGCGCGCGGTCGGAACGCCGATCTCGGCCTGCTTGAGCTCCGCCTGGCTGTCGAGCTGGGCGGAGACGCGCTGCTGCACCAGTTCGAGGATGCGACTTCTCTGGCGCAGCTCTCGCTCGGCCAGGTCGCGCTGGGCGTAAAGATGGTCCAGGCGCAAATAGGCCTGCACCACGGCGGTCGACACGGCCAGGCGTGCGGCCTGGGCTTCGGCCTCGCGCGCATTGACGCGACCGGCGGCGGCGGCCACGCTCGCCGCGTTCTTGCCCCAGAAATCGAGTTCATAACCCAGGTTGACGCTGGCGTCGTTGACCCACTGCCAGCTGCCGGCCAGCGGCTTGGGCACGCTGCCGTTCTCGCTATAGCGCTGGCGCGCGGAGCGCACCGACGCGTTGGCCTGCGGCGCCAGGCTGGCTGCGGCCATGCCTTCGAGCGCTGCCGCCTGGCGCACCCGCGCGAGCGCACCGGCGATCGTCGGGCTGGCATCGCGCGCTCCGTCCACCAGCCGGTCGAGTTGCGGATCGCCATAGGCGCGCCACCAATCCTGGGCGGGCCAGGCGGCGGTCTCGGTCGCCAACGACCCAATAGCGCGCGATGAATTTGCAGCCGCGGCCTGATTCAGGCGGGCCGATTGCGGCTGCGCGCCCATCGATACGCAGCCACCGAGAACAAGCATCGCAGAAACAAGCGCCAGGCGGGTCGGCAACTGGCCTGGCGCGGAAAGAAATGGAAGCATGGAGCGCCTCGGCAAAATACAGGAATAGCCGAAGCATAGTTGCTCTGAGTTATTTAGGCCATGCCGTGAGCGCCATGGGGATCATGCAGATTCTGCATAACCGGTCTCGGCACCCGGCGTATTGGTGAGCGTCGTAAGAACGAACTCGCGCAGCCAGCGGTTGGCCGGGTCGCGATGGCTGCGTTCGTGCCAGTACAGCGCCAGCTGCAGCGGCGGCAGCTCGACCGGCATGGGCGCCAGCGCCAGGCCGAGGTCGCGCGCCAGCGGCCGGGCCAGGCGCAGCGGGATGGTGGCGATGGCGTCGGTATGCAGCGCGATGTGGGCGGCCGAGGTGAAGCTCGGCACGTGGCACAGGATGCGTGAGGGTTCCAGCAGCGTCTCGAGCTTGCGGGTCACGGCGACGTTGTGGTGGCTGGTGTGCTCCATCTCGATCAGCACGTGGCGATGCGTCAGCCACGCGTCGCGGTCGAGTTGCCCGGCCCAGGGATGGCCGCGCCGCATCAGGCAGGCGTACTCGTCGTCCCACAGCTTGCGCTGGCGGATGTTGTTGAGCAGGTGGGGATAGCGGCCGATGGCCAGGTCGATGTGGCCGCGCTCGAGCTGGGCCTCGAGCGCGCCGGGATCGATGTGCACGCTGCGCAGCTGCAGGCCGGCGGCGCCGTTTCCCAGCTTCGCCAGTCCGTCCAGCAGTTGTGGCAGGATGTTCACCACCGCGCCGTCGACGATGTACAGGCCGAAGGAACGGGTGGCGGTGAGCGGGTCGAACGCGGCCGGGCCGCCTTCGAGCTGGCGCGCCGCGTCCAGCACCGCCGCCACCGGGCCGGCCAGCTCGAGGGCGCGCGCGGTGGCCTGCATGCGCTGGCCCGAACGCACGAACAGCGGGTCGCCGAAATGGCGCCGCAGTTTCGCCAGCGCGCGGCTGACGGTGGGCTGGGTCATGCCGAGCAGTTCGGCGGTGCGGGTAAGGCTGCCCTCGCGCAGCAGGCTGTCGAGGATCAGTAATTGGGAGAGGTCGGGGATCACGGCCGCATCATAACATTGCGGCAATGATCCCTTGGGGTGCCGGCTTAGCCGCCCAGCACCTTGCGCAGGGTGCGCGACAGGTCTTCGGCCGAGAACTTGGCGACGTAGGCGTCGGCGCGCACGTTCTTGACGTGTTCTTCGTTGGTAGTGCCGGACAGCGAAGAATGGATCACGACCGGCAGGCTGCCGAAGCGGTTGCTCGATTTGATGTTGCGCGTGAGCGTGAAGCCGTCCATCTCGGGCATCTCGAGGTCGGTCAGCACCATGGCCACGCGGTCGTAGACGGTGCGGCCTTCGGCTTCGGCCGCGGCGGCGATCGTGCCCAGCTGGTCCCAGGCTTCCTTGCCGCTCTTGGTCATGATGTAAGGCAGGCCCATCGCGTCCAGGCCCTGCTCGATCAGCGCGCGCGCCACCACCGAGTCGTCCGCCGCCAGGATCACGGCGCCCGGCTTGATCGCGATCCTGGCGCCCACTGCCTGCTCCATGTTCTCGCGTTCCTGGGTCGGGTTCAGGTTGCGCAGGATGGTCTCGACGTCCAGCACCTGGGCCAGGCGCGCCGGCTGGCCATCCTGCTCGGGAAGGCGCGCGATGCTGGTCACCATGCCGCTGCCGGCGCTGTGCTCGGCGGTCATCACCTGGCTCCAGTCCAGGCGCACGATCTCTTCCACGCTTTCGACGGCGAAGGCCTGGGTGGTGCGCGCGAACTCGGTCACCAGCATGATGTTCAGGCCGGTCCTGGGCTTGACGCCGGTGATGCCCGGCAGGTCGAGCACCTGGATGATCTGGCCGCGCAGGTTGACCACGCCCAGCACGTGCTGGGGCGCGCCGGCCACCGCCGTGATCTCGGGCATGGCCACGATCTCGCGGATCTTGAAGACATTGATGCCGAATAGCTCGTTATGGTTGCCCTGCTCGTCACCGCCCAGGCGGAACAACAGCAATTCGAATTTATTGGTGCCGGTCAGATTGCTGCGCTCGTCGACTTCTTGTTGTACCGATTTCATGTTCCATCCTGGATAAATAGTGCTACACGGAAACCATCGCGGAACTCATTGTAGTCGTGCGGCCCAATCTTGGGTCAATACGTCGCACGCGCCTTGCTGATTTTGCCGGAATCGGTGCAAAAAAACCACGAATTGTCACACGCGCCCGGTTACATCGTATGTGCCGATGACAACAAATACCCCCGCAGTCTTGACCGGGGTGACGGCGAAGATATCGCGGCATGCTTCGCGGTGCGTCACCCCGGTGACGGCCGGCAGGGTGATCACGGCGCCGTCGTGCGTCAGCGGCGCCCTCCTCTCAGCTCACGTTGTCCTCGACACGCGGCGTCGTCGAGCCACTGGCCAGCGTGATGCGGGTGCGCTTGGCCAGCGGCGCGCCCGGCGCGGCGCCATTCGCGTCCAGCGGCTTGACCTTGGTGAACACGACGCTGAAGGCGGCCGGGGTGACGGTGGCCACGCCATAGCCCTGGGCGTCGTGGTCGGCGTAGGCGAAGGCGGGATTGTTCATGCGCAGCACCTGGTCGAAGCCCTGCGGCGTGGCCACCAGCGGCGCCAGCGGCGTGCTGCCGGCGCCGGCGCGCAGGTACTGGTAGAACGAGGAGGAGCTGATGCCGGCGCTGACGAAGTCCACCGCCACCGGCTTGCCGCTGCGCGGGTCGTTGCTGTCGTAGATCACGCCGCACTGGAAGGCGTGCAGGTCGCCCGTGATCGCCACCACGTTCTTCACGTCGTTGCTGGCCAGGTGGCCCAGCATCTCGGCGCGGTAGGAAGGATAGCCATCCCAGCTGTCGGCGTTCACGATGTACAGGTTGTCGAACGGCGGCGGCGCCATGGTGCGCATGTCGAGCCACATCCGGTTCAGGGTCACCTCGTTGCCCCACACTTTCCAGGTGGCCGTCGAACCCTTCATGGTGTCTTTCCACCACTGGGTCTGGGTCGGGCCGAGGAGGCCGGGATTGCGGCCCAGCGCCGCCTTGGCGCCGGCCTCGAAACGGGCCAGCAGCGGCTGCGGCACGAAATAGCGCGAGCCGATCGAGTCGTCGCCGTTGACCGGGTCGCCCTGCAGCATGCCGGCGTAGGTCGCCTCATTGACCACGTGGTCGTCGCGGTACAGCCGCTGGTCGGTCATCACCAGGTGCATCAGGGTGCCGAAGCGGAAATCGCGGTAGATGCGGATATTGTCGTAGCCGGCCTTGTTCAGGTCGAACGAGACGTCGCCCCAGTCGACCGGCATGTACTCGGCCCAGGCCTGCGTGGCATTGCGACGGCGCGAGGTCTGCTGCTGGTTGGCGTTGTCGTAGGTCTGGTGGTCTTGCCAGCAATCGTCGGAGAACTCATGGTCGTCCCAGATCACGATCATCGGGCATTTGGCGTGCAGCGCCTGCAGGCGCGCGTCGCTGCGATAGGTGCGGTACAGGGTGCGGTAGTCGGCCAGGGTGTTGGCGTAGCGCGTGCCGCCCGCAATCGTCACGCCGTCCGGCAGATTGATGCGCGCATGGGCCGGCTCGGCGCGGCCCGCCTGGAAGTCGGCGCCGACCGTCTCGTAGACGTAGTCGCCCAGGTGGACGATGAAATCGAGCTCCTCGGCCGCCATCATGCCCATCGCGGCCCAGTGGTTGACGCTCCAGTCCTGGCAGGTCATCCAGGCGAAGCGCATCTGCGCCGGGGTGCTGGCGGCGCTTGGTGCGGTCCTGGCCTGGCCCACCGGGCTCAAATCCGCGCCGGCGCGGAACCGGTAATAATAACGGGTGGCCGGGGCCAGACCGGTCAGCTTGGCGCGCACCGTGTGGTCATAGGTCGGCAGGGCCTTCAGTTCGACCACGCCGGCGACCTGGGTGAAAGCGGTATCGGTAGCCACCTCGAGACGCAACTCGACCTCTTTGCTGCCGCTCTTCGGCGCGCAGCGGGTCCAGAACACGATGCTGCCCTCCTTCGGATCGCCGCTGGCGACGCCCAGCGGGAAGGTAAAACTGCCCTGCGGCGGTGTGGCGTCCGAGCCGCCGCAGGCGGCCAGCAAGCCGCCCGCGCCGGCGACGGTGAAGTATGCGCTACTGCGTAAAAAGCCGCGACGATCCACGTGATTTCTCCTGTTGAAAACGTGCGGGCAGTCTAGCGAGCGTATATGTCCAAGGCGTGACAGGACGGCGGCGGTATACTCCAACAAAAAGTTTCCGTGAGGATAAGTATGCGAGCTGCATCATGACCCGCCACCGGATCGGCATCGTCGGCGCCGGCACGGCCGGCCTGGCCACGGCGATTGCCTTCGCCCGCGCCGGGCATGCGGTCGACGTATTCGAAAAGCATCCAACGCTGGCCACCCTTGGCGCCGGCGTGCTGATCCAGCCGCAGGGCGTCGCCGCGCTCGACGAGCTGGGCGTGGGCGCGGCATTCGAGGCGATCAGCGTGCCGATCGAACGCCTCGTCGGCAAGTGCGAACGCGGCTGGACCCTGGTCGACATCCCCTATCGCGACCTGAAGGCGCGCGCGGTCAGCCGTTCGGCCCTGGGCGGTGTCCTGGAGCGCGAATGCGCCGCACGCGGGGTACGGCTGCACTTCGGCTGCGACGTGCGCGCCGTCTCGGCCGACGGCGCCACGGGGATCGTGGACGTGGGCGGCGTCCGGCACGGCTTCGACGCCGTCGCGATCGCCAACGGCGCCTCCTCGGGACTGCCGGCCGCCTGTGGACTGGCCACCGCGTCGACCCTGTACGACTGGGGCGCGCTGTGGTCGCTGGTCGACCTCGACGACTGGCTGGAACCGCACCTGCTCGCCCAACGCTACGGCGGCACCGAGCGCATGTTCGGCATCATGCCGACCGAGCGCGTGGGCCGCCAGCTGCGCGTGTCGCTGTTCTGGAGCCTGCGGCGCAACCGCTACGCCGCGTGGCGCGCGGCGCCGCTCTCCGACTGGAAGCGCGAACTGCTCGCGCTATGGCCCGCGGCGCGGCCGGTGGTCGACCGCATCCACACGCACGAGCAGCTCGCCTTCGCCAGCTACCATCACGCCCGGCCGACGCGGCTGGCGGCGGGACCGGTCTGCATCGTCGGCGACGCCGCCCACGCGATGAGCCCCCAGCTCGGCTTGGGCACGACGCTCGCGGTGCAGGACGCGCTGACGCTGGCCGCCTGCGTCGACGCGGCCGGCCCGAGCGCGGGCCTGGCGCGCTATTCGTCCAGCCGCCTGCGCACCGTGCGCGCCTACCAGGCCTTGAGCCGCGCACTCACGCCCTGCTTCCAGGCCGACGGCAAGGGCCTGTGGCGCGACCTGCTGTTCGCCGGCGCCCTGCAGATGCCGGGCAGCCGCTACCTGATGCGCCGCAGTATCGCGGCGCCGCGGCGCTGCGTGCGGCGCGCCTGGGCCGCGGGCTAGAACAGCGTTTGCTGCGGGCTGGTGAGATTGGCGAAGCTGTCGCCAAGGAAGGGCAGGATGGCGTCGGCCACCGGTTCCAGCTGGCGCGTGAGGTAGTGTTCGTAGTCGATGGCTCCGTGGCGCGCTTCCATCGGCTCGGGACCGTTCAAGGTCATCACGTAGCGGATCCAGCCGCCCTTGCGGTATAGCGCGGGACGGCCCTGGCGCAGGTGGTGCTCGTCGGCCATGCGCGCGGCGCGCACGTGCGGCGGGACGTTGCGCTGGTACTCCTCCAGCGGCCGGCGCAGGCGCTTGCGGTAGACGAGATCGTCGTCGCACTCGCCGCGCAACATGCGCGCGACCAGCTCGCGCACATAGTCCTCGTAAGGCTGGCCCTTGAAGATGCGTTCGTAGAGCCCTTGCTGGAAGGCTTGCGCGAGCGGCGTCCAGTCGGTGCGCACCGTCTCCAGGCCCTTATAGACCATGTCCTCGCCGCCGTCGACGGTTGCCGCCAGTCCGGCGTAACGCTTCTTGCTGCCTTCATCGGAACCGCGCACGGTCGGCATCAGGAAGCGGCGGAAGTGCACGTCGTACTCCAGCTCGAGCGCGCTCTCGATGCCCAGTTCGGCCTGCAGATGCGTTCTCCACCAGCCGTTGACGTGATCGACCAGTGCCTGCCCGATGCGGCGCGCATCGGTCTCGGCATGCTCGCGCCCCAGCCAGACGAAGGTCGAATCGGTGTCGCCGTAGATCACCTGATAGCCCTGCTCCTCGATCAGTTCACGCGTGCGGTGCATGATGTCATGGCCGCGCATCGTGATCGACGAGGCCAGGCGCGGGTCGAAGAAGCGGCATCCGGTGGTGCCGAGCACGCCGTAGAAGGCGTTCATGATGATCTTCAGCGCTTGCGACAGCGGCGCATTGTGCTCGCGCTTGGCGGCTTCGCGGCCGGCCCAGACCTGGGTCACGATGCCGGGCAGGCAATGCCGTGTGCGCGAAAAACGTCCACCCCGGTAGCCAGGCACCGTGGCTTCCTCGGGTTCGCGCAGGCCTTCGACCAGACCGAGCGGATCGATCAGGAAGGTCCGGATGATCGAGGGATACAGGCTTTTGTAGTCCAGCACCAGCACCGAATCGTAGAGGCCGGAGCGCGAATCCATCACGAAGCCGCCGGGACTGTCGGCGCCGGCGACGTCGCCGATGTTCGGCGCCACCCGCCCCTGGCGGTGCAGCAGTGGCATGTACAGGTGCTCGAACGCCGCCACCGAACCGCCGCTGCGGTCGGCCGCCAGCCCGGTCACGCTGGCGCGCTCCAGCAGGAAGGCCATCAGCTTCGTCTTGTCGAAGATGCGGGTGACCAACTCGCAATCCTTGAGGTTGTACCAGGCCAGCGCCGGCTTGTCCTCGGCGAACATGCGGTCGATCTCGGCCATGCGGTCGTGCGGGTTGTCGATCGCCTTGCCTTCGCCCAGCAGGGTGCGCGAGACGTTCTCGAGACTGAAGGACGGGAAGCTCCAGGTGGCCGAGTGCAGCGCGTCGATGCCGTCGATGACCAGGCGGCCGGCGATGCAGATGAAGTAGTGTTCCTGCTTGCCGCCATGCTCGCGCCATTCGATCGCGCTGCCGTCGCGGCCCAGGCGCAGGGGGCGGTTGAAACGCTCGGCATGCTTCTGCAGCACCCGCATGTCGAACTGGATCAGGTTCCAGCCGATGATGGCGTCGGGATCGTGGCGGATGAACCATTCTTCCAGCCGGTCGAGCAGTGCGAGCCGGGTGTCGCAATACTCGAGCTCGAAATCCCGCTGGCGGTCTTCTCCATTGGGCGGTCCCAGCATGTAGACCTGGCGCTGGCCGCACCCCTCGAGCGCGATCGAACGCAGCTCGCCCTGGAACGTCGTCTCGATGTCGAGCGACACCGTGCGGATCGTTGGCCGGTAGCCCGGCGCCGGCTTCAGGACGGCGTCGACCAGCAACAGCGGATCGCCGTCGACGGGCGTCCCGCCGAAACTCACCGGCGCCGTGATGAAGCG
Organism: Massilia oculi; assembly: GCF_003143515.1. Classification (NCBI taxonomy): domain Bacteria; kingdom Pseudomonadati; phylum Pseudomonadota; class Betaproteobacteria; order Burkholderiales; family Oxalobacteraceae; genus Massilia; species Massilia oculi. The sequence goes on along the minus strand of NZ_CP029343.1, from coordinate 5,673,193 downwards.
CTCCATCAGGTAGCGCTCGGGCGGACGCACATCGCCCTCGAACACGTCGAGGCCATGCTGGCGCAGCTGCTTTTCGATGCGCATCAGCTGGCGGTATTTGCGGCAATACAGGCCGGCGACCGGCCGGTGGCGAAAATCGAGCAGGTCGAGCGGGCGTAGCTCCCACCCGCGTTCATCGCTCAGCAGCTGTTCGACGGTGGCGCGCTGCTCCTCCGGGATGAAGGCCACGGGCTTCTGTACCGGCAGGCGCAGGCGGCGTGGACCGGCATCGGTGGCGAGCCAGAACTCGACCTCGCAGCCGGCGGCGGTGTCGCGCCAGTGGCGCGTCAGGAGGAAACCTGTGTCCATCAGCGGTAGCGCTGCAGCTCGGCCTCGGTGAAGCCGGCCTGGCGCCGGCCTTCGATATTGAACGGTCCCTTGAGGACGGGCGCCTTGTAGCGCACGGTCAGTTCGTCGTAGGTGGCGATCGGCTCCAGCCCGCGTTCCTCGCACAGGCTGAAGTACCAGCGGTTGCCGATCTCGACGTGCCCTACTTCGTCCACCAGCAGCCGGTCGAGGATCAGGGCTGCCGCCAGGTCGCCGGCCTGGGCGATCTTCTTGCGCAGCGGCGGAATCGCATCGAGCCCGCGCGCCTCCAGCGTGCGCGGCACCAGCGCCATGCGCGCCATGACGTCGTCGCCCGTCTTGGCCACCATCTCCCACAGGCTGTCGTGACCGGGAAAGTCGCCATAGGCATAGCCGAGCGTGGCCAGGTGCGCGCTCAGCAACGTGAAATGCAGCGCCTCTTCGTCGGCCACGCGCAGCCAGTCGAGGTAATACCGTTCCGGCATGCCGGCGAAGCGCCACAGCGCATCCAAGGCCAGGTTGATGGCGTTGAATTCGATGTGCGCCAGAGCGTGGACCAGCATGGCCCGGCCCTCGGGCGTGGCCATCGAGCGGCGGCCGACCTGCAGCGGCGGCACCAGTTCGGGGCGGATCGGGCGGCCCGGGATGCCTTCGGGCGCGACGAGTGCGACGCCGGTGTCGATGCGCACGGTCCCGGCCTTGCAGGCGGCGGTCAATGCGGCGACCGCCTGGGCCTTGGTCGCGGGATCGGTTTCGAGCAGCGCGTGCAGCGCGGCGGCGCGGAGTTCCATGGTGATGACTAGTCGGGCGAAAGATGGCATTTTACTCAATCCTTCTTCCTCCGTGGACGGGAAGGTATATGCAAACCCTGGCGCATCGCCACGCCTGCATGCACATGAGCATGCGCATGCGAATGCGCCGCGTCCCGGTTGACGCATGCCGGGATGACCGGCTCCCTGCTGGACCGATACGAGACGTCGAGCTTCACCGGGCACGACGTCGTCGCCCTGCTCGGTCCGCGCACGGGCTACCAGGAGTGGAGCAAGTCGCCAGGCCGGACCGGCCCTACATCTGCCTGAACAAGTGCGCATACACGGGACTGACCCGCGGCTTGTCCGCCCTCCCACGCAAGTTCAGGGTCACCTTACCCATGTCGTCCCGCCCCGCGCTCACCACGCACGCCATATTGACCACCATGCTGCGGCTCACCTGCCGGAACCGGTCCGGATCGAGCTGCGGCAGCAAATCCTTCAGCGGCAGCCGGATCAGCGCCTCGCTGTCCGCCGTCGCCACGTTCACGTACTTGTCGACCGCCTGGAAAAACACGACGTCGGCCACCGGGATCATCCGCACCACGTTGCCGACCGCCGCCCGGACCGTCGTCAGGCGCTCGGTCGTTGCTGCCGTCGGCAGCAGCGCCTGGAGCTGGCCGAGCAGCTGGCCCAGCGAGTCCGCATCCGCCACGCCCGCTGCCGGCTCCCGGCGCGCCTCGATAAGCGCGCGCAGGCGCTGCACCGTCTTGCCCAGCCGCCCCGCGCTGACCGGCTTGAGCACATAGTCGACCGCAGCCCGTTCGAAAGCCTCGACCGCATAGTCGTCGAAGGCGGTCACGAACACGATGTGCGGGAACGGCTGCGGTCCTTCCCAGCGTTCGGCCAGCTCCTCGGCCGCCTCCAGCCCGGTCTGGCCCGGCATGCGGATGTCGAGGAACAGCACGTCCGGGCGCAGCGCCAGCGACTGCTCCACCGCCGCCAGGCCATTCGGCGCCGTGCCCACGATCTCCAGCTCGGGCCACAAGCCCTGCAGGGTCCTGGCCAGGGTGGCGGCGAGGATCGGTTCGTCTTCTGCAATCAGGGCACGGGTCATGCGGCGGTCTCCAGGGGAAGGGTCAATCGGGCCAGCGTGCCCTGCGGCGGGGCTTGCGTCAGGGACATCGTCGCGCGCTCGCCGTACAAGGCCTCGAGACGCTCGCGGGTGGTCGAGACGCCCACCCCGCCGCCGCGCCGGCCATGCACCTGGCCAAGGCCCAGGCCAGTGTCGCACACGTCGATCACGAGGCTATCGCCGGCGGCGCTGGCCTTGACGACGACCTCGCCGCCATCGACCTTCGGCTCCAGGCCATGCACGATCGCGTTCTCCACCAGCGGCTGCAGCAGCATCGTGGGCAGGCGCGCCGTCTTCAGCTCGGGCGGCAGGTCGAGACGGTAGGCCAGCCGCTCGCCCATCCGCACGCCCATCAGGCCCAGGTAGGCTTGCATCGCCGCGAATTCCTGCTCCAGCGTCGTGGTCTCGCCGCGCGAAACGCTCAGGGTGGCGCGCAGGTACTGGATCAGCTGGTCGAGCATCTCGCCGGCGCGGTCCGGGTCGATGGCGATCAGGCCCTGCAGGTTGGCCAGCGTGTTGAACAGCATGTGCGGCTCGATCTGGGCCTGCAGCAGGCGCAGTTGCGCCTGCAGCGCCTGGCGCTCGATGATCTCGGCGCGCAGCCGCGCGGCGGCATGCTCCTCTTCGATGCGGCGCACGCGCTCGCGGTACATCACCAGCACCACCATCATCATCGTCCCGATCATGGTGAACAGGATCATGCTCAGGCGGCCCTGCGTCGGATACTCGGCCAACGTGGGCGTACGGATCCCGAGCAGCATGCCGCCGGCGCGCAAGCCGGTGAAGTGCGCCACCGGCGCCGCCGCGACGGCGAGCGCCAGGAACGGCGCCCATTCGCGCACGCCCCAGTGCGGCCGGTCCCACCACAGTAGCCTGCCGCCGTTGACGATGGTAAACGCGACGATACCGATCAGGATCGAAACCAGGAAATTCTCGAGGAACTGTCCCGAGACGAGGCTGATGAAGATCGCGAGCACCGCACTGACGGCGATCGACAGCGGCAGGTCGGCCAGCAGGCGTCGCAGGCGCGACCGGGACGCAGGCAGGAGGGATTGGATGGGACTGGACATGCTGGCTCGCTCGACTGGAAGTAGAGCCATTGTGCCCAGCAGGCGAGTGCCCGGCAAGCCGCGCTGCGACGAACCGGAGAAAGGATGGCACGAAGCGGCTCCGGCGTCGACCGAAACCGCTTCGAGATGCGCTCGGAAGCGGTAGTCGACCTTCACCGACGCCACCCGGCCGCGAGCCGTGGTATTCCCGGCCGCCGGAATTGACGTCGTCCAGTCGCTGGGTGGCGTCGTTCCAGGCGCGCGGGCGGGAACCGACATCGCCCGCCCTCAAGCACCCCGGTGGGGGCATCTCCCGCCTTCAGCCGGGCGCCCTGGCGGCGGCCTCGGGTCATGGCTGGATCATCGTCGATTCCCGTGGAAGCCGCATCATACCGGGCGGAAATGCCTTGCCACCGACTATGCAAAGACAAGCTAATCCGAATCGCCATCGACATGCCTGTCGACCGTGTGATTGACCGCACTTGCCCAACATGTCATATTGCAATTTTTTCTACCCCAAGGAAGTCCACGCATGCGTCACCTTGTTTCTGCTCTCGGCTTCAGCGTCGTCCTCGCCGGCTGTGCGGTTCACGCCGAAGCGCCACGCGCGCCCTCCAACTCGGCGCTGACCGCCCGGATTTCGGCCGACTCGCTGCGCGGCCACCTGTCCTTCCTGGCGTCCGACCTGCTCGAGGGCCGCGGCACACCATCGCGCGGCGTCGACCTGGCGGCCGAGTACATTGCCGCACAGTTCCGCCGCGCCGGCCTGGAAGCGGCCGGCGACGACGGCTACTACCAGACGGCCAACTGGCAATACGCCAGGCGCGGCGAGAAGGACATCACGATCACGGTGACGGCCGGCGGCAAGACCATCGAGGTGCCGCTGGGCGGCGCCTCGGCCAACTTCGTCGATCCGGTCACCCTCAGGAACACGCCGGCCGTCTTCATGCAATGGCAGGCGGCGCTGGACGACAAGGGTGCGGCAAACGGCAAGGTGCTGGTCGTGCCCGCGGCGGCAATCCCGGGCGCGGCCGCCACCCTGCAATCGAAGCTGCAGAGCAAGCCCGCGCTGGTCGTGATGATCGACCGCGAACGCCGCCACGGCCGCACCCAGGGCGGCTGGCTGATCGATCCGAGCCAGCCGGTGGCCAAGGACGGCCCGCCAGTCGTGCTGCTGCACGCGGCCGAGGTCGCCGGCATGCTCGAACAGGGAGGCGCCAGCGTGGCCGCCAAGGTGGTGGCGCCAACCGTCAGCCCGCTCAAGCTGCGCAACGTGATCGGCGTGCTGCGCGGATCGGACCCGCAACTGAAAAGCACCTACGTCATGCTCAGCGCCCACTACGACCACCTGGGCATCCGCGACGGCGAGATCCATAACGGCGCCAACGACGACGGCAGCGGCACCGTGTCGGTGATCGAGATCGCCGCGGCCATGGCCGCGCAGAAGGAGCGTCCGCGCCGGAGCATCGTGTTCGTCGCCCTGTTCGGCGAGGAACTCGGCCTGCTGGGCTCGCGCTACTATGCGAAGAACCCGGTGTTCCCGCTGAAGGACACCGTGATGAACCTGAACCTCGAGCAGCTGGGCCGCACCGACGACAGCGAAGGCCCGCAGGTCTCGTCCGCGACCATGACCGGCTTCGACTACTCGACGGTCGGCACGACCATGCAACGCGCCGCCGAGCGCACCGGCATCCGCTTCTGGAAGCATCCGACCAACAGTGACCGCTATTTCGCGCGCAGCGACAACCAGGCGCTGGCCGATGCCGGCGTGCCGGCCCACACCCTGGCGGTGGCCTTCGGCTTCCCCGACTACCACGGCAAGGACGACACCTGGGACAAGATCGACTACGACAATATGGTGCGCGTCAACCGCATGATCGCCGTCGCCCTGCAGGACATCGCCAACGACACGGCCAAGCCGGCATGGACCGACGTTCCCAACGCCGCCAAGTACCGCGAGGCGGCGCGCGCGCTGCACGCCGCACCTTGACCTCTGCGCCCGCCAGGTGATTGCCGCGCTGTCGATCCGCCCCGCCGGCGCGCCCGCGCCACTGCGGGTCGACGGCATGCGGCTGCTCGCCGGCAGCGGCGCCGAAGGCGACCGCCATCTCGATCCGCTGTCCCCGCGCCAGTTGCTGCTGGCTTCCCGCGCCGGCTATGGCGCCCTTGCGCTTGCGCCGCAGGCGCTGCGCGAAAACCTCCTGTTCGACGAGGACATCGACCATCTCCCTTCCGGGACTGTGCTGCAGATCGGCACTGTAGCGAAGGTGCGCCTGATGTTTGCCTGCGAAGTCTGCGGCCGGCTCGACCTGCATGGCGAACGGCTGGCGGCCAGGATCGGCGCCCGGCGCGGCGTCCTGGCGCGCGTGGTCGAGGGCGGCGTGATTCATCAGGGCGATCCGGTGCGCAATCTGGGCCTGTGCTTCGCCTCATGGTCGGACGACTGGCGCCTGCGCATCGCACAGGTGCTCGACGCCGTCCCGCATGGCGCCGTGGTCGAGTACGCCCAGCTTGCACGCCTGGCAGGTATCCAGTCCAGCTATTGCCGCGCCTTTCCACGTGTCCTGCGCGCGCTGGGCGACGCTTACGCGCAGAAGGCCGTCGCGGCGCGCACGCTCACTTCGCAGCCGCGCTGGACCGGGGCGGGCCTGTTCGATCGGGACGCGCTCCCGGCTTCTCGGTCAGGATCTCCTGGCCGATCCAGGCCATGACGGCCGTCGTGTCGAGGATGTTCCCGCTGACGATCCGGCGCGGACCCTGCGGCACTTTGCCCCCCGTGCGCGGCCGTCGCCGGTGACGACCGGCGCCCCGATCACGCCATTCTTGCCCGGCAGCGGCGCCCCGAATCTTGTAGGGAATCACGAAAGACCCGAATGCATGACGACATGACGCGCTACCGGTGCGACGGCGCCTTCGGTTTGAGACGCGCGACACCCAGGATCACCAGCGCCAGGCCGCCGATCTGGTACAGCGACAGCGGCTCTCCCAACAGCAACCATGCCGCAAACAAGGTCAGCACCGGCCCCAGATTGCCAACCGCCGCCGCCTGCGCCGCGCCCATGCGCCCGATGGCCAGCGCCAGCCAGTAGATCGGCAGCGCGGTCGACACCACGGCCATCAGCGCGCCATTGAGCCAGACCGCCGCCGGCAGCGCCGGCAGCGCTGCCGGGTCGCCGGCCGCCACGAAGTGCCCCAGCACGAACACGCATGAAGCGCTGCCGGCCAGCCCGGCCAGGCGCATGGAGCCGATCCGGGTCACCAGGGCCCCGGTCCCGAGGTAGTACAGTGCATAGGTCACGGCGCTGGCGAACACCCAGGCCGATCCCGCCATCACGTCGCGGCTCCAGCCCGTCACCTGCAGGTCGTGCACGAAACCGATGCCCAGGCCCAGGTAGCAGATGGCCAGCGCCTGCAAGGTGCGGCTGGACGGCCGCTGGCGCGTCAGCGCCACCTGGAACAGCAGCACCAGGGTCGGATACAGGTAGAGGATCAGCCGTTCGAGTCCGGCCGTGATGGTCTCCAGGCCATAGAAATCGAACAGGCTGGAGAGATAGTAGCCAAGGAATCCGAGCACGGCGATGTGGATGCCGTCCTTCACCGACAGCGGCTCGGCGTCGCGGTCGCGCGCCAGCCAGGCCAGCCACAGGAACAGCGGCAACGCGATACCCATGCGCAAGGCCAGCAGGGTCAGCGCATCGACGGGCGCCGCCGCATAGCCCAGCTTGACGAATACCGCCTTCATGCTGAAGCCGGCGGCGGCCAGTACCGCATACAGGCGGCCATCCTGCGCCCAGCTGCGCAGGCGTACTTGGGTTGGACTCATGATCTGGCTTCGGTGGCAAAGACCTTATTCTGCCGAGAAAGCTTCGGCGCTAGAATGCGTCAATCCTGGACCCAGCCTTCGCGTTGAGAGAAACCCCATGCACTTCGATCTTACCGACCTTCGCCTCCTGCTCGCCATCGCCGATGCCGGAAGCCTCAGCAAGGCCGCCGAGCGCTTCCCACTCGCCCTGTCGGCCGCCAGCAACCGTCTGCGCGGTTTCGAGGACGCTTGCGGACTTGCCGTCTTTACGCGCTCCGCCGGCGGCATGACGCCGACACCGGCTGGCCGTTTCATCCTGGAACGCGCCGCGCGCGTGGTCAGCGAGGCCGACCAGCTGCGCGACACCGTGCGCGAGCTGCGCGGGCCGCAGCGCGGCGCGGTGCGCCTGGCCGGCACCACGGTGGCGATCAGCACCTTCCTGCCGGCGGCGCTGGGCGTGTTCCTGGCCGACCACCCGTCGGTCGACCTGCAGCTCGAGGAACGCACCAGCCGCGACATCCTGCAGGCGGTGCGCGCGCGGGAGATCGAGATCGGCATCCTGGACGGCAACGTGGCGACGGGCGACGTGATCTCGCTGCCATTTCGCACCGACCGCCTGGTCCTGCTGGTGCCGGCCGGCCACCCGCTGGCCGAGCGGCCGGCCACCCGGATGCGCGACGCCTTCGAGTTCGCCTTCATCTGCCTGCCGGCCGAGCGGCCGATGCAGCATTTCATCGAGTCGCGCGCGGTCCAGAGCGGGCGGCCGCTCAAGGTCAGGGTGCGGGCGCCCAGCTTCGACGCCATCGCCCAGCTCGTGGCGCAGGATGCCGGCATCGCCATGCTGCCCGAGGCCGCCGCCAGCCGCTTCGCGCGCGAGCTGCCGGTCGGTATCGTGCTGCTCGACGATACCTGGGCCAACCGGGAACTTCGTGTGTGTTTCGCCGATCCGACCACCTTGTCCCCGCACGCCGAAACGTTGTTACGTTATCTAGCGCACAGCCGATGAGTGTTGGAAATGTTTTAATAACTTCATCGCGCACGATTGCGGTCGTGGCGTGAGTCAAAAAATTAGCAATAGGTGTAAGCTAAACGACAACATTTATTTTAAGGAGCACACCATGAAAACCACTATCGCCCTCTCCGCCCTCATGCTGTCCGTCGCCGTGCTGGCTACCGGCTGCAACAAGAACGACAATATGGGTCCGGCACAAGAAGCCGGCGCCGCGATCGACAATGCCGGCCGCACCGTCGCCAATGAAACCCGCGAAGGCGTGGCCGCCGCCGACGCCGCCGCCGAGCGCGCAGGCGACCGTATCGAAGCAGCCGGCGACCGCGCCGAAGCCGCTGCCGACCGTGCCGGCGACCGCATCGACAACGCCACCGCCGAAGTGCGCCAGGAATCGCGCGAAGCCGCCGCCGAGGCCAAGGAAGCCGCGAGCGACGCCACCGCCGCTGCCGGCCGCAGCGTCGAACGCGCCGGCGAAAAAATGCAGGACGCTTCGAAGTAATTCGGTAGTCCCCGAGGCGTTGGCGAGCCGCGAAGCCGGGCAACCGGTTTCGCGGCTTGTTCTCTGATATGCTGGAGCGCCCAACGCCCAGCAGATGCCCGCATTCATGCCACGCCCGCACCCGTCTTTTCCGGCGCTCCATCTCGCCTGCCTCTGCCTCCTCGCCACCCCTGCCGCACTCGCATCCGCTCTGCTTCCTTCGCATCGCCTCGACAACGACGTCGTGGAGTCGCGCGTATCGGAGGTCGCCGGAGGCCGCCTGCTGTCGTTCGCGCTGAAGGGCAAGCCCAATTTCCTGCTCGTAGACGAAGCTGCCGGCGATCCCGGCGTGGCGCCGGATGCGACGTCAGGCCATATCCGCTACCAGGGCCATGAGGTCTGGATTGGACCGCAACGCGAATGGTGGGTACACCAGGACCTCAATCCGGCGCGCGCCGCGGCGAAGGCGACCTGGCCGCCCGATCCCTGGCTGAGCCTTGCGAAGTACGCGCTGGTGCACAGAAAACAGGGTGAGATCGTGCTCGACAGCCCGGCCAGTCCGGTGTCCGGCATCCAGCTGCGCAAGCGCTATGCGCTGGTCTCAGGCAAGCCGGACAGCCTGCGGCTGGAGGCCGAAGCGACCAACCGCAGCGACAAGCCGGCAGGACGCGACATCTGGTTCAATACGCGCGTGCCGGCGCCTACGATGACCTATGTGCCGGTCGCTTCGCGGGACGACGTTCGGATCGAGCCTGCCGGGGCATTGCGCTACACGCTGGGTGGCGGCCTGCTGTCGCTGGACTTGCCGCTCCCGGGAGAGGCCCGACGCAAGGGCAAGCTGTTCGCCCAGCCGTCACACGGCTGGCTTGCGGCGTTTTGCGATGGGCAGGCGCTGGTGATCCAGTTCGCCCACCAGCCGCGCGCCGCGATCCACCCGGCCCAGGGCCAGGTCGAGCTGTATCAGGACGCCGATGCCGACGCCCCGGGCAAGGGGATGCTCGAGCTCGAGGTGCACGCGCCCTACGTGGAGCTGGCGCCCGGCGAGGCGATGCGGGCGTCGGAGCAGTGGACCATCCTGCCTTACCTTGGCCCCGCCACCCGCGACGCCCACCTGGATTTCCTGCGCCGGCATGCGGCGCAGCTCGGACTGTCAATCCCGTAAGAACGGCGTCTCGGCCACGCCCTTGACACCGGGACGCAACAACACCACGGCGCCGGCATCCCCGCCGGGGTTGGCCGCACCGGCTGGATCGATCGACGTGACCAGCAGCAGATCGAGATCCGGCCCGCCGAAGGCGCACATCGACGGCTTGGCCATCGGCAGCTCGATCTCCCGATCAAGCTTGCCCGCCTGGGTGTAGCGCTGCACCACGCCGCCGTCGTTGGCGCAGGTCCAGTAGCAGCCGTCGGCATCGACCGCGGCGCCGTCCGGCCGTCCCTTCTGGCCGTTCAGGTCGAGGAACACCCGCTGGTCATGCGGCAGGCCGGTGTCGACGTCGTAGTCGAAGGCCCAGACCATGCGGCGCTGGGGGTGGGAATCGGACAGGTACATCGTCTTCCCATCCGGCGACCAGGCCAGGCCGTTCTGGGTCAGCATATTCGACACCACCGGCCCGTGCAGCCCTTCGCGGTGCGAGTAGCGATACAGCCCGCCGACCGCGCGCGCGGCGCCCATGTCCATGAACATGGTGCCGCTCCAGAAACGCCCCTGGCGATCGCAGCGGCCGTCGTTGAAGCGCATGCCTTCGCCCAGCTCGGAGACTGGCGGCGCGGCCAGCCGGCTGGCGCCGACCGAGCCGTCGTCGTGCAGGTCGAGCTGGAAGATCCCGGTCTCCATTCCCGCCACCAGGCCGCCGCCGCTGCTGCTGCTCGCGGCGATGCAGGCCACCATCTCCGGCGCCAGCCAGCGGCGCAGTTCACCGCTGGCGTGGTCCAGACGCCAGATGTGGCGGGCGGGAATGTCGACCCAGTACCAGGCCTGTTCCCCCGCATGCCACATCGGGCTCTCACCGGTCGCGCAATGCACGCCGGCGACGATTTCCATTTCCATCGACATCCTTACAGGTCCTTGATTTCACGGTGCTGCGGCACCAGCGCCTTCATCACGCACCAGGCCACCAGATAGGCCAGCGCGCAGATCGAGAACATGATCATGTAGCCGGTCGACAGCTGGCCCAGCGCGCCATAATAGTCGAACAGCCAGCCACCGAGCTTGGTCAGCAGCACGCCGCCCAGGCCGCCGGCCATGCCGCCGATACCGACCACCGAGCCGACGCTGTGTTTCGGGAACATGTCCGACACCGTCGTGAACAGGTTGGCCGACCAGGCCTGGTGGGCCGAGGCGCCGATGCCGATCAGAATCACGGGAATCCAGAAACCCATGAAGCCCAGCGGCTGCGCCAGCAGCACCACCAGCGGGCACAGTGCGATCAGCAGCATGGCGCGCATGCGGCCATGGTAGATGTCGGCGCCGCGGTTCAGGAAGTAGGTCGGCAGCCAGCCGCCGCCGATGCTGCCCACCATCGTCATGCTGTACAGGACCGCGAGCGGCAGGATCATGGCGGTGGCCGACATGCCGTATTGCGCCGACATGTACTTGGGCAGCCAGAACAGGAAGAACCACCACACGCCGTCGGTCAGGAATTTACCGGCGACGAAGGCCCAGGTCTGGCGGTAGCCGAGCAGCTTGAACCACGAGCTCCTGGCCACCTGGGTGTTGTCGACCGCGGCCGGGCTGGTCCCGGCATCGCTGTTGATGTAAGCCAGTTCGGCAGCGCCGACGCGCGCAGAACGTTCCGGCACGTCGTACAGCCAGATCCAGATCCCCATCCAGACGAAGCCGATGGCGCCGATCACGATGAAGGCCGCCTGCCAGCCCCAGAACTCGGCGATCACCGGCACCGTCAGCGGCGCCAGGATCGCGCCGACGTTGGCGCCCGAGTTGAAGATGCCGGTCGCGAACGAGCGCTCGCGCTTGGGGAAGTATTCGGCGGTGGCCTTGATCGCGGCCGGGAAGTTGCCCGCCTCGCCGATGGCAAGGATGGCACGGCCGATCATGAAGCCGGCGATCGACACCGGCACCACGGCCAGCCCGATGGAGGTGAACACGGTGTTGACCGCCTCGCCGATCCAGATCGCGTAGGCGTGGGCGATGGCGCCCAGCGACCAGACGATGATGGCCAGAACATAGGCGCGCTTGGTGCCCATGCGGTCGATCACGCGGCCGGCGAACAGCATCGAGACGGCGTAGACGAACTGGAAGGTGGCCGCGATGTTCGCGTAGTCGGTGTTGGACCAGCCGAATTCGGCGGACAACATCGGGGCGAGCAGACTGAGGACCTGGCGGTCCAGGTAATTGATGGTGGTGGCGAAGAACAGCAGTGCGCAAATCGTCCAGCGATATTTGCCCACCACCGTCTGTGCCGGTGCGAGGTCGATGACTTGCTGATTCATGGTGATCAGTTCTTTACAAGTTAGAACAGCCGGTGTCTCCCCGGCTGGCGCTGCGACAGAAACTTACGGCGTTACGCTTTCCCTCCAGCTTGCAGGGCGCCGTCCACCAGGCGCGCGAGGCCCAGCGGGTTCCCGTCGCGCAGCGCTTCCGGCAGCAGGTCGGCCGGCAGGTTCTGGTAGCACACCGGACGCAGGAAGCGGTCGATCGCGCTGGCGCCGACCGAGGTCGTGCGGCTGTCGCTGGTGGCCGGGAACGGGCCGCCGTGGACCATGGCGTGCGACACTTCGACGCCGGTCGGGAAGCCGTTGAACAGCACCCGTCCCGCCTTGCGCTCCAGGATAGGCAACAGCGCGCCGGCCAGGCCGTGGTCGGCGGCTTGCGCATGGACGGTGGCGGTCAGCTGGCCGTGCAGGTGCTCGGCAGCCTGCAGCAGCTGCGCGGCATCCTTGAAGCGCACAAGCACCGCGGCCGGGCCGAACACTTCGTCTTCGAGCGCCGCGTTGCCGAGATAGGTGTCGGCATCGCACAGGTACAGCGCGGCGCGTGCAGCGCAACCGGCGCCCTGCTCGCCGCCCTGCGCGACCAGCTGCAAGCCTTCGACCTGGCCGAATTTGGCCACGCCGGTGTTGTACGCCTCGTGGATGCCGGCGGTCAGCATGGTGCCGGCGCCCTTGCCCGCCAGCGCCTCGCCGGCCGCCTTGACGAAGGCGTCCAGCTCGGCGCTGTCGAGGGCGAACACCAGGCCCGGGTTGGTGCAGAACTGGCCGACACCCAGGGTCAGCGAGTCGACGAAGCCCTGCGCCAGGCCGGCGCCGCCGGCCTGCAGCGCGGCCGGCAGCAGGAATACCGGATTCACGCTGCTCATTTCGGCATAGACCGGGATCGGCTCGGAGCGGCCGGCGGCGGTGCGCATCAGCGCGGTACCGCCCTGGCGCGAACCAGTGAAGCCCACCGCCTTGATCGCGGGGTGCGCCACCAGTTGCTGGCCGACGGTACGGCCATCGCCGTACAGCATCGAGAACACGCCTTCCGGCATGCCGGCTTCCTTCGCCGCGCGCTGGACGGCGCGGCCGACCAGTTCCGAGGTGCCTGGGTGTGCGGCGTGGGCCTTGACCACGACCGGGCAGCCGGCCGCCAGCGCCGAGGCGGTGTCGCCGCCGGCCACCGAGAACGCCAGCGGGAAGTTACTCGCGCCGAACACGGCGACCGGGCCGAGGCCGATCTTGGAGAGGCGCAGGTCGGGACGCGGCGGCGCGCGATCCGGCAGTGCGCTGTCGATCGTCGCATCCATGAAGTAACCGTCGCGCACCACCTTGGCGAACAGGCGCAGCTGGTTCACGGTGCGCATCCGCTCGCCTTCCAGGCGCGCCTGCGGCAGGCCGGTCTCGAGCATCGCACGCTCGATCAGTTCCGGGCCCACGGCCAGGATCTGCTCGGCGATCGCTTCCAGGAAGCGCCCACGCTGTTCGAGCGGCAGTGCGCGATAAGGGTCGAAAGCCTGGCCGGCCAGCACGCAGGCGCGCTCGACGTCGTCGCCGGTCGCCTGGCCGAAGCCCGGCTCCAGGTTGGCCCGGGTGGCCGGGTTGAAGCCGAAGGCCTCGCCGGCGGCGCCGCGCACGCACTGCTGGCCAATGATCATTTCACCGAGAATCGTCATGATCACAGCACTCCGTTCTTCTTGAGCAGGTCGAGCAGCATCGCATCTTCTTCGGCGGTCAGGTCGGTCAGCGGCGGACGCACCGGACCGGCGCCGTGGCCGACCAGGCGGGCGCCGGCCTTGATGATGCTGACGGCGTAGCCGGCCTTGCGGTTACGGATCTCGAGGTAAGGCAGGAAGAACTCGTCGATCAGGCGGTTGGTGGTGGCGAAATCGTCGTTCGCGGTGGCGTGGTAGAAGTCCATCGCCAGTTGCGGCACGAAGTTGAACACGGCCGACGAATAGACCGGAGTGCCCAGGGCCTTGTAGGCGCCGGCATACACTTCGGCGGTCGGCAGGCCGCCCAGGTAGCTGAAACGGTCGCCCAGCTTGCGCCAGATCGAGACCATCAGTTCGATGTCGCCGTTGCCGTCCTTGAAGCCGATCAGGTTCGGGCAGCGGTCGGCCAGCCTGGCCAGCGAATCCGGGGTCAGGCGGCAGTTGGCGCGGTTGTAGACGACGACGCCGATCTTCACGGAGCGGCACACCGCCTCGACGTGGGCGATCAGGCCATCCTGGCTGGCTTCGGTCAGGTAGTGCGGCAGCAGCAACAGGCCCTTGGCGCCCTGGCGCTCGGCTTCCTGGGCGTGCGCCAGGGCGGTGCGGGTCGGACCGCCGCAACCGGCCAGGATCGGCACCACGCCGGCGCAGGTATCGACGGCGGTCTTGATGATCTGGCCGTATTCCTCGCCATGCAGCGAGAAGTATTCGCCGGTACCGCCGGCCGCGAACAGCGCGGTCGCGCCGAACGGCGCCAGCCATTCGAGGCGGGCGGCATAGCCTTTCGGATCGAACTCGCCCTGCGCGTCGAAGTCGGTGATCGGGAAGGAGAGCAGGCCGTGCGACAGGACTTGCTTGAGTTCATTTGGTTGCATTGCTAAGGTCTCCGTAGGTCTAGGTGTTGGACAAAAACGTAGATTGACGAATGTTCAGTCAAACTCAGTTGTAAGTCATCGTACAACCTAGCGAAGTCGACCGCAAGCAAAATGTGCGGCAATCCTCAGTTGAGGGCTCCTTCCAGGCGGCGCTGCGCCTGCACCAGGCGTTCACGGCTGTTCGAAAGGTGCGTGCGCATCGCCGCGCGCGCCGCTTCCGGGTCGCGCCGCTCGATGGCGCGGAAGATGTCGTCATGCTCGCGGCTGACGCGTTCGAGGAAATCGGCCGGCTTGTCCTGCTCCAGCTTGGGCGTATCCAGGCGCGCGCGCGGGATGATCGCATTGCCCAGCTGCTCGAGGATGTCGACGAAATAGCGGTTGCCGGTGGCCTGGGCGATCAGCAGGTGGAAGCGCTTGTCGGCATCCACCGCCGACCTGCCCTCCGCCATCGCCTGCTGCATCTCGAGCAGCGCGCCGGCCAGCTCGTCGACCTGGTCTTCGCTGCGGCGGCTGGCCGCCAGGCCCGCCGTTTCGGTCTCGACGCCGATGCGCAGTTCGAGGATCGACAGCACGTCGCGCAGGGTCAGGATGCTTTCGGCATCGAGGCCGAGGCCCGACTGCGGCCGGTCCAGCACGAAGGTGCCGATGCCGTGCCGGGTCTGCACCAGTCCGGCCGCCTGCAGGTGCGAGATGGCCTCGCGCACCACGGTGCGGCTCACCCCATACTGCGTCATCAGGGACGATTCGGTGGGCAGCTTGTCGCCCGGCCTGAGCAGCCCATCGCGGATGATGCCGGTGACCTGCTCGACCACGCCCTGTGCCAGACTGCGGTGCTTGCGCTGCGGGAGTACCATGATTGCCTAGGAAGATAAAAGTGAAGTGCCTCGATTATACCTCGGCGCGAGTTGTCAGACATCTTATGAGCGGACGTCTTTTCTTGCATCATTGGTATGTCCACCTTGCGGGATTGGTCTGGCCAAATTAGAATCGCCTGACCGTCACCCACCCGTCGGTCATTACGCCGACAGCGCCCCCGCCACATGAAAAAAGTTCCAGCAATCGCCGAGCCAGGCCAGGAGCCGCGCCTGTACCGCGTCGTCGCCGCGCGCATCCAGGATCTGATCCGGGAAGATAAGATCCAGCCCGGCACGCGCCTGCCTGCGGAGCGCGAATTGGCCGCCAAGCTCGAAGTCAGCCGCGCCTCGCTGCGCGAGGCGCTGATCGTGCTGGAGTTGTCGGGGATCGTCGAAGTCCGCGGCGGTTCCGGTGTCTATGTCAGCGAGAAGGCGGCGGCGCCGTCCGACGTGCCGGAAGCCGGCCCCGGCCCGTTCGAGGTGCTGGCGGCGCGCCGCATGATCGAGTCCGAGATCGCCGCCCTCGCCGCCAAGAACGCCACCGATTCGGCGATCGACGCCATCCTGAAGGCGGTCGAAGAGATGGAGCGCCAGCACGACGACCGCGCCAGCAACGAGAACGCCGACCGCAACTTCCACCTGGCGCTGGCGCGCGCCACCGGCAACACCGCCATGGTGGGCGTCATCGAATACCTGTGGGCCCAGCGCGGCAGCCTGTGGCACAAGCTGAAGGAACACTTCCAGACCGAGGAATTGCGCAAGCAGACCCTGATCGACCACCGCAACATCCTGGCCGCCATCGCCTCGCACGATGCGCCTGCTGCCCGCGCCGCGATGCGTGCACACCTGGAGCGCGTGACGCGAACGTTCTCGCGCGGCTAGCTGATTGCCAGACAAGCGCATGGCCTGACCGCTTGCTAAATTGGTCAGGCCAAAATAGAATCCGGCAAACCCCTTGGAGTTTGCCAATGCCGTTTCATTTCCGCGCTCGTCGCTTCCTGCCGCGCTTCCTGCCGCTCTTCCTGCCGCTCGTTCTGCCGGCCTTTCTTGCGACCGGCGCCAGCGCCGCTCCCGACAGGCCGCTGCGCCTGATCCTCGTGGGCGACTCGACCATGGCCAGCAGCACCGGTTATGGCGACGCACTGTGCGCCCGCCTCACTCCCGACACCGCCTGCCTCAACCTTGCGCGCGGCGGTCGCAGCTCGGGGAGCTTCCGCGCCGAAGGCCGCTGGGACGAGGTGCAGTCGCTGCTGCGCGCTGGCGAGGCATTCGGGGCAAGCTACGTCCTGATCCAGTTCGGCCACAACGACCAGCCCGGCAAGCCGGGACGTTCGACCGACATCGTAAACGAGTTCCCGGCCAATATGCGGCGCTACGTCGAGGAGACCCGGGCCGCCGGCGGCATCCCGGTGTTGGTGACGCCGCTGACGCGGCGCAGCTTCCGCGGCGCCTGGGTGCATGACGACCTCGCGCCTTGGTCGGCCGCGGTACGCCAGGTCGCGCGTGAGACGACGACCGCGCTGGTCGACCTGAACGCGCTGTCGATGGCCGACGTCCAGGCCATGGGACCGCGCCAGGCCGACGCCCTGGCCCGCGCCGGCGCAAACTTCGACCACACGCACGTCGGGCCGGCCGGAGCCGAGCGCTACGGGAGCATGATGGCGCACGCCTTGCGGCGCCAGGTGCCCGGCATGGCCGCCGCATTCGGGAGCGCCCGATGAGCGCCGCCCTGGCGGCGGTTGCGCTGGCCCTGGCGGGGGCGGTCAGCGAGCGTCAGCATGCGCCCGGCGACGGCTGGGCGGCCCAGGAGGGCGGCACGCGCGGCGGCGCCATGGCGGCCCCTGCCCACGTCTACACGGTGCGCAGTCCGGACGAGTTGCTGGCGGCGCTGCAGGTTCCGGCAACTGCGCCGGCGCCGGCCCGCATCGTGCGCGTCGCAGCCAGCATCGACATGAGCGCGGGCCGACCTTTTCAAGACGCCGCAGACCAGGCGCGCCGCGGCGTGGTGCGCATTCCCGCCAACACCACCCTGCTCGGCGTGACGCCGGGCGCCGGCTTCGTCAACGCCAGCCTGGTCGTATCCGGCGTGTCGCAGGTCATCGTGCGCAACCTGATGCTCCGGAATCCCTGCGACGTCGAACCGCAGTGGGACCCGCGGGACGGGGCCAGGGGCAACTGGAATGCGCGCTACGACGGCATCAGCGTCTCGAACGCCCATCACGTCTGGATCGACCACAACAGCTTCACCGACGCGCCGGTGACTGACGATACCCAGCCGGTGGAAAACGGCATGCCCAGGCAGTGCCACGACGGCGCGCTGGACATCACCAATGGCTCGGACTTCGTCAGCGTCACCTACAACCGCTTCGCGCAGCACCAGAAGAACACCCTGGTGGGCGGCAGCGACCGCGCGCAGGGCGACCGTGAGCACCTGCGCGTGACCTTCAAGGGCAACCTGTTCGAGCACGTGAGCGAACGCGCGCCGCGCGTGCGCTACGGCCAGGTGCACCTGCTGAACAACTACCACGTCGGCGACCGCAAGCATCCCGTGTATGCGCACGCCTACAGCGTGGGCGTCGGCACCGAAGCCCACGTCATTGCCCATGCCAATGCCTACGAGATCCTGGGCGCGACCGGCTGCGCACAGGTGGTGCGCGCGCCAGGCGGCAGCGCCGGCGTCCACATCGACCAGGATTCGGTCCTGAATGGCCAGCCATTGGCCGGCTGCCCGTATGGCGGCGACGCCGGCTGGCGCGTGCCCTACATGTTCGCCGCCCTGCCCGCGCACGAGGTGCCGCGTCGTGTTCTGGCCCACGCAGGCCCGCGCCCCCTCGACCGGGAGAACGGCGTCGTCGAGGCGCGCCTGGTGGTGAAGGCCGGCGCGCCACCGTTCGTCCTGCAGGCGCGGCGGGATGAGCACGGTGGCTGGCAAGGCGCAAGCGTGCGCGCCATCGACGACGGCACCACGCTCCAGGTCGAGCTGCTGGAAGCACGCGGCGGCGGACCAAAGCGCCTCAAGCAGGTCAGGCGGCGCGCGCCGCTGGTGGGTACGCCGCTGGTGCTGCGCGTGGAAAGTCAGGCCGGCATGCTGTCGGCCTGGCTCGATGGCGAGCGGGTGACGTCGAGCCAGGTCGCGCCGCTGGCCGCCAGCGCGCCGGCGGCCTGGGACGCCGCGGGGCATGCCCTGCTCGACCTGCGCGACGGTCCGGCCGGCCTGCCTGCGGAGCGCATCGCCCTGCGGCTCGGCGCGAACACGCTGGCCTTGCAGGCCGGCGATCCGGCCGAGAGCGTCGTCGTCACGGGGCAGGCATCGCTCGTCACCTCCAGCGATCCCGGTGTCGCCTCGGTCGCCCGCGCTGACGGCCGGCTGCTGGTCACGCCGCTCAAACCCGGGCGCGCCACCATCACCGTCGGCGGCCCGGACCCGGCCTGGCAGCAAGCCACGTTCGCGCTGGAAGTCGGTACGCCATTCGCCGGGCCACGACGCACCGCGCTGCCGGCAGCGCGCCTGCGCCCGGCGCATGCCGAACGCGGCGTCCCGCCGGACACGCCGCTGCTGATGACCTTCGATCGTCCTCCAGTCCTGAGCGGCGCCGGCAGCGTGCGCATCGTGCGGCGCCATGATGGCGCGCAACTCGCGACGATACGGCCCGGCGAAACCGTCATCGCGCTCGGCCCGGCCGGGAAGCAGCGCCTGCTACGCCACCAGCCAATCTCGGTCGAAGGCCATGCGGTGCGCATTCGCCTGCCGCTCAAGCTCGGCTACGGCGTCGAGTACGAAGCCGTCGTCGATCCGGCCCTGCTGCGCGACCCGGCGTTCAAGGGAGCGCGCTGGACCTTCCGCACCACACCCTATCCGCCTGTCGGCGACAGCGTGACGGTGGATGACGATGGCCGCGCCGATTTCCGCACCGTGCAGGGCGCGCTCGACCATGCGATGACGCTGCCGCGCGCGCAGGCGGTGACCGTCAACGTGCGCAGCGGCGTCTACCCGGAACTGCTCTACCTGCGCGACAAGGACAAGCTGATGCTGCGCGGGCAGAGCCGCGAGGCGACCATCATCCGGGCGGCCAACAGCGATGCGCGCAACCCGGGTTCAGAAGGACGGGCGCAATTCCTGGTCCAGGGCAGCGACCTGCTCGAGATCCGCGACCTGACGCTGCACAACACGACGCGCCGCAGCGACGGCCACTCGGCCCAGGCCGAAACGCTCTTCTTCAGCAACGACAAAGGCAGGCTCATCGCCCGCAACGCCGCCTTCCTCAGCGAGCAGGACACGCTGCAGCTGACCGGCTATGCCTGGATCCACCGCTCGCTGGTCGAGGGCAACGTCGACTTTATCTGGGGTAACAATCGCGCGGCGCTGTTCGAGGAGAGCGAGATCCGCAGCGTCGGCGACAGCGCGTCGATCCAGAACGGCGGCTACCTGGTGCAGGCAAGGACTGTCGAACGCGATGATCCTGGCTTCGTCTTCCTGCGCTCGCGGCTGACGCACGGACCAGGGCCAGCGGGGAACCTGCCGCCGCCCGGCAGCGTGTATCTCGCCCGCTCTCCGGGGACCGCCCACACATGGGACAACGTCGCCTTCATCGGCAACTCGGTCGACCGCCACATCGCCGCCGAGGCCTGGCTGCGCCAACCGGCGCCGAATCCGCAGGCCGCAGATGCGGTATCGGGCTGGCGCGAATCCGGCAATACGGCGCCGGATGGGACGCCGCGATCCTTCGGTGGCTATCGCCTGCGTGAAGAAGAAGCGCGCGACTGGTCGGCCCGCAGCGGCATATTCAAGCGCTTCAACGACGGCCAGGGCTGGGAACCCCTGCCATGAACAGGTTCAGGGCGTGATGCGGACGTAGTCGACGTCCGCGTGCGCGCCCGGCGCCCCGGTGGCGAACAGCGTCAGTTGCGCGCCCACCCAGCGCCCCATGCGCGCCTCGAACGGCGTGCCGAGCGCAACGAAGCCGCCGCCATCGGCGCTGTACGAGAACGCCACCCGCGCGCCATCCGTCACGTCGATCTTCAGGCGCACGTCGAGGCGCGGCAGCGCCGCCCCGACCTCTTCCACGCATGGCCCGCCCTCGCCGCAGCGCATTGTCACCATTCGAGGAACTCCGGCAACCTGGCGCACCCCGAACCAGTTGTCCGCCAGCCCCGCGATGCCGAAGCCGGCCTGGTCGCCATCGCGCACCGAGTTCAGGCGCACGCTTGCCGTCGCGCTGAACGTCGGCGCCACGAATTTATGGGTCAGCACCGACGCCAGCTGGCGCAACGGCGCCTGCGGCTGGGCGTTCAGGCGCAGCTTGCCGTCCCCCAGCGCATACCAGCCGGTCTTCCAGTTGGCGGCCCATTGCCACTGCGGGCCGAGCGTCGCTCCGTCGAACTCGTCGCCGACCGCAGGCTGACGCCGCGGATAGGCGCCCGCCACCGGCTTGTCGTGCTCCAGCACCGGCTGGCCGACGCCAGGGGCAGCGGACGGCTCGCCAATCAGCGGCCAGCCGTCCTGCCAGCGCATCGGTTGCAGGTGCACCACGCGGCCATAGGCGCGCTTGTCCTGGAAGTGGAAGAACCAGTCAGTCCCTTCCGGCGTCCTGACCCAGGCGCCCTGGTGCGGGCCATTGACGTCGGTGGTCGACTGGGCCAGCACGATGCGGTCCTCGTACGGCCCCTCGATCGAACGCGAACGGAACACCGACTGCCAGCCATGCTCGACGCCGCCGGCCGGGGCGAACACGTAGTACCAGCCATCGGCCTTGTACAGCTTCGGTCCTTCCAGCGTGCGGTAGGCCGGCAGACGATTGCCGTCGATGACCACCTTGCCTTTGTCGTCCTGCAGGCTGCGGCCATCGGGCGCCATGCGACGCAAGGTCAAGACATTATTGAAGCCGGCGCGGCTTTTCGCCCAGGCGTGCAGCAGCCAGGCCTTGCCGTCGTCGTCCCACAGCGGCGTCGGGTCGATGATGCCCTTGCCCGGCAGGAGCAGGTGCGGCGCGCTCCATGGGCCGTTGAAACTGGTCGCGGTGGTGACGAACACGCCCTGGTCGGGATCCGGATAGAAGATCCAGAACTTGCCGTCGTGGTAGCGCAGGCACGGCGCCCAGACGCCCTTGCCGTGTTGGGGCGTCGCGAACGCCGCCTCGGGCACGAGGCGCGGCAGCGCATGGCCCGTCAGCTCCCAGTTGACCATGTCCTTCGACGTCAACAGGGGCAAGCCGGGCGAGTTGGCGAAGCTCGACGCCACCATGTAGTAGGTGTCCCCCACGCGGATCACGTCCGGGTCGGAGTAATCGGCGTGCAGGATCGGATTGCGGTAGCGGCCATTTCCCAGGTCGGACGACCAGGGCGCCCGGGCCGGCATGGGGCCGAGTACTCGCCCCAGGAAGTCGCCCATCGCGTCCACGGTCGGCGCCAGCCACGGGTCGAACAGCCAGAACGCGTGCGGCGTACCGGGCAGCGCCACGGTCTCGGCCAGGACGCCATGGCTCCGCAGCTTGGCCATCATCGCTTCGCGCCCGGCCGAGAAGCGCGGCACACCGCTCACGATGAACAGGACCGGCGGGCTGGCCATGTCGACATGCGAAATCGGCGACGCTGCATGCCATACCTCACGCTGTTCGGCATAGCGCCCGCCAAACCAGGCGCCGGCGGCCGACGGACTCTTGGCTGGGTCGTCCTCGTGACGCAGGACTTCGGCGGAGGTGAAGTCGGACAGGCCATCGATATTGACGACCGCCCGGATGGCGCCCCGATCCGTCATGCCGACCAGGGCGGCAATCTGCCCTCCGGCCGAACCGCCTGCGATCGCCACGCGCGCCGGATCGACGCCGAAGCGCTCAGCGCTCGCCTGCAGCCAGCCTACGGCTTGCCTGACGTCGTCGATCGCCGCTGGGTAAGGTGCCTGGCCGGACAGGCGATAGCTGACGCTGGCGGCAGCATAGCCACGCGCTGCCAGCCGCGCCGCCAGCGGCGCCATCTCGCTACGGTCGCCGCTGCGCCAGCCGCCGCCGTGGACCAACACGACCAGCGGCGCCGGCCTCTTGCCTCGCGCGGGCAGGTACAGGTCGAGCGCCAGTGAAGTGTCGCCCCGGACCGCATAGACCAGGTCCTTGCGCACCTGGACTGGAGCCGGCGCCGTGCCGCTGGCGATGCGGATAAACGGATAGTCGGCCGCCAATTTGCGGTAGGTAGTCTCGGCATTGTAAGGCTGCGGCTGCGCGCTTGCCGCAGCAAATGGCAGCAACAAGGCCAGCGGCCAGCGCCTCACAGCACACTGCCCTGAACACGACGCGGCGACGCAGGCTGGCGCCCGGCGCCAGGATGCTCAAGCCCGGATAGCCCGGCAGATTATGGGCGTTGATCGGGTGGTCGACCGGTTCGAAACAAAAGAAGTCGCGTCCGGGTGGCGCGTACAGGATGAAGTAATCCATGTTGGCCTCGATGCTCAGGCCCACGCCGCGCGCCGGCCAGATAATGTGGGCCGTCCCGTCCCAACCGTGGAAAACGTTATCGACGCCATGCTCGGGCAGGCGGGCCGGATCGACGAAGTTCCAGTCCGGTGGCAGGGGCCCGCGCATCGACGGCAGCTTGTCGGCGCCTGCCAGCCACACCTGGGATGCCCTGGCCTGCAGGCGCGCGCCTTGTGGATCGGGAAGCCAGGGATGCAGGCCAAGGCCGAACGGCAAGGCGTATTTGCCGGCGTTGCGCACTTCCAGTTCCACCACCAGCGCATCGCCTTCCAGGGCATAGCGCAGCGCGGCGTCATAGGAAAACGGCGAAGCAGCATGGCGCTTCAGGCGCAGCAGCGCCGAATCGGGGGTGTGGGACATCACTTCCCACGCCTGCTGCCAGCCGTCGCCATGGATCGGACATGGTTCGCCGGCGCGATTCGGCGCCGGCACGTGACGTCGGTCATCGAACGCGAAGCCAAACGGCGCCATGCGGTTCGACCACGGCACGAGAGGAAAGCACGCAAGTTGCGAAGGCAGCGGCACTTCCTGCGTGTCCGTTGCCAGGGGCCGCAACAGCGGCTGCGGGCTCGCTCCGCCCAGCCAGTCGAGGCGACCGAGACCGCCCCCCGCCTGCGGCACGACGTCGGCACGCAGGCGGCCGTTCCCGAGCTGCAGGCGCTGCAGCATCAGTATTGCGGACCGTCGAGCAGGAACTTCCCGCCCTGGTACATCGTGGTCACGTCGTCCTGGGCCGGGAACTCGGAGGTATCCGGGAACAGGTGGGCGAACTTGCTCGAGCCGTCCTTTGGCTTGTAGCCGAGGTGCGATGCCAGGCGGTTGTCCCACCAGGTGCTGTCGTTGTCCGACTGGCCGTACACGATGGTGTGGCCGACGCGCGGCGCGAACAGCGAGCAGCGCAGCAGCTCGGTCAGGTCGTCGTAGGAGAGGAAGGTGCTCATCATGCGCTTGTTGGCCGGCTCCGGGAAGCTCGAGCCGATGCGGATGCAGACGGTCTCGATGCCGAAGCGGTCGAAGTAGTAGCGCGCCATCTGTTCGCCGAACACCTTCGACAGGCCGTAGTAGCTGTCCGGGCGGGTCGGCGAGTTCGCATCGAGCACCTCGGTGGTGCGGTGGTAGCCGATGGCGTGGTTGGAGCTGGCGAAGACCACGCGCCGGGTGCCGGCCTTGTGCAGCGCCTCGTACAGGTTGGCAACGCCCAGGATATTGGCCTGCATGATCGGTTCGAACGGCTTTTCCGTCGAAATGCCGCCGAAGTGCAGCACCGCGTCCACGCCTTCCAGGAGCTTGATCACCGCCTCCTTGTCGGCCAGGTCGCACTGGACGATCTCTTCGCCCTCGCGCGCCTCGCCCATGTCCGCCACGTCCGACAGGCGCACCACCTCGGCCCATGGCTTGATGCGGTCGCGCAGCACCTTGCCCAGGCCGCCGGCGGCGCCGGTCAGCAGGATGCGCTTGAACGGCTTGCCAATCTTCTTCGTACTGCCAACTGCTTCGGTCATTCCACCACTCCTTCCGTCTCTATTATTTACGTCACCGGCGCCGGGTTGAACAGCGCCAGCGAATTATGCAGTTTCCACTGCTCGGCCCAGGTGCGGCGGCCACTGGCCACGTCGAGGATCAGGCGGAACAATTCCCAGCCCACGTCCTCGATGGTCGCTTCGCCCGTGGCGATGCGGCCGGCGTCGACATCCATCAGGTCGTGCCAGCGGCGCGCCAGGTCGGAACGGGTCGCCATCTTGATCACCGGGACCGCGGCCAGGCCATACGGCGTGCCGCGACCGGTGGTAAAGATGTGGACGTTCATCCCGGCGGCCATCTGCAGCGTACCGCAAATGAAATCGCTGGCCGGCGTGGCGGCGTAGATCAGACCTTTCTGCTCGAGCTTGTCGCCGGGCGAGAGCACGCCGGTGATGGCCGTGCTGCCCGACTTGACGATCGATCCCATCGCCTTTTCGACGATATTGGACAGACCGCCCTTCTTGTTCCCCGGCGTCGTGTTCGCGCTGCGGTCGACGCCGCCCCGCACCAGGTAGTCATCGTACCACTGCATCTCGCGCACCATGGCCTGGGCGATTTCCGGGCTCGCGGCGCGCGCGGTCAGCTGGTCGATCCCGTCCCGCACTTCGGTCGTCTCGGAGAACATGACGGTGCCGCCGGCGCGCACGATCAGGTCGGTGGCGTAGCCGACCGCCGGATTGGCGGTGACGCCCGAGAACGCGTCGCTGCCGCCGCACTGCACGCCCACCACCAGGCTCGACGCCGGGCAGGTCTCGCGGCGGCGGGCATCCAGTTTTTGCAGGTGCCGTTCGGCGGTCGCCATCAGGTTGTCGATCATCGACATGAAGCCGACGTGCTGCTGGTCCTGCAAGGTCACGACCGAAGGTTGAGCCGTGCCGATCGGGATCGAGCCGGCCGGGAACAGGCGCGTCGGCGGCAGCTTCTCGCAGCCCAGGCTGACGACCATCACGTCGTCGCCGAAGTTCGGGTTCTTGGACAGGTTGCGGATGGTGCGGATCGGGATCTCGGCGCCGGGCGCGTCGATCGCGACGCCGCAGCCATAGATGTGTTCGAGCGAGACCACGTCGTCGACGTTCGGGTAGCGCGGCAGCAGTTCGTCGCGGATGCGCTTGACCGCGTACTCGATCACGCCCGACACGCATTGCACGGTGCTGGTGATCGCCAGCAGGTTGCGGGTGCCGACCGAGCCGTCGGCGTTGCGGTAGCCCTCGAAGGTAAAGCCTTCCAGCGGCGCGAAATCGGTCACCGCATGGGTGCCGATCGGCAGGTTGTCGAGCGAACGGGCGGCCGGCATGCGCAGCACCTTCTCCGAGATCCAGCTGCCGCGGGGGATGGCGCTATTCGCATAGCCGATTACGACGCCGTAGCGGATCACCGGGTCGTTATCGCCAAAATCGACCAGCGCCACCTTGTGCCCCTGGGGCACCCCTTCCACCAGCACCAGGCCATCGGCAAGAACGGTGCCGGCGGGCAGGCCGCCATCGTTGGCGACGATCGCCACGTTGTCGCTGGCCTGCATGCGGATGGTACGGGGGACGAGCTGGTTCATAGGGTCTGCCTGCGAGTTCATAAGAGTCTGCAATAGTGAGCTGCAATATGCGGCTGCAATACCTGAGGTTCTTTTTCAGTATGCCACACAAAAATGAAAAGTGGCTAGTCCACCTTGCGATTTTGGTCTGACCAAATTAGAATGGCCTGACCAAAACGCATCGCACAGAAGATGGGCCTGAAGTTCAAGCAACACGGGTAATACAACAACGCCGATTGGAGACACATGAAACTGCATTTGCTGGCAGCCCTCCTGGGCTGCGCGCTCGCTTGCGGGCCCGCCCTTGCCGAGGGCAAGTACCGCAATCCCGACAACACCAACCTGGGCGACCCGGGCGAAGGAACCTACCCGATCCCCTACAAGATGCCGGCCGTGGCCGAAGTGACAGCCCAGCTGCAATCGATCCGTTCCTTCATGGACCGCGCCACCCCGACCCGCATCGTCAGCAAGCGCACCGGCCAGCCGATCACCGACCTCAGGACACCGAACGCCGACGCGGTCTTCGAGCGCAGCGCCGGCGACTACGGCATCCAGGTCTATGAAATGGGGGTGGTCCATTCCGGCCTGCTCAAGGCGGCCCAGATCACCGGCGACGATGGCTTCACCGGCATGACCCGCCGCCACTTCCAGTTCTTCAACGATACCCTGCCGTACTTCCGGGCCCAGGAGCAAAGGTTCAAGCTCGAACGCGGCAACAGTTTCTCCCGCTTCCTCGATCCGCGCTCGCTCGACGATGCCGGCTCGATGTGCGCGGCTTTGATCCGCGCCCGCCTGGCCAAGATCGGCCCCGATCTCAAGACCATGATCGACACCTGCAGCGACTGGGTCGGCAAACGCCAGTTCCGCCTGGAAGACGGCACCATGGCGCGCAAGCGTCCGCAGGAAGTCTCCCTGTGGGCCGACGATATGTACATGAGCATCCCGGCGCTGGCCGAGATGGGCCGCCTGACGGGCAAGCGCGAACACTTCGACGACGCCGTCAATAATGTGCTGGGCATGTCGAGCCGCATGTTCAACCCGCAGCTCGGTCTGTACACCCACGGCTGGCATGCCAACCATCAGGACGCACCGCGTTTCTACTGGGCGCGTGCCAACGGCTGGGCGGTGCTGGCGATGTCCGACCTGCTCGACGTGCTGCCGAAAGACCACCCGGGCTACCCGAAGGTGCTAGCCCAGTTGCGCGCCTCGTTGAAAGGCATCGCCGAACTGCAGAGCGGCAGCGGCCTGTGGCACCAGATGCTGGACCGTAACGACTCCTACCTCGAGACCTCGGCCAGCGCGATGTTCACCTATGTGTTCGCGCACGCCGTCAATGAAGGCTGGATCAGCCCGACCACCTATGGCTCGATCGCCCAGGCCGGCTGGAACGCGCTGTCGACCCGCATCAATTCGCTGGGCCAGGTGGAAGGTACCTGTGTCGGCACCACGCTCGCCAGCGACATGGTCTATTACTACCACCGCCCGACCAGCGTCGATGCCCTGCATGGCTACGGTCCGATGCTGATGGCCGGCGCCGAGATCATCCGACTGGTGAAGAATCCGGCCTTCGAGGTGCAGCACAAGGTGCGCACCTACCACTACATGCCCAAGGGCGGCCAGACCGACTACCGCGAACACCACTGATCGGGGGAACAAGATGAAACGACTCGTACTGGCAGTTATGCTGGGGGCGGCGCTCGCGCAAATGCAGGCACAGGCGCAGGCCCAGGACAAATTCGCGGTCACCGTGCAGCACGACCTGGCGATCGCGCGGCCCTCGGAAACCATCGCGATCCCGTGGAAAGAGGTCAATGCCGCCATGCCGGGTGCGATGGTGCAGAAGATCGCGGTCAAGGATGCCCAGGGCCGGGTGCTGCCGCACCAGGTGACCAACGTCGCCCCGCAGGCCAAGGATCCGAACAACGAAGGCGTCGCCTATGGCGAACTGCTGTTCCAGCACAGCTTCGGCGCCGGCGAGAAGAGCGCGCGCTTCACCGTCGAGCGCATCGATGGCGTCGCGCCGCCCTTCCCCATCAAGGCGTTCGCGCGCCAGGTGCCGGAACGCCTGGACGATTTCGCCTGGGAGAACGACAAGGTGGCGCACCGCACCTATGGCCCGGCCCTGGCGGCGCCGGCGCCCGCTGGCGTCGTCAAGGAAGTGCTGGTGACCAGCGGCCTCGATATCTGGTTCAAGCGGGTCGACTATCCGATCGTCGACCGCTGGTACAACAAGGGCCATGACCATTACCACAAGGACCAGGGTGAAGGCATGGACATGTACAACGTCGGCAAGTCGCGCGGCGCCGGCGGCACCGGCATCTGGGATGGCAAGACGCTGTACACGGGCGTCAACTACGCCAGCTACAAGATCCTGGCGAACGGCCCGATCCGCGCCGTGTTCGAGCTGCACTACGCGCCATGGGACGCGGGCGGCCGCCAGGTCAGCGAAGTCAAGCGCTTCACGGTCGACGCCGGGCATTGGCTGGACCGCATCGACAGCACCTTCACCACTACCGCAGGTGACACCGCGCCGCTGACGGTGGCCGTGGGCCTGAACAAGACGCCGAGCGACAAGGGCCAGGACGCGAAGATCGGGGTTGGCCGCGACGGCAAGGTCTTGCTGCAGTGGGTCGAGCAAAAGACCAACGACGCCTTCGGCACCGCGATCGTGCTCCCGGGCGCCGAGGGCTTCGCCCAGGACCCGCTCAACGAACTGGTGTTGGCGAAGGCCATGCCGGGCAAGCCGCTGCGCTACTACGCCGGCGCCGCCTGGAGCCGCGCCGGGGAAATCACCAGCCGCGCCCAGTGGGAACGCCAGGCCCAGGACATCGCCGCCCGCGACGCCAGTCCGGTGCGCGTGACCATCCAGCCTGCGAAGTAAAGGATTCCGATGACTTTTCAAGCCAAACGCCGCGCCCTGCTGCGCACCGTCCCCGCCGCCTCGCTCATGCTGGGCGGCATCAAGACCGCTGCGGCGTACCAGGCCGGCGCGCTTTCGAGTACGGGAGCATTGACGAGGGCGGCCGCGAATGCCGCCACGGCTGCGGCCGATCCCTGGCAGCGCGCCGCCGCCATCGTGGCCCGCTTCGCCACCCCGCTGAACTTCCGTGATGAGGATTTCCATATCACCTTTCATGGTGCCAAACCCTGCAAGCTGGTCAAGGTGAAGGGCCAGACCGAATCGCTGGTCGAAGGCACCCTCGACACGCCGGCGCCGGGTTCCCCGGACTGCTATCCGGCGATCGCCGCCGCCATCGCGGCCTGCCACGCCAAAGGCGGCGGCCGCGTCGTGATTCCGAAGGGAGAATGGTATTGCGCCGGCCCGATCGTCCTGCGCTCGAACGTGCACGTACACCTGGCCGCCGGCGCGCGCGTGCACTTCGCCGCCAATCCCGCCCACTATGCGCGCCATGGCGAGCACGATTGCGGCACAAACGGCAAGCTGGTGCTGTCGCGTTGGCAGGGCAACGATTGCCTGAACTATTCGCCGATGGTGTACGCGATCAACCAGACCAATATCGCGCTCACCGGCGAGGACTGGACCAGCATCCTCAATGGCCAGGGCGGCGTGCCGTTCGAGCCGGGCTTCGCCGATGGGCCGGAATGCTGGTGGGACTGGAAGGGCCGCGGCAAGCCGGTACGCAAGCGCACCGAGGTCTATGCCAATCCGAACAATCCGCCCCTCGATCAAGTCGTGCCCGGCATCGATGCGCGGCGCCAGGCCAGCATCCAGGGCGAGGGAGATCGCTGGCAGACCGATTCGCGCTACCTGCCGGCACTGTCGGAAGCCGGCGTGCCGGTGGAGCGACGCGTGTTCGGCCGTGGTCACTACCTGCGCCCGTGCATGATCGAACTGATCGGCTGCAATAAAGTGCTGCTGCAGGGTTACCAGGTCAATGCCGCGCCGTTCTGGCTGCACCATCCGGTGAACTGCCGCGACCTGTTGATCCGGCGCGTGAACATGGAAAGCCTGGGCCCGAACAGCGATGGCTTCGATCCGGAAGCCTGCGACGGCGTGCTGGTGGACGACTGCCTGTTCAACAACGGGGACGACTGCATCGCGATCAAGGCCGGCAAGAACCTCGATACCCAGCACGGCCCGACGCGCAATATCGTGATACGGAACTGCGTGATGAACAGCGGCCATGGCGGCGTCACCCTGGGTAGCGAGATGGCGGGCGGCATCGAATACGTGTTCGCGGAGAACCTCGAGTTCCGCAACATCCACTGGAAGGACGATCCGCTGAACACGGCGATCCGGCTCAAGACCAATATGAACCGGGGCGGCTTCCTGCGCCACCTGTACGTACGCGACGTCACCCTGCCCCATGGCGTGTCGATCGAGCCGATGCTGTACAAGCCATTGCCGGGCGCGCACGAGATCAAGGCGCCGGTGGCTTCGAGCGCCGGCGCCATCGTCACCATCGATTGCGACTACGTGCCGGGCGACGACACCATGCGCATCCGGCCGCCGCAGGTATCGGACATCGACATCCGCAACGTCCGCGCCAGCAATGTCGATACCGGCAAGGGCAGCTTCTCGTGCTACCAGGCCTTCATGCTGCTGGGCCCAGTCGCGTCGAGCTTCAACGGCAAGCCGGGCACGCCAATCCCGCCGATCGCGCGCATCCGTATCAGCGATTCGGACTTCGGGACACCCGCCAACACGCAGCAGCCGTGGTTCATCCACAACGCCGTCGACATCACCCTCGACAAGGTCACCATCGGCGGCAAGCGGTACAAGCAGGTCTTGTCGACAAAGACCTGACTGGCAACAGGTCAGGCCAGTTGAAAAATATTTTTTAATTGGTCTGACCAAAACCACAAAAGCTGACATAGAATTCAACAACTGGCCTGACCACCGGATCAACTCCGGGGTCGCCACATAATCACAAAGTAGCGGCGGCGGACATGTTCATAGTCCACCGGATCAAAAACGCATGGAGACAAGATGAACCACAATCCCCACCGCGCAGTCCTGCGCAAACTCACCCTTTGCCTGCTCGGCACCGCCTCGGTGTCGGCCCTCTCGCTCGGCCCGGCGTTTGCCCAGGAAGTCGCAGCCACGCCAGCCGGAGCCGAAACGGCCACTGCGCAAACCGTGGTCGTGACCGGCCTGCGCGCCTCGCTGGAGAGCGCGCTCAACGCCAAGCGCCAGGACAACGGCATCGTCGACGTCATCAAGTCGGAAGACATGGGCAAGTTCCCGGACACGAACCTGGCCGAGTCGCTGCAGCGCGTGCCCGGCGTGGTGATCGACCGCGATGCCGGCGAAGGTCGCAGCATCACGGTGCGCGGCCTGGGCCAGGACTTTACGCGGGTGCGGATCAACGGCATCGAGGGCCTCGCCACCACCGGCGGCACCGACAGCTCGGGCGGCACCAACCGCGGCCGCGGCTTCGACTTCAACGTGTTCGCGTCCGAACTGTTTTCCGCCCTGACGGTGCGCAAGAGCTCTTCGGCCGATGTCGACGAAGGCTCGCTCGGCGCCACCGTCGATCTCCAGACCCTGCGCCCGTTCGACCTGCGCGGCTTCAACGCCACCGTCGCCCTGAAGGGCAAATACAACGACGGCTCGGAGAAAACCGACCCGCGCGCGGCCTTCATGGTCTCGAACACCTTCTTCGACCGCAAGGTCGGCGTGCTGTTCTCGGGCGCCTACTCCAAGCGCCGGGTGCTGGAAGACGGTTTCAGCACCGTGCGCTGGGATAATGGCCCATCGTCGGGTGGCTGGTGCGCGCCGCAAGGCATGGCCGCCAATCCGAGCAACTCGACGGCGACCACCTGCGGCCCGGCCGCGCAAGGCGCCGAGCGCCTGCCAGGCACGCCCGAGAACATCGCCGCCTACAACGCCGCCAGCAACCCGAACAACTTCCATCCGCGCCTGCCGCGCTACGGCCGCCTCACGCACGACCAGGATCGCCTGGGCCTGACCGGCTCGGTGCAATGGCGTCCGCAACGTGGCACCCTCCTGACCTTCGACATGCTGTATTCGAAGCTCGATGCGACCCGCCAGGAAGACTTCCTGCAGGCGACGTCGTTCAGCCGCAGCGCCAGCCAGGGCGGTAAGCCGCAGGTCGGCGTGCTCGAAGCGCAGTACGCGCCGAACGGCTCGCTGCTGTACGGCCGCTACAACAACGTCGACATCCGCTCCGAGCAGCGCTTCGACGAGCTGAAGACCACCTTCACCCAGCCGACGCTGACCCTGGAACACAAGCTCTCCGACACCTGGAGCATGAGCGCCAAGTATGGTCGCGCCGAATCCAAGTTCCGCAACCCGATCCAGACCACGGTCACGCTCGACGCCCTGAACGTGGATGGCTACAGCATCGACTTCCGCGGCGACAGCCGCCGTCCGCTCATCAGCTATCCGTTCGACGTTAACGGCGGTCCGCTGGGCCTGATCGGCGTGCCGCAGGTCGCCAGCGGTGCCCAGCCGACGACCGTGCCGAACACCACCACCAGCGAGATCCGCATCCGTCCGCAAGGCACCGACAACGTCAACAACGTCGCCCAGTTCGACCTGGCCTGGGAAGCGAGCGACAACCTGACCTTCAAGGGCGGCGTCAACAGCAAGAAGTACACGTCGGACACCTATGAATTCCGCCGCGTGAACCAGAACGACACGATCTTCGCGCCGCCGGCCGGCGCCACCGGCCTGACCTCGAACATGACCGGCTTCGGCAGCCAGCTCGGCATGCCGGCGGGGAACCCGACCGGCTGGGTGATGCCGAACCTGGCGGCCATCGCCGCCGCCTACGACATCTATTGCAACTGCATCAAGAGCGGCCCTGCCGGCGGTCCGGGCGACTTCACCCTGTCGTCGATCGAGAACGGCAATGCGCGCGGCAACAACCGTTCCGTCACCGAGAAGAGCGACGGCGTCTACCTGATGGGCGAATTCCGCTACGATATGTGGAACATCCCGCTGCGCGGCAACGTCGGCGTACGCTACGTGAAGACCGACCTGGAGACCATCGGCTACCAGGCGGCCGGCGGCGGCACCCAGGTCAAGGTCAACCACGACTACACCGACACCCTGCCGTCGTTCAACCTGACCGCCAACGTGACCGACGAGTTCATCGTGCGCTTCGGCGCGGCCAAGGTGATGACCCGTCCGCAGCTGGGCTTTCTGTCGCCGGGCGGCAGCATCGCCACCACCGGCAACCTGTCGATCAACTCGGGCAACCCGTTCCTGAAGCCGTTCCGCGCCAAGACCTTCGACAGCAGCTTCGAGTACTACTTCGCCAACAAGGCCTTCGTCGGCCTGGGCCTGTTCCAGAAGAACATCGACACCTATATCCAAAGCCTGCGCACCAACGTGGCGTTCAAGGATTCGGGCCTGCCGCTGTCGCTGCTGCCGGCCAACTTCACGGGCGAGGAAGTGTTCCAGCAGACGCTGCCGGTCAATACCGACGGCGGCAAGCTGAAAGGCTTCGAGATCAGCTACCAGCAGCCGTTCACCTTCCTGCCGGGCTGGGGCAAGAACTTCGGCACCCTGCTGAACTATACCAAGGTGAGCTCGAAGATCGAGTACCTGGTCTCGCCGGCCGGCGGCGCCACCATCACCGACGACCTGCTGAACCTGTCGCCGAAGTCGTGGAACGCCACCTTCTTCTATGACGACGGCAAGTTCAGCGCGCGCATCTCGGGCGCCAAGCGTTCGGGCTTCGTGACCCGCGTGCCGGGCCAGAACAACAATGACGTCGAAGGCAAGAACGAAACGTTCAACGTCGACCTGTCGCTGTCGTACAAGGTCAATGAAAACCTCGAGTTCACGCTCGAAGGCGTCAACCTGACCAACGAGGAAAACGACCAGTTCATCAGCCGCCAGCGCGACAGCGTGGTGGTGAACAACGTGACCGGGCGCGAGTATCTGTTCGGCCTGCGCTACAAGTTCTAAGCATCTTCTCTTGGTGGCTTTCAGGCCCGCGCTTGCGCGGGCCTTTTTTGGCTCTGTTCGCGTTATTTCGTCACCTGGTTCTGTTCAGTCTGCTTTGACGGCAGTCATCAGTAATTGAGCCGGCGTCGCTAGACTGCCCGCATCAAGCACCCGCCGCCAGCCCGAGTAATGGATCAGATAACGGCTGGCGATGCCATGAAAACGCACCAGCCAACGCTTGAAGCGGCTGTGCCAGCCGTTCACGTGGTTCAGGTGGAGCGCGCCGCGCGCCCGTTCGCCGGCGCGCAGGTTGATGAATTCGTGGGAAATGCCATGGCGCCTGGCGAAACCGCGATAGACGATGGCGCCATCGCTGATCAGGAGCGAATCCGGCGCCAGCACCGGCCCCAGGCAACGATCGAGCCAGACTCCTGAGACCGGACCGCGTCCGCAATGGAAATCGAGCACCGCACCGCCGCGTTCGCACGCAACCAGCAGGCAATCATGGTCGCGGCCGATCCCGCGGTGCCTGGCCACGCCACCCCGCCGCCGCGCCGGCCGGGTCAGCTTGCGTGATCCTTTTTGCGATTCAAGCAAGTATGTTTCATCCGCTTCGACCAAGCCCGACAGGCGCGCCGCGCGCTCGTGCGTGAACCCGGCCACCATCCGGTGACGCCAGCGAAAACTGGTGGTGCGGTGCACCTGGACCGCCTCGGCGCTGGCGCGCACGGTCCGCGCATCCAGCAGGCACTGAAGATAAGTGAGCCAGTGCTCTTTCTTGCGCAAGTGAGCAAGCCGGGTGCCGCTCAGGGCGTTATAGCTGCGCCCGCACGCCAGGCAGCGCCAGCGCTGCAGGCCGCTGGCGCGTCCGCAGCGGTGGGAACGCGTCCCGCCGCAGCGAGGACAGCACTTCCCGACCGCCGCCTGTTCGATGAGCGCGATGCAATTGGCTGCGCCATCGGCTGCATCGTCGGCCATGGCCAGGAATGCACGCAGCTGGGAGCGTGCCTGATGGTCCAGCGGGATGCCGCGCAGGGCGGCAAACAATGCATCGAAATCCAGACTGTCCACGGCCGCCTCTTCGGGATGACTCGACAGTACTGAGACCGGGCCGGACGGGCAAGGTTCGCTGAAATAACGCGAACAGCGCCCTTTTTTTGGCTCTGTTCGCGTTATTTCGTCACCTGGTTCTGTTCAGTCTGCTTTGACGGCAGTCATCAGTAATTGAGCCGGCGTCGCTAGACTGCCCGCATCAAGCACCCGCCGCCAGCCCGAGTAATGGATCAGATAACGGCTGGCGATGCCATGAAAACGCACCAGCCAACGCTTGAAGCGGCTGTGCCAGCCGTTCACGTGGTTCAGGTGGAGCGCGCCGCGCGCCCGTTCGCCGGCGCGCAGGTTGATGAATTCGTGGGAAATGCCATGGCGCCTGGCGAAACCGCGATAGACGATGGCGCCATCGCTGATCAGGAGCGAATCCGGCGCCAGCACCGGCCCCAGGCAACGATCGAGCCAGACTCCTGAGCCCGGACCGCGTCCGCAATGGAAATCGAGCACCGCACCGCCGCGTTCGCACGCAACCAGCAGGCAATCATGGTCGCGGCCGATCCCGCGGTGCCTGGCCACGCCACCCCGCCGCCGCGCCGGCCGGGTCAGCCTGCGTGACCCTTTTTGCGATTCAAGCAAGTATGTTTCATCCGCTTCGACCAAGCCCGCCAGGCGCGCCGCGCGCTCGTGCGTGAACCCGGCCACCATCCGGTGGCGCCAGCGAAAACTGGTGGTGCGGTGCACCTGGACCGCCTCGGCGCTGGCGCGCACGGTCCGCGCATCCAGCAGGCACTGAAGATAAGTGAGCCAGCGCTCTTTCTTGCGCAGGTGAGCAAGCCGGGTGCCGCTCAGGGCGTTATAGCTGCGCCCGCACGCCAGGCAGCGCCAGCGCTGCAGGCCGCTGGCGCGTCCGCAGCGGTGGGAACGCGTCCCGCCGCAGCGAGGACAGCACTTGCCGACCGCCGCCTGTTCGATGAGCGCGATGCAATTGGCTGCGGCATCGGCTGCATCGTCGGCCATGGCCAGGAATGCACGCAGCTGGGAGCGTGCCTGATGGTCCAGCGGGATGCCGCATAGGGTGGCAAACAATGCATCGAAATCCAGACTGTCCACG
This sequence comes from Massilia oculi, assembly GCF_003143515.1. NCBI lineage: Bacteria > Pseudomonadati > Pseudomonadota > Betaproteobacteria > Burkholderiales > Oxalobacteraceae > Massilia > Massilia oculi. Next base: position 5,637,192 of record NZ_CP029343.1, on the reverse strand, counting down.
GCCGCCTCTTCGGGATGACTCGACAGTACTGAGACCGGGCCGGACGGACAAGGTTCGCTGAAATAACGCGAACAGCGCCCTTTTTTCGATTTGCTGCCCGTCCACCCACCGATGACGGCAAGCTTGCCGCTTTTGCCAGACTTTATTCGGTCATGTAAGCTACAATCGAAGACCATATCAGGCGAGCGCACGACGCAAGCGATCTATACAACCTGTCAGCGAAAGAGACATGAGCACCTCGAACGAGCAAGCGAATCAGCACAATGAGGGACTACCCCTCGACATGACCATCTTCGGCGGCATGGGCGACCTCGCCATGCGCAAGCTGCTGCCGGCCCTGTACATGGCCTTCCTGCACGGGAACCTGCCGCCGTCGACCCGCATCCTGTCGACCGGCCGCCAGGATTACGATCGCGCCGCCTATCTGGCCTTCGTCGAGGAACATTCGCGCTCCTTCATCAGCGCCGCCAATTTCAACGAAAAGAGCTGGGCCGGATTCCTCGACCTGCTGGTCTACGTGCGCCTGGACGTCTCGAGCGCCGAGGTCTTCGACACGCTCAGGGAAGCTTCGCGCGACGGCGCCCAACGCGTGTTCTACCTGGCCACCGCGCCCTCGCTGTTCACCACCATCTGCGACAAGCTGGCCGCCACCGGTTTGGTCGACGCCAATGCGCGCGTGGTGCTCGAGAAACCGCTGGGCCGCGACCTGGCTTCGGCGGTCGAGATCAACGAAGCGGTCGGCAAGCACTTTGCCGAATCGCAGATCTACCGCATCGACCACTACCTGGGCAAGGAGACGGTGCAGAACCTGATGGTGCTGCGCTTCGGGAACTCGATCCTGGAGCCGCTGTGGCGCGCGCCGAACATCGCGAGCGTCCAGATCACGGTGGCCGAGGAAGTGGGCGTGGGCAGCCGCGCCGGTTTCTACGACAGCGCCGGCGCGATGCGCGACATGGTGCAGAACCACCTGATGCAACTGCTGTGCATCGTCGCCATGGAGCCGCCAACCTCGCTGTCGCCGGACGCGGTGCGCGACGAGAAGCTGAAGGTGATCCGTTCGCTGCGCCGCATGTCCCTGGCCGACATCGCGCGCGACACCGTGCGCGGCCAGTACAGCCGCGGCGTGAGCGGCAACCAGGAGGTCAAGGGCTACCACGAAGAAAGCAACGTTCCTGCCAACAGCCATACCGAGACCTTCGTGGCCCTGCGCGCCCACATCGATACCTGGCGCTGGTCGAAGGTGCCGTTCTACCTGCGCACCGGCAAGCGCATGGCGCGCCGCTCGTCCAAGATCGTGATCGAGTTCGCCAATCCGCCGTTCCCGCTGTTCCCGGAAACCCCGGGCGGCGTCGCCAACCGCCTGGTGATCGAACTGCAGCCCGAAGAAGCGATCAAGCTGCAGCTCTTCGCCAAGCAGCCCGGCAGCGGCATGCAGATGCAGCAGGTCGCGCTCAACCTCGACCTGCAGTCGGCCTTCCAGCAACGCCGCGCCGAAGCCTATGAGCGCCTGCTGATCGACGTGGTGCGCGGCCGCCTGACCCACTTCATGCGCCGCGACGAGCTGGAAGCGGCCTGGGAATGGGTCGAGCCGATCATCAACGGCTGGGAAACCCTGAACGAGAAGCCGCATCCGTATGCGGCCGGCTCGTGGGGGCCGGCGGAATCGTTCGCGCTGCTGGCGCGCGACGGGTTCGGCTGGGTCGAGTAATGCCCGATCGAGCGGGCGGCTAGTCCGCCCGCTTTTCTTCCAGATTGGCGCGCACCCGCGCCAGCAGCGCCATCAGCTGGGCTCGTTCATCGTCGGACAGCCCGGCGAGCGCATCTTCCCCCAATGCGCCGCTCTGGCGATGCAGTCCCGCAAACACCTCCTGTCCGGCCGCGCTGAGTGTCAGCCGCGTGCTGCGCCGGTCCTGCTCGTCGGCCGCCGCCTCCAGCAGCTGCGCTTCGCGCAGCGCCCGGATCAGGCGCGCCACCTGGCCCTTGTCCCTGCCCGAATGCGCCACCAGATCGCTCTGCGTGGCGCCGGGGTGGCGGGCAAAGTAACCGAGCGCCTTCAGCTCCATATGCGCCAGCTCGTGCCCACCGCTGCGCAGGCCGCGCAACTGCCTTGACCGAAAAAGATGCACGATCGCGTGCATCGTCTCCAATGGATCGTCCGCACGACTGCCGTGAATTTGGTTGACTCTATCAACTTCTTTTCGCATAATGGTGGATACTATCAACTAATTCTGGAGTGTAGCATGGTTGAATCCCACATTCCCACCATTGAGCGCGTCCGCCACGACCTCAAGATGCGCGAGGTCGAAGTCGCCCGCATCGAGCGTCTCAGCCCCGGCTTCGCCAGCATCACCTTCAAGGGCGCCGCACTGTCGGATTTCACGTCCCTGTCCTTCGACGACCACGTCAAGTTCATGTTCGACGATGCGGGCGGCCGGCAGGTTCGGCGCGACTATACGCCACGCCGCTTCGACCGCCAGGCCTGCGAGGTCGACCTCGAGTTCGCCCTGCACGGCCATGGCGGCGCGGCCGAGTGGGCGCGCGATGCCAAGCCTGGATCGCAAGCCATCATTGGCGGCCCGCGCGGCTCGATGATCCTGCCGCTGGAGATGGACTGGCACCTGCTGGTGGGCGACGCCAGCGCGCTGCCGGCGGTGACGCGGCGCCTGGAAGAATTGCCGCCAGCGGCCCGGGTCCAGGCCGTGCTGCTGGTCGATGCGGACGATCGCCGCGAGTTCGCCACGCAAGCCAATGCGGACGTGCAATGGGTGGCGTCGAGCCAGCAATTACTGCAGGCGCTGAAGGATCTGCCATTTCCGGGCGGCGCCGGCCTGGCATGGGGCGGCGGCGAGGCCGCGTTGATGGCACAGGTGCGCCAGCTGTTGATCGACAAGGGCCTGCCGCGCCAGGCCGCACGGATCTCGGCCTACTGGAAGCGCGGCGTGGCCGATCACCACGAACATCTGGAGTGAGCGCAGTCCAGCCGCTCTTGAGCTTCGTCAGACAGCCTTGAAACCGCCGTCCACGACCAGCTCTTCGCCTGCCAGCTACCGGCTCTCGCTCGAGGCCAGGAACTTCACGGCAGCTGCGATGTCGTCAGGCTCGCCGATCTGCCGGAACGGCGCCGGTTGCGTCAAGCCTTCCCCGGCGCCTGGATTGTCATTCGGGCAGGTCTCCGTCGCCGGCGTGATGATCATGCCGGGCGAGACGACATCCACGCGCACTCCCTGCCCCTTGAGATAGTGGCCCAGGTGCGCGCGAGCGAAAGGATGGCCGCTTTGATGGCGCTGCACATCGACAGCACCGGAAATCCATCCGGCCACGCGCCTGACAGGCCGGGCCGGGGCCCGCACTGCTACCGCACGGGCGTCGGCAACGGCTCGCCGTTGAAATGGGCCAGCAGATTGGCCACCGCCAGCCGCCCCATCGCGCGCCGCGCCTCCACGGTGAAGCTGCCGACGTGGGGTGTGAGCACCACGTTATCGAGCGCGAACAGCGCCGCCGGCACGTTCGGCTCATCCTCGAACACGTCGAGTCCCGCGGCGCCGAGCCGGCCGTCCTGCAGGGCCGCAACCAGCGCCGCCTCGTCCACCACCGAACCGCGCGCGATGTTCACCAGCGTGCCTTCCGGACCCAGCGCCTCGATCACGTCCAGCCCGATCATGTGCCGGGTTTCCGGGCCGCCCGGCATGCACAGCACCAGCATATCGCTAGCCTCGGCCAGCGCCAGCAGCGAGCTGCTGCGCCGTTCGGGCGCCGGCCCCGCGCTGCGCTGGTAGTAGCGGATCTCCATCCCGAAGCCCTGCAAACGCTGCGCCACCGCCTGGCCGATGCGGCCGAAGCCGACGATGCCCGCCACCTTGCCTTTCAGGCTGCGCGCCTGGGTCAGTGGCCCCTTGGCCGGCCACGCGCCGGCGCGCACGTAGCGGTCCAGCAGCGGCAGGCGGCGCACCGCCGACAACAGCAGGGTGACGGCGAAATCGGCCACGTCGTCGGTCAGCACGTCGGGCGTGTTGGTGACGTGGATGCCCTTGTCCGCAAGCAGCGCCAGCGGCACCGCATCGACACCGACGCCGTGCACCGACACGATCTCGAGCCCCGGCAGCCTGGCCACCAGCTCCGGCGTCACGCCGAGCGTGCCGGTGGTGAGGACGGCGCGGATGCCGCCGGCGATTCGCTCGAAATCCGGGTCTCCGGCGACCGGAATCGCCGGCACGAAATGGCACGCGAATGCCTGTTCCACCTGCGCGCGCACCTCTGGCGACCACACGCTGCCCAATACGAGAATCTCTGGTTTCATCGGTAAATACCCTGCCCTGTAACTGACTACGGATGGATCGAGTATGCCAGAGGAGCAAGCCGCGCGCCGGCCGCCGTTCTTTTGCCGGCGAACGGCTTCCCGTACAATCCCGACCGATATGAATACCCGTACCGCCTCCCTTCCGCTCCACGGCGCGAGCGAGCGCATCGCCTCCATCGACGTCGCCCGCGGCCTGGTCATGCTCCTGATGACGGTGGACCACGTCCGCGAGACCTTCTTCCTGCAGCACAAGGTCGGCGACCCGATGGACGTGACTGCGACCGATCCCGGCCTGTTCTTCTCGCGCCTGGCCGCCCATTTCTGCGCGCCGATGTTCGTGTTCCTGACCGGCCTGTCGGCCTGGCTGTACGCCAACCCGGCGAGCGGGCCGCGCAGCGCCACGGGGTTTCTGGCCAAGCGCGGCGCCTTCCTGATCCTGCTCGAGATCGTCGTGATCAACTTCGCCTGGACCGGCAGCTTCACGCCGCATACCGTCTACCTGCAGGTGATCTGGGCCATCGGGCTGTCGATGCTGGCGCTGGCCCTGCTGCATCGCCTGCCCCTGGCGCTGCTGGCGGCGTTCGGCGCCGTCATCGTCATGGGCCACAATGCCCTCGCCGGGCTGTCGTTCGAGCCCGGCTCCTGGCTTGCCGCCGCCTGGACCATCCTCGAGCAGCGCGGGTACCTGCTTGACGACCCGGTGCGGGTGCGCATCAGCTATCCGCTGCTGGCCTGGATCGGCGTGATCCTGCTGGGCTATGCCTGCGGCCCCCTGTATGCGCGCGCCACCGATCCTGCGCTCCGGCGTCGCCGGCTCGTCGTGGCCGGCCTGGCCTGCCTGGCCCCGCTGCTGGTGCTGCGCACCTGGAACATCTATGGCGAGACCCTGCCATGGGCGCCGCAGGACGCCCTGCTGCGCAGCGCGATGTCGTGGCTGAACTTCACCAAGTACCCGCCCTCGCTCGACTTCCTGCTGCTGACCCTGGGCATGGGCCTGCTGGTGCTGGCCTGGATCGAGCGGGGCGACGCCGGCTGGATGCGGGCAGCCGCGGTGTTCGGTGGCGCGCCGCTGTTCTTCTACATCCTCCACCTGTACCTGTTGCTGGCTGCGCAAAGGATCGCGGCCGGCGCGCTCGGCGTGCCGCGGGCGGATTTCACGCATGTATGGCAGGTATGGCTCGGCGCCGTCGTGCTGGCGGCGCTGCTGTACTGGCCGACGAAACGCTTCGGCCGGTACAAGCGCGCCAGCGGCAAGGCCTGGGTCAAGTATCTGTGAGCATGGTTCGATTCCGGTCGGCTATATCTATTCGTCCAAAGTTATACCTGGCGCAAACAGGATGGCGATTCGCAGCGTGCGCGGTTGGAGCCGGGCAGTAGTTGGCGTAGAGTCTCGTGATCGCCAATTCGACGGGATCGCCATTCATGTACGCCAGCAACTGGAACCACCTCGGGGCCTTCGGAGACCTCGGAACGCAGGGCCTCAAGCAGATGGACCGCAGCCGCCAGGCGCGCGGCAAGATGCTGGATCGCGCCGGTTACGGACCGCAGCCTACCCCGTCGACCGTGATCCTCGAGCAGCCCGGTCTCCAACTGCACCGCTACCAGGGCACCCCCGGCGGCGGCCCGGCGGTGCTGCTGGTGCCGGCGCCGATCAAGCGCGCCTATATCTGGGACCTGGCGCCCGACATCAGCGTGGTGCAGCGCTGGAGCGAACGCGGCTACCGGGTCTACCTGGCCGAATGGCTGCCGATGCCGGATGACGACGGCGACGTCGGCCTGGACGACTATGGCGACCGCATGCTGTCGGCCTGCCAGCAGGCGATCATGGAAGACAGCGGGCACGAGCGGCTGACGATCGTCGGTCACTCGCTGGGCGGCATCCTGGCCGCCATCTACAGCTGCACCCATCCCGAACGCGTGGCCGCGACCATCCTGCTCGAGTCGCCGCTGCACTTCGAACAGGCCAGTTGCTGCTTCTCGCCACTGGTCAACGCCACCCCGCACGCGCGCGGCATCGCCGACGCCTTCCGCCACGTGCCGGGCGTCTACCTGAACCTGATGAGCGCCATGGCCGAACCGCAGGCCTTCCAGTGGGAGCGCGTCGCCGACCGCTGGCTGTCGCTGCTCGACCCGAAGGCGCTGGCCACCCATATGCGGGTCGAGCGCTGGACCCATGACGAATTCCCGCTGCCCGGCCGGCTGTTCACCGACATCGTCGAGTCGCTGTACCGCAACGATGAATTCATGCAGGGCCGGCTCGACATCAAAGGCCGCACGATCGGCCCGCGCGACCTGCGCGCGCCCCTGCTGTGCGTGGTCGACTTCCACAGCAAGGTGATTCCGCCCGAATCCGTGCTGCCCTTCCACGAAGCCGCCAGCAGCGAACGCAAGCGCGTGCTCGAATACCAGGGCGACGTCGGCGTCAACCTGCAACATGTCGGCGTGCTGGTCGGCCGCAACGCCCACGCCGCGATCTGGCCGGCCATCTTCGCGTGGCTTGGCTCGCCCGCGCCGGCAAATGCATCGAACGAGGGTCGCAGGCCGGCGCTGCCGGCGGGTGTGGCCAACGCCGGGACCGATACCAGGGCATCCCCGGCAGCCGACTAGTGGCATGGCGCGGCGCTCTGCCGCGCCAAACTGTATTTATCTTTATAGCAATGCAATCGCGCGCCATCCGCTCTGCGGTCTGGATAACATCCAGTACCGAAGAGCGGGTGAGCGGTAGTGTCTTGACAGGCTCCCCATGTGCAACCAAGCGCGACACGGCCCTCGGCCGCCGGCGTGCCCACCCGATCACGACATGGATGCCATAGAAGCGGAACGCACTGTCTCAGCCCCTCACGACACCCGACCGCGCCCCACCATCGGCCTGCGCGAAGCGGTCGCGGTCATCGTCGGCGTCGTGATCGGCGCCGGCATCTTCAAGGCTCCGTCCCTGGTCGCGAGCATGAGCGGCAGCGCGACTGCCATGTTTACCCTGTGGATCATGGGCGGCGTGGTCTCGCTCATCGGCGCCTTGTGCTACGCCGAGCTGACCACCTCGTACCCGCATGCCGGCGGCGACTACCACTACCTGCACCGCGCCTACGGCCGCTCGGTCGCTTTCCTGTTCGGCTGGGCGCGCTTCTCCGTGATCACCACCGGCTCGATCGCGCTACTCGGTTTCGTCTTCGGCGACTACATGCAGCAGGCGATTCCGCTGACGATGCTGCCGGCCGGCTGGGGCAGCACGGTATATGCCGTCGCCGTGATCGCCGGCCTGTCGGCGCTCAACCTGCGCGGCATCCGCACCGGCGCCGGCACCCAGACCTTCCTGACGGTCGCGGAGATCCTCGGCCTGCTGCTCATCGTCGGCGCCGCCGCGCTGTTCACCGATCCGGCGCCCGCGCCTGCTGCCACCGCAACGGCCGTCGGCGCGTCCGGCCCGACGGCCGCCGCCCTCGGCATGGCGATGGTCTTCGTCCTGCTCACCTATGGAGGCTGGAACGAGGCCGCCTACATCAGCGCCGAGATGCGCGGCGGTCCGCGCGACATGGTCAAGGCGCTGACCATGGGCATCGTCATCATCACCGTACTCTACCTGATGGTGACCTGGGCCTATTGGAAGGTGCTCGGCATGGACGGCATGTCCGCTTCCGACGCTGTCGCGGCCGACGTCATGAAGGTCGTCTTCGGCCCGGCCGGCGAAAAAATCATCTCCGTGCTGGTCGCGATCTCCGCCCTCACCTCGATCAACGCCACCATGATCGTCGGCGCCCGCACCAGCTACGCCATGGGCCTCGACTGGAAAAAGCTGGGCCGCCTGGCCGAGTGGGACAACGAGCGCGGTACGCCGACGGTCGCCATGACGGTGCAATGCGTGGCGGCCCTGGCCCTGGTGGCGACCGGCGCCGCGCTGGGCGGCGGCTTCAAGTCGATGGTCGAATTCACGGCGCCCGTGTTCTGGCTGTTCTTCCTGCTCACCGGCATCTCGCTGTTCGTGCTGCGCCGGCGCGAGCCGAACGTGCCGCGTCCGTTCAAGGTGCCGCTGTATCCGGTGCTGCCGCTGCTGTTCTGCGCCAGCTGCGCGTATATGCTGTGGTCGAGCTTGTCGTATGTGTACAGCCAGCAGCTGGGCGGCCTGAACGCCGCCTGGATCGGCGTCGCCGTGCTCGCTATCGGCGTCGTGCTGTTGCTGCTGCTGCGCTCGAAGAGCGATCGATAATACCAACCGTTTCATCCCCCAAGACCAAACCTGACCAAGGAGCTGTGTTGATGAACCTGCAACCTCGCCGCCGTACCCTGCTGCTGTCGACTGCCGCCGCGACCGGCCTGATGATGTTCCCGTTCGGCCGTGTGTTGGCGCAGGCCACCGCCGCCACCGCCGCCACGCCGCGACTCGACGTGCCTTACGTCCCGACCCCGCAAGAGGTGGTCGACAAGATGCTCGACCTGGCCAGGGTCGGCAAGAAAGACACCCTGTTCGACCTGGGCTGCGGCGACGGCCGCATCGTCGTCACCGCAGCCAAGGAACGCGGCGCGCGCGGCACCGGCATCGACATCGATCCGACCCGCATCGCGGAAGCCAAGGAAAACGCCAAGAAGGCCGGCGTATCCGACCGCGCCCAGTTCCGCGTCGGCGACCTGTTCAAGACCGATTTCTCGACCGCCACCGTGGTGACCCTGTACCTGCTGCCGACCATCAACGCCAAGCTGCGGCCGCAACTATGGAAGCAGCTCAAGGTCGGCACGCGCGTCGTGTCGCATGCCTTCGACATGGGATCGGAATGGCCGGCCGAAAAGACGGTCGAGGTGGATGGCCGCACGATTTATTATTGGACCATTACCGAGGCGAACAAGAAGGAAGTGGCTTGAGCCAGCCTTACCCATCGCAGGTGGGCCACTATTATCCAGTCTGATGGATAATAGTGGCCCATGAACTTCTCCGTATTGGTCGTCTTCGCATGAACCAGCTGCTCGCCATGCGCGCCTTTGTCCGTGTGATCGACACCGGCTCATTCAGCCGCGCCTCCGACCAGCTGGGCATGCCGCGCTCCACCGTCAGCAAGCTGGTCGGCGACCTCGAGACCCATCTCGGCAACAAGCTGCTCCACCGCACTACGCGTACGGTAGCCGCAACCGCGGAAGGCGCCGAATACTACCAGCAAGCAAGCCGCCTGCTCGTCGACCTCGACGCGATGGACCACGCCATGCGCGGCCAGAAACGCAAGCCCCGCGGACATCTCCGGATCGACGCCCCGGCCTCGTTCGCGACCTCGCTCCTGATTCCCGCACTGCCCGCCTTTCACCGCGAATACCCGGACATCACCCTGGCGCTCGGCATCAGCGACCGCCCCGCGAATATCGTCGGCGAAGGCGTCGATTGCGTGATCCGCGCCGGCGAAGTGCAGCAGATGTCGATGGTCGGCCGCAAACTGCTCGACTTGCGCTACGGCACTTTCGCTTCACCCGCCTATCTCGAACGGGAGGGCACGCCACGTACACCCGCCGACCTCGATCGGCACGTACGCCTGGGTTACTTCTTCGCCGCCACGACAAAGCCGAATCCGCTGGTCTTCGAGCGCGGCGACGAACGGTTGGATATCGAGGCCAGCGAATTGTCCACCAACGACGGCAATGGCCTGCTGGCATTGCTGCGGGCCGGCATGGGCATCGGCCAGCATTTCAGGCGGATGGTGCAGCCGGCGATCGACGCCGGCGAGCTCGTGCCGATCCTGCAGGAATGGAACCGGCCCGCCATGCCCTTCCACATCCTGTACCCGCCGAACCGGCACCAGAACGCCCGCCTCACGGTGTTCGTCGACTGGCTGATCGACACCTTCCGCGATTGACGCCGTCCCGGCGCCAGGATGATTACTCGATGATCGCGGTCACCCGGATCTCGATCCGCATCTCCGGAGCGCCGAGCTCCGCCACACCCAGCTCGGTCCAGATCGGCGCCCGATTCGGCATATACTGGCGAAACAGCCTTGCCATCGTCTCGTTGGTCTCGGGAGGAAAGCCGCCCACGTGATAGGAGTTCACGTGGATCACGTGCTCCCAGGTGGCGCCGGCCGCAGCCAGCACGCGTTCGACGTTCTTGAAGGCCAGTTCGATCTCGTCCTCGAGCCGTGCAGGAAACTGCAGGTCGTCGGTCCATCCGCCCTGGCCCGAGATCTCGACGCGGTTGCCGACCTTCACGGCCTGCGAATAACCCAGCTTCTTGTAAAACATCTCGCCATAACCCGGGGTCACGAAGAATTCCGGTTTGTCCATGTATTTGCCCTTTCGGTTTCTGAAGTGACGCCAGCTTAGCCGCTTCCAGCGTCCGGATACAGAGCGGTTTCCTGCCAATACCATCCACCCAGCTGCACAATCTGCGGAATGTCGGCCAATGCAACGTTCATACATTGACATACATAGATGAGAATCGTTATCATTCGTAGTCGTATTCAGTTGTCATAGGCAGACGTGTGCGCTTCGAGCGCTGGTCCGCCACCCACTCATCGTTAAAAACAGGAAAAAAGATGGAAAAGCAGGTCAGCGCCAACGGAAGCCGTAAATTGAAGACCCTGACGGTCTGTGTGGGCCTCGCGCTCCCGTTCGTCGCTCAAGCGCAGTCCACCGAGGCCAGCAACACCGCCGCCGGCACCACCTCGATGCCCCAGGTGCAGGTCCAGGCCCAGAAGCTCGCCGACGACGTCGGCTCGTACACCATCGGCCGCACCCGTACCGCGACCCCGCTCGACATGTCGCTGCGCGACACTCCGCAATCGGTCTCGGTCATCACCCAGCAACGTATCGAAGACCAGAACCTGGCGACCATCACCGATGTGGTCAACAACGTCACCGGCGTCTCGGTCAACCAGTACGAGACCCACCGCGGCAGCTTCACTTCGCGTGGCTTCGAAGTCACCAACCTGCAGATCGACAATATTCCCACGACCTGGGACGCGCAATGGAGCGCGGGCGAGGTGCTGGGCAGCCTGGCGCTGTACGACCGCGTCGAAGTGGTGCGTGGCGCGACCGGCCTGATGACCGGCGCCGGCACCCCGTCGGCGGCACTGAACCTGGTGCGCAAGCGCGCCTTCAGCAAGAAGCTGGCCGGCTCGGTCGAAGCCACCGTCGGCCGCTGGGACAAGCGCCGCATCGTGGCCGACGTCTCGACCCCGCTGAACGAATCGGGCAGCGTGCGCGGCCGCTTCGTCGGCGAGTACGGCGAAGCCGACAGCTGGATCAGGAATATGGAGAACAGCGACCGTACCTACTACGGCACGATCGAAGCCGACATCGGCCGCGACGGCACCTTCTCGGCCGGCTTCAGCCGCCAGAAGATGAGCCCGCGCGCGCCGATGTGGGGCGGCCTGCCTTACCGCTTTACCGACGGCTCGGTCATCCCCGAAGACCGCTCGCTGACGACCGGCGCCCCGTGGGCCGGCTTCGACAACCAGTACGACAACTTCTTCGCCGACTACGAACACCGCTTTGCCAACGGCTGGAACCTGCGCTTGACCTATACCGACGCCACCCGCGACGGTGATTCGCGCCTGCTGTACCTGTCGGGCGTGCCCGACCGCGCCACCGGCTCCCTCTTTGCGTTCGCCGGTTCCTACGTCATCGAAACCAAGCAGAAGGACTTCGGCGTGCACGCCAGCGGTCCGTTCTCGGCGTTCGGCCGCGAGCACCAGGCGGCCATCGGCTACCTGCATGCCAAGACCGATTTCACCTCGAACAACCGCCTGGCCAGCTTCCCGACCACGGCCGACGGCTTCGCGCCATCGGTGACCGGCTTCCCGCAATGGGATCCGGCCAGCTACCCGACGCCGGTGTGGGGCCCGCAGGGCTTCTACGAAGGCAATGAAGTCACCCAGCAAGGCCTGTACGGCATGGCGCGCTTCTCGGTCACCGACCGCCTGAAGGCGATTGTCGGCGCCCGCGTGACCAAGTACGAGAAGACCGGCGGTCTCGCCGGCGCGGTTCCTTACCTGCTCAAGTACGACAACGAAATTACCCCGTACGCCGGCCTGGTGTTCGACCTGAACGACACCTACTCGCTGTACGCCAGCCACACCAGCATCTTCCAGCCGCAGAACAACAAGGATTTCGCCGGCAACCTGCTCGACCCGATCGAAGGCAAGGCCAGCGAAGCCGGCATCAAGGGCGAATTCTTCGACCGCCGCGTGAACGCCGCGCTGTCGGTGTTCCACCTCAAGCAGGATGGCCTGGCGCAGCGCGCCGGCGAAGTTGACCGCGACGGCGCTGGCCCGCAACTGCCGGAGGCCTACTACCGCGCGGTCGACGGCGCCACCAGCAAGGGCATCGAGCTGGACGTCTCGGGCGAGATTATCTCAGGCCTGAACGCGAGCATCGGCTACGCGATCTACCGCGCCAAGGACGAAACCGGCGCCGACTTCAACGCGATCTACCCACGCAAGACCCTGCGCGCCTTCGCGTCCTACCGCCTGCCGGGCGCGTGGAGCAAGCTGACCGTCGGCGGCGGCGTCAACTGGGAAGGCAGCACCTACACGATCGACGGCACCGTGGCTCCGGGCATCGACGGCCGCATCGAGCAGGATTCGTTCGCCCTGGTCAACCTGATGGCGCGCTACGACTTCACCAAGCAGCTGTCGGCCCAGCTCAACGTCAGCAACGCGACCGACGAGACCCACTTCGCGATGTTCTCCGCGTTTAACCAGATCACCTACGGTGCGCCGCGCAACGCCTCGCTGACCCTGCGTTACCGCTTCTGATGTCCTGACGCGTTGACCCGGACGGGGCGCCGCAGCGATGCGGCGCCCCGTTTGCTTTGGGCCTGCAACGTCGATTTCCGCCAGCCGGTAGAATGAGGTCCAATTGTCACATCGGGAGGAAACACATGAAACGAACCGCACTGGTCGTCGGCGTCACCGGCATCGGCGGCAACCACGTGGCACGCGAACTGCTGGCCGGGGGCTGGGACGTGGTCGGCCTGTCGCGCCGCGCACCGCAAGACCTGCCCGCCGTGCGCCACGTGGCCGCCGACCTGCTCGACCCTGCAGCACTCGGCGCCGCGCTGGCCGACGTCGAACCGACCCACGTCTTCTTCACCACCTGGATGCGCCAGGACACCGAGGCCGAAAACATCCGCGTCAACGCCGCCCTGGTGCGCAATCTGCTCGACGCGCTGGCGCCGAAGAAGAGCGTGCGCCACGTGGCGCTGGTGACCGGCCTGAAGCACTATCTCGGCCCGTTCGAAGCCTATGCCAGTTCGGGCACCCTGCCCGACACCCCGCTGCGCGAAAGCCAACCACGCCTGCCGCTCGAGAATTTCTATTACGCGCAGGAAGACGAAGTCCATGCCGCGGCCGAACGCGACCGTTTTACCTGGACCGTGCACCGTCCGCACACCGTGATCGGCCTGGCGGTCGGCAATGCGATGAACCTGGGCACCACCCTGGCCGTTTACGCGACCATCTGCAAGGAGACCGGTCGTCCGTTCCAGTTCCCGGGTTCCGACGTGCAGTGGAATGGGCTGTCGGACGTCACCGATGCGCGCATGCTGGCCAAACAGCTGGTCTGGGCGGCGGATACCGACGCCGCCCGCAACGAAGCCTTCAATATCGTCAACGGCGACGTCTTCCGCTGGAGCTGGCTGTGGCCAAAACTGGCGGCGTTCTTCGGCGTCGAGGCGGCGGGCTTTAACGGCGCCATCCAGCCATTGGAGGCCGCGATGGCGAACGACCACGCGCTGTGGCGCGAGATCGCCGCGCGCCACGGCCTGATCGAGGCCGACCTGGATCGCCTGGCTTCGCCCTGGCATACCGACCTCGACCTGGGCCGGCCGCTGGAGGTCATGACCGACATGGCCAACAGCCGGCGCCTGGGCTTCAGCGCCTGGCAGGCCACCGACGATTCGTTCTACGACCTGTTCGCGCGCCTGCGCGCCGAACGCCTGATCCCCTGATCCCTCAGCCGGCCGGGCAGGCCGGAGCGCGCCCGTCAACCTGGGACCGCACCGCCTGCGCGATCGTGGCCGAGAGCTTGTCCAGCGCCGCCCGGTGGCCCGCCACCAGGGCGTCGTGGCCCATCCCCACCGGTTCCTGGAACACGCTGCGGCAAGTCTGCATCTGGCCGCCAGGCTGGCTGCCATCGAGCCGGCGCACGCTCCACACCACATCGAGCAGCGCGAGGCTCCCGGGGCGGGATTCGAAACGCTGGACGTCGGCGCCGATCCGGTACAGCGTGCTGCCGTCCGGCGCCGCGCTGCGGTAGACGTCCACCCCGCCCAGCCGGGCCGCGATCCCGAGCGACAGGCTGTTGCCGATCTCCTCGGCCAGCGGCCCGGCCCAGCGGTGGTGCTCTTCGAGATCGATCGTGCCTTCGCCGGTACTGACCACCATCTGCGGCCGGCGCAGCTGGGCCGGCACCGTCACGGGCCGCATCTCGAAGTACAACGGCGCGGCGCTGACCGCCGGCGGCGTGGCCGCCGCCGGGCCGCCGCCCAAGGTATAGAAGCGGTCGACCGGCGCGCTGCCGCAGCCGGCAAGGGCTGCCGCGATCGCGGTGGCGGCAAACAGGCGGCCAGGGCCGGGATTAAGGCTGGCAAGCGGCATCATCAATTCTTCTCCTGGGGTTTGCCGCGGATGATCGACTGCGGATTACGTTCGAGGTAGTCGGCCAGCGCATTGAGCTTGGCCATCGTGTCCGACACTTCCTGCAATGCCTGGCGCAAGTCGGACTGCAGCGGCGAATCCTGCGCCAGCAGGTTTTCGGCGCGCGCAAAGGTGCCTTTAGCGGCGCTGAGCGTGCCCGTCATCTCCGGCAGCACCTGGCCTTCGAGGCGCTCGAGCGTCGCATTCGCCTGCGCCAGCGTGCGGTTCAGGTTGGCACCGATCTCGTCGAACGGCACCTTGTCCAGCTTGTTGGCGATGCGCGCCACCTGGCTTTGCAGCTCATCGAGCTGGCCCGGCACCGTCGGCAGCACCACCAGCTCGCCTTGCTGGCCGATCGTGGCCTTGGCCGCGTTGGGGAAGAAATCGAGCGCCACGTACAGCTGACCGGTGAGGATGTTCCCGTTGCGCAGCTGCGCGCGCAGGCCGCGGCCCACCATCATGCCCATCATGTCCTTGCCCTCGCGGCCCTGGTTCAGGGCGTTCATGAAGTCCTGGCCCAGGCGGCCCGGGTACATGTCGATCGTCACCGGCATATTGAAGCGGCGGCGCTCGCGGTCCCATTCGATGCCCACGCTGCGCACCTCGCCCAGCGCCACGCCGCGGAAGTCGACCGGCGCGCCCGGCGCCAGGCCGCGCAGCGTCTGGTCGAAGTACAGCACCGCGCTGGTGGCCGGGCCGTCCGGCGGGCGCAGGGCAGCGGCGCGGTCTTCGGCCAGGCGGTAGCGGCTGCCCGCCGGGCGGGCGCGGCCGGCTTTTTGCCGTCGGTCGATTCAAAGGCGATGCCGCCGGTGGCCAGCGCCGCCAGCGATTGCGTATTGAGCTTCAGGCCGCTCGCGTCCAGGCGCAGGTCGACCCCGCTGGCATGGTACCAGCGCGTGTCCGCCCCGACGAAACCGATATACGGCTGCTCGACGAACACCGACATGTCGATGCCCTGGCCGGCCTTGTCCAGTTCGACCTTCGCCACCTGGCCGACGCGCACGCGCCGGAAGTAGACTGGCGAGCCGGGCGCCACCGAGCCCAGGGTGTCGGCGTGCAGCAGGTATTCGCGGCCCTTCAGGCCGATCGGGATCGGCGGCGCCGTCTCCAGGCCGGTGAAGGCGTTGCTGGAATCCTCGGACGTGCCGGGCGCGGCGCCGATATAGGGGCCGGACAGCAGGGTGCCGAGTCCCGACACGCCGCTGGCGCCGATCTGGGGGCGCACCACCCAGAAGCGCGAATCCTTGGCGGTGAAGCGGCCCGCCTCCTTGGCCATCTCGATCTTGGCCACCACCCGGTTGCCGTCCTCGGCCAGGGTCACCGACACCACGCGGCCGATGTCGACGTCCTTGTACTTGACCCGGGT
The DNA here is from genome assembly GCF_003143515.1 of Massilia oculi. Classification (NCBI taxonomy): domain Bacteria; kingdom Pseudomonadati; phylum Pseudomonadota; class Betaproteobacteria; order Burkholderiales; family Oxalobacteraceae; genus Massilia; species Massilia oculi. The sequence goes on along the minus strand of NZ_CP029343.1, from coordinate 5,620,919 downwards.
GGTGTTCGCCTCCAGGCCTTCGCCGGTCGCGAAATAGACGTACACCGTGGGGCCCTTGTTGGTCACCCATTGGACCACCTGCCAGGCGCCAATGATGGCCGCCAGCAGCGGTATCAGCCAAATCAGCGACGGCAGCCAGCGGCTCGGGCGGTCGACGTCGGGCGAGCTGGGCCCCTGCGGCGGTCGTGCGCCGTCCGGTTCAGACATGTCGTTCTCCATTCGATTCAATAGGGTCCCAGATCAGGCGCGGGTCGAACTGGTGCGAGGCGACCATGGTCAGGATCACCACGCAGCCGAAAGCGATCGCGCCGGGGCCGGCGGTGATCGTGGCCAGCGCGTCGAAGCGCACCAGGGCCACGGTCAACGCGACCACGAAGATGTCGAGCATCGACCAGCGGCCGACGAATTCCACCACCCGGTAGGCGCGGGTGCGGGCCAGCGGCGCCGCGCGCGAGCGCAGCTGGGCGGTGGCGTTGAGCCAGGCCAGCGCCACCAGCTTCGACACCGGCACCACCACGCTGGCGATGAAGATGATGATGGCCAGGCCCGGCGAACCGGTGTTCCAGAACAGCAGCACGCCGCTCATGATGGTGTCGCCCTCGGCGCCGCCGCCGATCATGCGCGAATACATCACGGGCAGCAGGTTGGCGGGAACGTAGAGCAGCGTGGCGGCGGCAAGCATGACCCAGGTCCAGCCGATGCTGTTCGGGATCCGGCGGTGCAGCGCGGCGCCGCAGCGGCGGCAGTGGCAAACGCCGTCCTTCGCGCGCTGCCAGGGGTGGCCGTTGACCAGGCCGCAGGCGCGGCAGGCTACGAGGGTGTCCGGCGCATGGGCGACGGCGTCTGCCCCGGCCTCCTGCCGCGGGCGCGGCGCCAGGCGATCGGCCAGCTCCCACAGCGCCTTCGGTTCGTAGCGCATCACGAGCGCGCACAGGATGGTGAGTACGCCGAAGGCGAACAGCCCCGGATGCGGCACCACCCGCGCCAGACTGGTCATCTTGATGACCGTGATCAGGATGCCAATCATCAGCACCTCGGTCATGGCCCAGTAGCGCGCGCCCTGGACCACCCGCAGCACCAGGTGAAATCCGGGAACGCGCCGGCCGCGCCGCAGGCCGATGGCGACGTACAGCAGCGCGCCCAGTTCCAGTCCCGGGAAGACGATGGCGCACAACAGCACCATGGCCGCGACCACCTGCATCCCCGCGTTCCACAGCACGCCCACCGCCTGCAGCAGAGTTGCGCCGGTCGCCATGCCGCCCAGTTCGAGCGTGACGATCGGGAAGCTCTGGGCCAGCAGGTAGACCAGCACGGCGCCCATGGTCAGCGCCACCAGCGAGTCGGCACGACGCAGCGGCCCGCCGGCATGCCAGCGGTACAGCTCGTGGCGGCAGCGCGTGCAGCGCGCGCGCTCGCACGAGTTCAGCGGCTCCCGGTGGTAAAGGCAACCGCAATCATGACAGCCGATCAGATGCTCCGCGCTCAATCGTTCTCCTCGCTCCGCTACATTAGTGCTTTCGCACTATGTATTATGACCGGAAGCAATTGAGCGTGTCTTTTCGGTTGAATCGCGCGGTTTCCGTGTATCAGAAGCGCACCTTGACGAAGGCCGACGGTCCCTTCAGCTTCAGGTCGAGGTCGGCGGTGCGGTCGCCGTTGCGGTGCAGGTCGATCTTCTGCACGTTGTAGTCGAGCACCAGGCCGACATTCTTGTGCGGGAACCATTCGACGCCGACGGCGCCGTTCCAGATATGGCCCTCGATCGTGCCGCCATTCTTCTTGATGCCCGAGGCGTCGACGTAGAAGCGCCATTGCTCGTTCAACTGGTGGCGCCATGCCAGCTCGACGGTTGGCGCCCAGACGCTGTCGCTGCCCTCGGCCGAACCGCTGAACGAGTAGTTCTCGACCGGATTGGAGGCGCTCAGGTTTGCCTCGGCCGAACCCGAGATCTTGGCGCGCAGGTAGGCCGCGCCCAGGCCCACGCCGAAGGCGTTCTTTTCCTTGCCCATCCACCATTTGTAGGCGAAGCGCGCCATTTCCAGGCGCAGGTCGGCGTCGGCGGTGATGGTGCCGCTGACCGGACGGCCTTCGTAGACGGTGTCGCCGCTGGCGCTGCCGGCCAGTCTTCGTCGAAGCGGAAGTAATCGAACGACAGGCCATGGCTGTCGCCGATCAGCATCTCGGCCTTCACGCGCGGCAGGGTGACGTCGTCGATTTTTTCGTCGGGCGTGTCGACGCGGCCGTAGCGGGTGTCGCCGCCCAGATGGATCTTCGGCTCGGCATAGAAGGCGCCGGCGGAAATGCTCATGCGATCGAGGGCCGGCGACTGCTGGGCCTGGGCCATGCCGGCGCTTGCCGCGCCAGCAGGATGGCGCCCTTCAGGGCAATGACGAGTGTGGTGTGAATGGTGCGCGGCGCGTTGCGGGACATGTGACTCTCCGATAAAGAATGTTGGTTGAAGCCCGCCAGACTACGTCTTGACGCGGCGACATTAATTATCGCAAGATGTCATTTAAACAATGCGCACGATTGAAATGACTTCGTGGTCATTAAGCGACACTTCACCAAAAGTCGAACTATTTGTCAGGACGCGCACTGCGCCACGCGAAACGCAGTCGTACAGGCGATGGCATGGTTTATCATCAGGAAACATCAACCATTTCACTCCGCCGATGAAGCAATATACGCTGCCGCAGAACTCCTTCCTCATGTTATTGGCGATCGTGACGATCGCTTTCTTCTGGGTATTGCTGCCCTACTCCGGGGCCGTGTTCTGGGGCGTCGTGTTCGCCATCCTGTTCGCACCGCTGCAATCGCGCCTGCTGCGCGCGACCAAGGGGCGGCCGACGGCCGCCGCCCTGCTCTCGCTGCTGGTGATCGTGCTGATGGTGCTGTTTCCGCTGGCCCTGATCACCTCGTCGCTGATCAATGAAGTCACCGCCATCTATGCCCGCGTCAGCGCGGGCCAGGTCGACGTCGCCTCTTACTTCAACCTCGTGATCCGCGCCCTGCCCGACTGGGCGATCTCGCTGCTCGAGCGTTTTGAACTGACGAACCTGGCGTCGCTGCAGGACAAGATCGCCGAAGGCGCTGCCCAGATCAGCCAGGCCACCGCGCAGTACGCCCTCAATATTGGGCGCAACACGCTGGACTTCGTGGTCAGCATGACGATCATGCTGTACCTGCTGTTCTTCCTGCTGCGCGACGGCCGCATCCTGGCGGCGCGCATCCAGCGCGCGGTGCCCCTGTCGGTCGAATACAAGGGCCGCCTGTTCCAGAATTTCACCACGGTGATCCGGGCCACGGTCAAGGGCAATGTGCTGGTGGCGATGGCCCAGGGTGCGCTGGGAGGCCTGATCTTCTGGGCGCTGGACGTCAGCGGCGCCTTGCTGTGGGGCGTGGTGATGGCCTTCCTGTCGCTGCTGCCGGCGGTCGGCGCCGCGCTGGTGTGGGCGCCGGTGGCGGTCTACTTCCTGGCGACCGGAGAGATCTGGCAAGGCGTGGTGCTCGCCGCCTATGGCGTGCTAGTGATCGGCCTGGTCGACAACATCCTGCGCCCGATCCTGGTCGGCAAGGACACCAAGTTGCCCGACTACGTTATCCTGCTGTCGACCCTGGGCGGCATGGCCTTGTTCGGGCTGAACGGCTTCGTGATCGGGCCGGTGATCGCGGCGCTGTTCATTGCGGCATGGGATTTGTTCTCACGGGCGGATGAGTTTCACGAGCCGGGCGAAGGGTAAATTCGACTGGCCACCTAACACTTAGTTGTTAATCCTGTAGGCCACACCGCCACGCGTCAGGCTCGGCAGCGGGTGATGGCCAGCCGGCGTGTAAGCGTTCCCGAAGGCGGCGGCGAGTGTCGCGTGAATTGCCCGAGACCCTGAATGAACGGGATACCTGGTATCGCCGGAACCGCCTACCGCGATCGTTCCATACCCGGTGCCGACTTCCGGCGCCTCGTTGGCCTCGACCAGGCCTGCCGCCCGAAGCAGCAGGAAGCACACCACTGCCTCCGGCATATCTCGAGGAAACATCGAACTCCATTTGCAGTAGCGGATCCCGTTGACCGCCACGTTGTCGGTGCATACGATGATATGCACCCCATTCGTGCTTCCATGGGTAAACAGCACCTGGACATTGTTCGGTAATGCGCCGTCTTTATAAGCATGCAGTCCGCTAAGCCGGCCGTCGGTACCTGTCTCGGCGTTGAAGACGTGGTGGCGGGCCGGCACATCTGTCCGGTTCGCGAACTGCCGATAAGCGGCCGGGCGTCGATTGCCTCGCAACTGCGCGATGCCTTCGACCGCGACCGGAGTGGCGTCGACGTTGACGTGGCCTGGTGGCGGCATGCGGGCCATGCCTCGGTCCAAAGCCTTTCCGCCCATGATATCGGCCTCGGCCTCCAGACCTGCATCGCTGTTCACCGCCTGCCCGGTATGGAGCTGCATTGTCGGCTTTACGCGCCCCTGCGCCTGCTGCACCACATGCCACGCCTCATGCGGCAAATATCGTTCCTGACCGGGCGCCACATGAATCTCGCTTCCTTGCGCGTAAGCGTGCGCCTGCAATTGCGCCGGCCTGGACGAATTGTAGTGGACCTTGACATGATCCATGCTCATCCCGGAAAGCGACTCTATCCCTGACTTCAATCGATCCGGCAGCCCGGCATGGTTGGGTTCTCGTGGGCGCTGCACTGGCGACTGGCCGCCCGATGCTCCATCATCATGTTGCGCTTGAACCGCCGCGCCTGATGCCGGGCCGGGTCGATGACCCTCCTCCACCTGCCGCGCACCGGCGTGGATAACATTGCTCAACGCCATTGATTGCGACAACCGCGCACTGTCGTTGACCATGTCGATGAGTTCGCCCTGCACCACCGCCGACGAGCGCTTGTCAACGAAATCCCTCCGCACCGCCACGCCGGCAACTGGCCGACGGGCGCCGCCAGGCTCGCTTTCCTTCCGCTCTGGTGAATGCATCCGCTCTTGCATGAGGGTCTCCTCCGTTAAAGATGTCGGTATCAATATGATTCGATGATCACGGCCGGTTCGCCCGCCCGACCACCCTACGGCAGCTTGCGGCGCGACTTCTTGAAGTAATAGCGCGACACCAGCGCCGCCGCCACGATGCCGCCGGTGCCATACAGCGCCAGCGTATACTTCAGATAACCAGTCAGCAACGGATCGCTCACCACCAGCACCGCCAGCGTCAGCAGCGGCAACACCAGCAGCGCCACCATGCCCCCGAAGTACAGTCCGCTATTGTCGAGGCGTTCATTGCACCCCCGGCAGCTGAAATACACCGCACCGACGCCGATCGCCAGCGCCAGCGTTCCCCAGAACATCCAGCGCAGCCACAGGCGGTGCGGACACAGGTAGCCGGCGTGGTAGCTGATCTTGGTGGCCGGGTCGCCGAAGGGCTGCAGGAACCCTGCCACCAGCCGGTTGGCGTCATTGTCGGCCAGCTTGTCGTCGGGGCCGCGCGTGCCGGCGAAGGCGAGCGGCCAGAAGCCGACCCCGCGATAGTTGGCCGCAGCGAATACGATGTCGTCGGCCAGTTGGGCCGATCCGACGCCGTCGTATTCGACCACCGGCGTCAACGCCCATTGCAGGCGCGCTGCGTCGGCGCCGTGCAGCGCGTTCTGGATCCCGGTGCGCAGCGCTTTCTTGCTGTCCCGGGTTGGCTCCGGGATCAGGGCCAGGATCGGGATGTCCTTCTCCATCTGCCTGCCACTGTCCGCGAACGACGTGTCGACCGGATTGACCTCCTTGATCAGGTCGACCATATTGCGGTAGGCGAACGGGCCCGCCCGGCCCAGCTCCTGGTACTCGACCGCAATACTGAGCCGCCGCGCGGGCTTCATCCCGTCCAGCCGCTTGTACAGGTCAGCGACGAAGGCGTTATACAACTCCTTGTCCGCACCCGGAAAATCGCGAAAGTACAGCACGACGCCGTCCCCGCCGGTCGGTCCGGCATCCTGGCCCAGCGAAGCGAACCGTATCATGGCCTGGCGGCCATCGGGCGGCTCGCGTTCCAGCAGGTCCTCGATATTTTCACCAAGCGCCGCGAGGACTTCCTGCTTGCGCTTGACCGTGAAGGTGCGCCATTCCGCCCAGTCGCTGCGCGACACTACCCAATCCACCTTGACGTCATACCGGTGGGCGGCGCGCATCATCGACCCCAGGTAGTCGGAAATGGCGAGTGCTTCCATGCCCGGCGGTCCCCGCAGCGCGCCGTCCTCGTCGACCGTCACGCCATACAGCCCGATGCGCGTGAGCGCACCGAAATCGATCTGGCGTTCGCCGGCATCGAGCCACAGGGGATAAAATCCATACACTATCCCGTCCTGCTCGGGACGCGCGCAACGGCACCAGTCGGGCGCCCAGTCACGCGTGCGTGCCGCCAGCGCAGGCACGGTGTTCGAGATATCGAAGTCCATCTCGCCTTCGAGGCGCGGTATCACGACCTGTGCGACCTTGTATATGAGCTCGTCGGCCTCGAGCTGCTCGGCGGCGCTGCATCCGCGCCGCTCGCGCAGCTTCCTTATCCGGTCGAACGACACCTCCCGTCCCTGCATCAGCACCTCGAGTTGCGCGAGGGCGGGCTCGTCGAGCTTACCCTGCGGTCCTTGCGGGGTATCCTTGTCCGGCGTTTTCGGCGGCAGATCGGGGCACATGCCAAGCCCACGCCGCACCTGCCAGTCGAGTGCGGCGTCGAACAGTTCCCTGGTCGGGTACTGCACATTCCTGAAGCCTTCGAACAGGGCGGCGAGCGCCGGGTCGGGCTGCGTTCCCGCCGCCAGCTTCTCGGCCAGGTCCGCGGGCACCTGGTAGCGCACGACGCGCGCGCCGCGCACGATATCCAGCCGCTTGCGCTCGACCGCGTCGAGCTGGTCGTTGGCGTCGGCAGTCTCGCGCAACACGTCCTGGAACTCCTGGGCGTTCGCATACTCCTTGCCTGCGAGTTCCTTTAACGCGATCACGGCAGCCTCGGGCATTCCTTCGGCGCGCAGCCGCTGCAGCAGTTCGTCGTTCACCAGATAGGCGTCGACCCTTGAATGGCGCTTGACCAACGCCAGCGCGCCCTTGGGCACGACGATTCCTCCCAGTTCCTCGCGCACATATTCGTCGAAGATGCGCTCATGTTCGGGCAAATGGCCCGACAGCGACTTGAGGCGGTCGGCCACCGCGGCCAGGTCGCCAATCTTTTCGGTCCGTTTGGGGTCGTAGCCGAAGGTCCGTTCGATCGGTGCAAGGGGTCGACGCACCGGCGCCGGTTCGCGCTGGTACTGCCGGATCAGCGCAATGACCTGGGAAGCGTCGCCCGAACGGCGCCGCTGCAGGCTGAGTTTCCGGTCCGGGTCCGGCTGGCCGGCAATCCACTCTTCGAAGTCGGAGCCGGAGAGGATCTCGACCCAGTTCGGGTAGACGCCGGCAATCACGGCGACCTGTTCCAGCGAAGCCACCACGGCGCGCTCGAACCTGGGGTCGCTCGCGACGATGCCGTAGTCGCGGCAGAACTGCACGAGCCACTTGAGCGTGACCGGCCCCACGACGTTGTCCTCCAGCGGGCGCCGGGCGCTGCCGGCATCGCGCTTGAAGGCCGGGTCGGCGCCGTAGATGACGCGCAGGTGATCCTGGATTTGCCGGCCGCCGGTGGCGTTGTACTGCCGGAAGACGCGCGCCGCCTCCGGCGTATTGAGGCGCCTGACCAGAGCCCGCTCATCGGCATCGGAGATGTCCGGGCCCGGCACGCGCCCGGCAGCTGGCGTCGCCGTCGCCGATTGGGGCCGCTTGTCGGCATCGTCGCCAGTGCAGCCGGACAGCGCGACGGACAGCGCGATGCAAAAGACGATAAAGATCGGCTTCATGTCAGAATGTCTTCCCTTCCTTGATCATTTCCTTGCGAATCCCCAGCAGCAGCTCGGCCTGCGTGACGTGGTCGCGTCCCTGGCGCGTGGCGCTGATGGCGGCGTGGCGCACCACATTGGTCATGGCCCCGCCGGCCAGCTCGTAGGCCTCGGCCAGGGCGCGCAGGTCGACGTCCGGCCCCAGCCGGCGCGGGTCGCGGAACATGCCCTGCCACAGGCGCAGGCGCTGGGTCGCGTCGGGCATGCCGAAATACACGGCGCTCTGGAAACGGCGCGCGAACGCCTGGTCGATATTGGCCTTCAGGTTGCTGGCCAGGATCACCACGCCCGGGAAGTCCTCGACCCGCTGCAGCAGGTAGGCGATTTCCTGGTTGGCGTGGCGGTCGTTCGAGGTATTCCCCTCGGTGCGGGTGCCGAACAGCGCGTCGGCTTCGTCGAAGAACAGGATCCAGCGCCGGTCCTGGGCCTGGTCGAACACATTGGCCAGGTTCTTCTCTGTCTCGCCGATATACTTCGAGACCATCATCGACAGGTCGATCCGGTAGACGTCGACCCCGGCGCCGGCGCCGATCAGGGTCGCGGTCAGGGTCTTGCCGGTGCCGGGCGGTCCGTAGAACAGGCAGCGGTAGCCCGGCTTGACGGCGCGTTCCAGGCCCCACTCCTCCAGCAGCTTGCCGGACTCGCGGATCCACAAGCCGATGCTCTCGACGTCGTGGCGCGCTTCCGGCGCCAGCACCAGGTCGTCCCAGCCGAGCCGGGTCGTGATCAGCTTCGCCGGGAACTGGCGGTCGTAGTCCGGCTTGTGACGCGCCCCGGTGGTGAAGCGCTGCAGGTATTCCGGGGCCAGGCTGAGCATCGCGCCGAGCTGCGGTTCGCCGGCGGCGGGTTGTTCGAGGCGCACGATGCGGCGCCGCATCAGCGGATGGTCGTCGTCGAACAATGCCAGCACCCGGAAGCGCTGCGCCAGGTCGTCGCCCGCCAGCAGGAAGGCGGCGGTCTCGCAGGTCGGCAGGAAGCCTTCGTGCGTCTTGCCGCGCCAGCCGCCGAACTCGGTGAAGCGCTGGCCCTGCAGCTTGTTCTGGGTGAAGAACAGGTCGAGCGCCTGCGGCCGCACGTGCGGCAGCAGCGCCAGCATCAGCACCAGCCGCTCCTCGATGCCGAAGCCCAGTTGGTTCACCAGCGCCGCGTATTCGGACGCGTCGCGATCCAGCGTCGGCGGCGCCTCGAGCGCGCACGGCGTGTCGCCGTCGCCGAAATAATGGGTGAAGCGCGCGTGCAGTATCCTGCCGAACCAGTCGGCTTCGCGCGCCAGCGCGGCGGCATTGGCCTGCAGCGTCGGCTGCTCCATCGTGGACGTGGTCACCGGCGCCTCCTCAGCGCCAGTGCACAAGTAGCGGCGCCGCCATCCATGGCAGGCGGATGGTCGAGAAGCTCCAGGGCAGACGTTCCACGAAGCTGTGCTCCACGCCACGCCATTGGGCAATGAGGGCTCCCAGCATGTCGTCGGCCCCCTGACGCTCGGCCCGCGTGAGCACGACGTCGGCGGCGACCGGCGCCCGGAGCGGCGCTCGCTCAACCATGCCTGCGTTGGCCTTGTCTGTCGTCTTTTCCATGTCCGTCATCCCTCTCATTTGTTCTGTTCGTCGACATCAATGCCAGCTCACGTGCAGCGGCGCCGGCATCCATGCGAAGCGCACGATCGAAAAGCTCCACGGCAGGCGGTCCATCAGCATGTCGAAGGGACCGCGAACGACCGACAGCTCCCAGCCCTGCGGGCCAAGGGCCAGCTCCCCGTCCCGCATCAGGAAGGACTGGCGCAGCCCTTCCACCGAGGTGCGGCCCAGCGCGCTCCAGCTGGCGATCATCGCCTCCAGCAAGCCCTCGATCGTCCCGCGCTCGACCGGCGTGAGCGCAATGCCGGCGGGGACCGGCGCCTCCAGCGGCAGGCCGCACAGCAGCTTGTTCAGGGGCAGCGCATACTCCGCCGTGCTGCTGGCGCCCGATACCGCGAACTGCAGCAGGTGCACGGCGCGCTCGGCGGCATCGAGGTCGACGAAAGCCCCATCGGCCACCAGCCCCAGCATCCCGAACAGGCGCGGCAGGTACGGCGCCATCAGCACCATGCCGGCATTGTCGAGGGCGATGCGTTCGCCCTCGACAATGCCGCGCGCGCCGTCGGCGACGGTCGCGGCAACTGGAGGCTTCGTGACGCGCGTCTCGCGCATCTGCCCCGCCGCGGACTGGGCAGCCCGCCATACGTCCAGCAGCGCGGCCTGCTCCCGTGCGCCCGGCGCGGCGGCGCGCAATACCTGATCGCAGGCGGCGGTCAGGTCGGGGGTGGCGCCCCGGGCCGGGCGCGCCGCCAGGTCGAAGGCGCCGCGCCACAGCGCGTCTTGCCAGCCGCTTCCCAGCACCGGGGCGACGAGGTCGCCGCGTGTGGCGATGTTGCGCACCGCTGAGCCGAGATCGGGCCGGGACAGCGCGACCAGGTCGGCCAGCATCCGCTGCGGCAGGCCCTCGCGCAGCGCCGCGCGCCAGCCGCGCCGGCGTCCGGCGGTGCGCAGCGACCGCAGCACGTCGTCGCGCCGCGCTTCGAGCAGCGCGGCCCATGCGGACGGCGGCGGATCGCCGTCGGCGGCCAGCAGCGCCGCGACGATCGCGCTCGCTGCTTCGCTTGCAGTCCGCGTCGCCTGCGCCAGCGAACCTCCCTGCAGGACGATCGCATCGAGGTCCAGCGGCGCGCCGCGCTCCAGGGCATCCATCGCTGCGCGCAGGCAGGCCTGCTCGTTGCCGCTGGCCCCCGCAGCCGCCGCGATCGCCTCCACCATGACGGCGCGGCGCGCGGGCGCGATACGATCTTCCCGGTCGAGATGGCCGCGGATGCGCTCCAGCCACCGCGTGGCGTCGAGCGCCGCCGGTGGCGCCGTGGCGGCGACCAGCCCGTTCTGCAGCACCGCGCACGCGTCGAGCAGGCGCCGCGCCGCCGGGTCGGACGGGACAGGGCTGGCGCAGCCGGACGCGTCCCTGAACGCTTCCCTGAACGCTTCCCTGAACGCTTCCCTGTCGCCGGCCCGCGCCCGTGCGGCGCCGGACATCAGGTTCCGCAACGCGCGCCCGGCGCCGCCATCCGGAGCAGCAGGCTCCCATGGCCTGGAATTTGGCGCCGCGGCGCCGGGCTGACGCAGCCGCAGTGCATCGCCTGCGACGCCCAGGTAGCGGCCCCGCAGTTGCGCGATGTGCCGGGACGTCGCGCCGCCAAGGGCGGCTTCCAGCAGGTCGGCCCAGGCCTCCACGCGCGGATAGCCCGGATGCGTGCGCGCGCACAGCTCGACGCCATCGGCAATGGCGAGCAGCGCGTCGGCGGCGTCAAGCTGCGCCGCCTTGCGTACCAGTGCGCGCAGCGCCCCCAGACTGCCGGAACCGGCCAGCTCGCGCAGACGCGCGCGCACCGGCGCACCGGGCGCGAGCGCCGCAATCGCGGCCAGGATCGCCGCACCGTCCTGCTCCGCGCCGGCCTGGTCCGGAGGTGCGGCAAGGCGGTCGAGCAGTTCCCCGCGCAGCGCCTTCAACGGCGGCAATGGCGCCTGCCCCGTCGCGGCGCGCACGGCGGCGCCGACCAGCGCGGGCCAGACCAGCAGGCGCAGCCGCCGCGGCGCGATGCCCGCCGCGAGACCCGCGCGCTGCAGCTCGTCCGCCAGCGCGTACAGCGCCTCGGCCCGGGCTGGGACCGCCCGCGCCAGCAGGTCGCGCAACTGCCGTTCGGGGAACTGCTCCACCATGCGCCGCGCCCCGGCCGGACGTGCGAGGGCGGTGGCCAGCATGCGCCACAGCGGCTGCAGCGACGGCGCAGCCAGCAAGCCGTCGAGCAAGGTCACGTGGGTTTCTTCGAGCGGCGCCTGCCGGTCGCCGGCCACTCCGGCCGTCGCATGCGCTCCGAGCAGGCGGCCCTTGCGCAGGAAAGCCGCGAGGCGCTCGAGCGCGGAGGCGCCGCGCCACGCCGCGGGTGCATCTTCCGTCCGCTGTTGCGTCCGCTCTTGCGTTTGCTTGTGCGTCTCCTTCTGGCCGTGGCGCGCGACCAGGGCGATGACCTCGTCCAGGCGAACGCACAGGGCCTGCACCGAGGCCGCCGTCACCGTCGGCGACAGGCAGGCTTCGAATACCTCGGCCCATGACCGCGCGTGCAGGCCGGGCGCCGGGCCGGCGGCGCCGGGTGCGGAGGCCAGCCGCCGGCCCAGCGCACGCAGGCGCACGATCGCAGCGGCTGCGAAGTCGGAAGCGAAGCGCGCCAGCAAGGTTTCGCGCAGGTGCACCGGAAGCGCGGACACGAGTCGGCGCGCGCCGCCGGGCGAGGCGAGCGTGCGCCGCAGCGCCGCAGCCAGTGTGCGCTCGACCGTCCCGGCATCGGCGGCATCCGTCGGAGCGACCGCCAGCAGGCGCTCCAGCTGCGCCGCACGGCCATGATCGGCATGCCCCGTACGCCACCACGCTTCGAGCCCGTCCAGCGCCCCTTTGCCCTGCCGGACCCGGGCATTCGCGCCACGCCGGCGCGGCGCGCCGTCCGGCGGGGCCGCGGCTTCCAGGCGACCGCACAAGGCTTCCACCGACGCCGAGGATGGCGCCGAACCCAGGCACAGCGCGTACACCTGCGCCCAGCAATCCCGCAAGGCGTCCGGCCTGGACGACAGGCGCCGGCCCAGGCGTTGCAGCAAGGCGACCAGCCGTGGCGCCAGCGACGGCACGGCGAACCACAACAGGGCGATTCCCAGCTGCTCGGGCAGCGCTGCGGCCAGGCGGCGCGGCCCTTCCGGCAAGGCCGCCGTGCGCGCCAGCGCGGCGACGAGGGCCTTCGCCAGCCGCCGCCCGGCGCCCGGGTCGGCGTCGCCACCGGCAACCGTGGCCCGCGCCAGCATCCGTTCCATCCGCGCGGCGCGCGCGGCATCGGCCTGGCCGCCACGCCACCAGGCTTCGAGCTCGTCGAGCGCAGCCGGCATCCGGTCCTGGGACGCGGCCGGCGCTTCCTCCCGCGCCCGCGCCGGCATGAGCTCCGCCTCCAGGCGTTCGCACAAGACCTGCACGGCGGCCGACGACACCGGCGGCGCCAGGCACGCCGTCAACAGCCGCGCCCAGGCACCGATCCAGGTCTCCGGCGCCCGGGCATGGCGCGCGCGCAGCTGCTGCATCAGCGCGATCGCGCTTGGCGCCAGGCCTGGCAGCGCGAAGCGGACCAGCGATTCCCGCAGGCGTTCCGGCAGCGCACGCGTCAGCCGCAGCGCGCCGTCGGGGGCGGCCAGCACGCGCGCCAGCGCCACCTTCAGGGGCGCGTCCACGCCGTCCTGCTCCACCCTTGCCAGCAGCGCCTCGAGCCGCGCCGCTCCGGCCGGATCGTAGCGGCCGCTGCGCCACCAGGCTACCAATCCGGCCAGTTGCGCGCCTTCCTCATCCTTCGCGTCCGCCCCGGGCGGTCCCCCGCCCAGCGCACGCAGCAAAAGGTCGTGCCAGGCGGCGCGCACGTCGTCCTCCAGCGCCGGCAGGTCCAGACCCGCGCCGTCCTGCGATTCCAGCAACAGCGCCAGCAGCGCCGCCACCTGGCCGGGCACCGCCGCATGCACGATGCCGGCCAGCTGGCGCTGCGGGAACTGTGCGACCAGCCTGCGCAGCGCCACCGGGCTTGCCGACGCCCTGGCCAGCATCCGCAGCAGCGCCTCGCGCGCCGCGCGGCTGCGCCCGGCGCGCTCGAGCAGGCGCGCGAGCAAAAGCACGTGCGGCTCTCCCGCCACCGGCCGCGCGTTGTCCAAGCGGCCACGCTCCAGGAAAGCCGCCAGTTGCGCGAGATCGTCCGGCGCTGCGGCATCGGGAGCGGCCGGATCGCCCTGATCTGGCAGCGCCGCCCCCTGCGCCGCGGCATCCAGCACCGCGTGCAGGCGCGCACGCACGGCATCCTCGCGCACGACCACGTGCGCGCCGTCCAGGCCGGCCACGAGCAGCTCCAGCCAGCAGCGCGCATGGGCGGCGGCGGCGCGGCCACGGTCGCCCACCCGCGACACCAGCTGCCGTTCCACTTCACTCATCAGGGCCAGCAGGCGCGTGGCGCCGGACGGCATCAGAAAGCGCAGCAGGCGCTCGCGCAGTCCCAGCGACATGGCGCCGGCCAGCCGGCGCGCCGCGTCCGGGGTGGACAATGCGCCTTCCAGCACCCGCGCCAGGCCGTCACGCACGGCCGCCGCGCCGCCGGTCGCCAGCAGGCGCTCCAGCACGGCCGCGGCGCCGGCATCGCGTTCGCCACGCCGCCACCATGCCGCCAGGCGCTCGCCGTCTTCCGGCGCCAGCGCCGCGCGGTCCGGCGCGGCCGTCGGGCGTCCGATCGCCGCGGCCACCGCCGCCAGGCCGGCGGCCGGCGCCGTGGCGCCCAGCGCCACGCCCAGCACCCAGGTCCAGGCCAGCGCGGCGTCCATCGCGCCGGGTCCGGTGGCCAGGGCGGCGCAACAGGCCAACAGCGCGCGCGCCTGGCCCGGCGCCGCCGTTTCCAGAATCGCCTCGAGCTGGCGCGGCGGGAACTGCTCCGCCAGCCGCCGCAGCGCTTGCGGCTGACGGATGGCGTCGGCCAGCATCCGCGCCAGCGCCCCGGGCGCCGACGCCAGCAGGCCATCCAGCAATTCCACGTGCAACCCGCCGCGTCGCGGCGGCGCCTCCCACCCCAGCCGCCCGCTGCGCAGGAAGGCCGCCAGCCGCGCCAGCGCGTCGTCCTCGGCGCTCCTGATGGTGGGGAGGTCGGCCCCGTCCTGGCCACCGCTCCGTGCCTGCCTCCCGCCAGCCGCCAGCCGCGCCTGCTGGCGCGCGCCCGCCAGCGCATCCTCGAGCAGCGCGCGCAGGCGCGCCGGCGCCTGTTCGCGCAGCGCATGGCGCTCGATCGTGCCCAGGTCGAGCGCGAGCGACGGCAGCACCAGGACGGCGCCAGGTTCGTCGCAGGCATCCATCACCTCGTCGAGCACCGACAGCAGCGAGTCCTTGACCAGGCGCAGCAGCAGCCCCTCGTCCTGGAGTTCGGGATCCGGCGGATCGAACTCGAAGGCGACGTCGAGCCGCTCGATCAGGTGCGGGCCGCTCATCGGGATTGCCTCATGCGGGCTCCTTGCGGTGCACGCGCAGGAAGTGCACCAGCGCGCCGGCCGCGTCATGCAGGGCTGCGCGAGGCGGGCGCGCGCCTCGTCCGCGGACGCATGCCACTCGCGCAGCGCCCCGCGCCAGGCGTCGTGCAAGCCCTCGAAGCCGGCCATGTCGGCAGGGCCGAGCCACAGGAAGCCGGGCTGGATATGGGCCGGGCAATGCTCGCGCACGGTCTCCTCGACGAAGTTGCGGAAACCCCGGTCGGCGCAGCGCAGCGTCCAGCGCGGCAGCACCACGCTAATGTGGGCCGCGTAGAACGACGGATTGCCGAGGCCATCGTCTCCCTGCAGTTCCTGGTCCTCGCGGCCCAGGCCCGGCCGCAGCAGCACGTGCTCGACCAGGTGCATGCCCTCGCAGCGCCGGTTCAGGCGCGCCAGCTCCGCCACCGCCGCATGGGCCGCCGCCACCGCCTCGCTGCGCCGCCCGTGGCTGGACAGCAGGCGCCAGCGCGCGCCGGCCTGCACGTGCAGCTCGTAGGCGCCGGCCCGGCGCGCCAGCCGGTAGTTGGACAGCAAGGCGCCGTCGCGGAACAGGGCTTCGTCGAGCCGATCCGCGCGCCCCGGCAGCGCCGCCGCCGCCGCCGCGGCCCGCCCGGTCGCGGGCGGCACCGGCAGCCAGTCGTCCGGCGCCGCCGGCGCCACGGCGTCCGGCGCCGCCTCTTCGTCCTCCGCGAGCGCCAGGCGCGCGCCGTCGCGGCCCGGGCACAGGCTGCGATGGCGCTCGCCGCCGTCGAAGCCGAGCAGGATCCCGGCGCGCCGGACCAGCGGCGACACCGCGCCGGGCGCGTCCAGCGGCAGGGTGTAGTCGGCGCCGCTGCCGCGGCCCGCGCTCAGTTCGACCAGTTCCGCCAGCAGGCGCCGCTTGGCGTCCAGCAGCCAGGCCTCGGTGTCGTGCGGGTGATAGTCGTTGAAGCGCCGCAGCGCGGTCTGCGGGAAGGTCTCGCCATAGATGGCCAGCAGGTAATCGTAGACCCGTCCCTTGCGTTCGACGTGCTCGTCCTGCCGGCCCAGCACCCGCTCCAGGCGCGCGCGGGTGGCGTGCGGCCCTTCGCGGTACAGGACGTCCAGGCCCGGCGCCGCCGGGCCGTCCAGGTACTGGGAACCGTAGCTGCGCGCATCCTCGTGCCCGAGTCCGAACATCCGCGGGAAGTCCTGCAGGTTCTGCAGGTAGTTCGCCATCAGCTGCTCCATCGGATACAGGAAGCCCTGCAACTGGCGTGCCTGGGCCTTGCGCTCGTCGCTCGCGCTGTCGGGCAGGCCGTACTTGCCGATCCCGTACACGGCAGGGAACTCGTGCTGCACCGAGTAATAGGCGTGCAGCTCGCGATGGGTGCCGGAGGGCAGCGCGTAGCGGGTGCGCATGCCGCTGTCGTCGGCGCGGAAGGCGCGCTGCTCGAAGCGCAGCTTGGCCAGCTCCAGCCTGGCCTCCTCGTACAACAGGCGATTCGCACTGCGCCAGGCCGGCATCGGGGGGATCGTCTGCTCGCTCACGCCGTACTCGATGCCCTGCTCCGGCTGCACTCGCAGCAGCTCGGCCAGCTGCTCGCCCACGGGAAAGGCCAGCACCCCGCAGCTGCCATCGGCACGGTCGCGCGGGATCGCCGGCACCGGGCGCAGGTCGGCGTCGACGATCGACAGCGCGCGGATGCGGCGCACCCCGTCGATCTTCTGGATCACGCCGATCAGTTCGCTCACGGACACGGGCGCCTCGTCGTCGGCGCCCTCGCGCATGCTGACGTGGCCATGGCGCGTGGCCGCACCGTCGTAGACGCGCTCGGGGCTCCAGTCGAGGGTGATCACGTCGCGCAGGCGCTGCGCCGACAGGCCGGAGGACAGGTACTGGCCGCAGTCGAACAGGATCTGGGCCAGCACCTCCGCCTGGGAGCGCTCGCCCCAGGTGTCGATCTCGCCGCGCAGGTAATAGGCGCGTGGCCGCAGCACGCGCACCCGGGCCAGATCGGCGCCCAGCGCCCGGCTGGCTGCGTACACGGCGCGCACGCGGCGCGCCAGCGCGGCCCCGTCCGCTGCCTCCTGTGCCTCACCCGACGCCGGCGCCGCCGCCGAGCCGTCGTGCTCGGGCAGCACGTCGATCGCGAGCAGGCCGCCGCCCTCGGCCCGGATCCAGACGTCGGCCAGTTCCGGGATCCCGCCATACAGCAGGCGCCGGTAATCCGCGATCGTGAGCGGCGCGCCGGGCAGGATTTCCTCCGGCGGGTACAGGGCCAGGCCGGCGTAGTCGATGCTGCCATCCGGCCCGGTCAGGTAGTCGGCCATGTCGAAGCCGGTGCGATAGGCCAGGTCGGTCAGGCCGTAGGCCAGCTGTTCGAGCGTGGTCACGCCGGGGTCGTGCAGGTTGAAGTCGGTCCAGACCTCGCCGCACAGGCGTTGCAGCGCCGCGATGCCGGCGCCGCGCAGGGCGTCGAAGCTGGTTTCGTCATCCATGCCCGGGGCGGCGAGCTGGCCCGCTCCGGCCGTCATGCCGCCCCTCCAGCGCCGTGACCGCGGCCTCTGGCCGCAAGGCCGCGAGCTGCGCTTCCAGGCCGCGCACCAGCGCGTGCACCCGGCGGTACGGCAGGTCGGACAGCGCCGACACCACCAGCGCGAGCTCGCACGCGTCCAGCACGAACGGCGCCGCGCCGCCGCGCGCGTCGATCCCCTCCGTCCAGTCCCGGGCCCAGGCTTCCAGGCGCGCCATCAGCGCCTGCACCTGGCCATAGGGACGCAGGCCGAGCGCCTCGGCCACCAGCCGCGCCTGGCGCGGCGCGAGCTGCAGGGCGAAACGCGCCACGCCGTCACCGCGGCCGCTCATGCTTCCTCCGGCGCGGCGCTGCCGTCCATGCGCGGATCCAGCCACAGGGAGGTCAGGTGGTACTGGATGCGGGTGTTCTGGCCATAGGCGCAGCCGACCCGCAGCTGCAGGTAGTAGTTGCCCGGCACCGCCTTGTCATCGAGCCAGCGCAGCTGCAGGCGATGGCGCCGCGAGCCGTAATGGGCCTGGTGATAGGTGATCTCGCCCTTGGCGTCGAAGGCGCGCAGCGCGAACGCGTGCATCAGCGCGTACTTGCCGGAATCGCGGCGGCCGGCGCCGGCCGTCACTTCCAGCGCCGTGCAGCCCTGGTAGGGGCCGCCGATGGTGTGCCACTCGGCGTCGGCCGGCGCCGGCCGGCTGCCGGCGGCGCCGACCCGGCCGCTGCTGGCGACCACGCCGTCCACGTCCAGCTGGTGGCGGGGATGGCGGGTGTTGACGCCGATCCGGCCATCGGTCCTGCCGCCGCCGTCGGGCGCGAGCAGGGTCAGGACCGCGTAGCCGCCGCCGTCGGCCTCGTCGTCGGCGTCCATCTCCGCCGACGCCGCGCCGCGCCGCGCCGCATCCAGGGTCAGGCGCGCGCTGCGCCCGTCCAGCCCGAAGGCCCAGGCGGTGCTCTCCTCTTCCACCGCGCCGTACAGGCTGAGGACGCGGTTGTTGCCGCTGATCTGGGTCAGGCGCAGGCCGTCGCGCTCGTTGTGGGCGATGCCGTCGTCGTGGATGTTCAGCACCGATTCGATCAGGTCGCTGAAATCGCCGGCCGACGGCATCTCGCCCTCGCCGAAGCGTTTCTTCAGCGTGTCTCTATTTCGCTTGGTCATTGTCGGTTTGGGGTGAAATGATGAAAGTGCTGCCGATTTCCAGCTTGCCGATGCCGGTGCGCCGGGCAACGCGCGACTGCTCGCTGCCGGCCACCAGGATCGCGTGGCGCCGGATCGGCACCGCCACGCTCCACGGATACAGCGGCGTCACGTCGGGCGCCGGCTCGCCCTTGCGGCCGGGCGCCGCGGTATCGGTGAGCATATAGCGGTCGCGCCCGGCGTCGCTCACGCTGAGCATCGAGAATTCGCTGACGCCCAGCACGCCCGGCTGGGCCAGCAGGAAGGCTTCGACGTCGTGCTGGCGCAGGGTCCAGCCGAACAGGCTGGTGTTGCCCGCCGGGTTCCAGGGCGAAATGAAGTCCGAGACCAGCCGGTCGAGCAGGTTCACGTGGCGGCCGTGGTCCAGTCCCGGCGCCAGCCGCACCTTGCAGCGCACCTGGATGCGCTGGTAGAACGGGTTGGCGACCTCGAGCCGCACGTCGGCGCTGACGCGCGCGGCCAGGAAGGCGTGAACGCGCGCCACCAGGTCGCCGTTCAGGCGCGGCAGCACGCTCACGTGGCCGCTGGACGCGAACGCCGGCAGCGCCACCACCAGCACGCGCCCCGGGCAGGCGCCGCCGTCCGGCCGCCGCTCCAGCGACAGGTTGGGAAAGCACTTGACGCGGTCGATGTCGGGAAAGCGCTCCAGCACCAGCCGTTCGTAATCGTCGGGCACGATCGCGCGGCCCTTGTGGCGCAGGCGCTCGGCGCTGCGGCGGCGCAGCTCGATCCGGCCTTCCGGCAGCCGCCCGCCGCTGGAAGCGGTCATCTGGGTCACGCGAACCAGGCCGGGGATGGCCTGGCGCGGGCGCCGGATCGTCGCCGCCGCGATGCGCTCCGGCGCACCCGCCGTCATGTGATCCGCGGCGCGCCACACCTGCAGCGCATGCGGATGCACCGAATACAGCTGGCAGAAGCGGTTCAGCTCATCCTCGCACGACACCCGCAGCCAGACCAGTCCTTCCGGCATGATGGTGTTGTCGCGTCCCGCGTCCGGCGGCAGCGCCAGCGTGACGATGCCGGGGCGGATGAAGCCCTGGGTCGAGTCGCGCAGCACCGCGTGAGGCGGCAGCGCGATCCAGCGGTTGCCGGCCAGGTAGGCCCAGCTGATGTGGCGCGCGTGCTGGCCCGACATCGGCAGCGCGTCCTCGACCAGGTTGAAGAACAGGCTCAGGGGCGCGTCCAGCACGCTCGCGCTCAGGCCCAGGTACAGGTTGCCCGAATAGTCGATCGAGGGCAGCAGCAGGTCGCCGTGCTCGCTGCCGCCGCGCGCCGCCTCCCAGCCGAAGGGATGCAGGCGCAGCAGCGCCTCGCCGGACGGCGCCGGCGTCGGCCCGATCGTGCTGGTCGCCGCGTAGTTCATCGCCACCGTCTCCACCGTCGGCGTGTACGGCGGATTCGGCAGCGCATGCGCGTCGCGCCGGTAGCGCCACTGGCTGTTGCGGGTCAGCACCCGCGCCAGCTGGTAGGGATAGTCGCGGTGGCCGAAGGCGAATTCGCCGGTGTCGAGCGTCAGGCGGAAGAAGCCGCTGCTGACGCCCGGTTCCCAGGCGAACGGCTGGTCCGGCGCGCAGCGTTCCAGCGGCAGCGGGCGCGCCAGGTGCAGCACCGGGCCCAGGTCGACCACCTCGCTGGCGGCAGCGCCCGGCGCGCTCGCCGGGCGCCGGCCGGCCTGCGCGTCGGCGAACAGCAACTGCGCGGGCCGCGCCTGGACCTGGGTCTCGACCGGCTGCCAGCGGCCGTCGGCCAGCGCCGCCACCGTGCAGCGCACGTCGCGGAACGGCTCGCCGTCGTAGCCGCCGTACCAGGCGCGCAGGCCGCCGGCCACCTGCGGCAGGCCGCCCCACTCGAACGCCAGCTCGGCCGCCGTCAGGCGCTTGCAGGCCGTCTCGGCGCTGCCGACCACCAGCCAGGCGCCATGCGCCGGCAGCGGGCCGAAAGGCTGGAACGGCGCCGCCGGCGACAGCGCGCCCATTTGGTTGTACAGCGCCAGAGAACGGTGTCCGCGCACGCTGACGTCGACCTGGGCGCGCGCCATCGGCAGTCCGCGCAGCAGACCGTAGGGATACAGATAGCCTTCGCCATTGAGTTCGAAGCGCAGCAGCGGGCAGGCGCCAGTGACGCCCGGGCCGTGCAGCGCCGGGTCGTAGGGCGCCACCGCGCCGGCCTCGTGCCCGAGCGTGAAATGGATGTGCAACGCGTCGTGGACGCCGCCCTCCCCGGCCGCGTCAAACGTGGCGCTGTAGGCCGGCACCGCCATCCAGCCGTCGACGCCGGTCAGCGCCAGGGTGAACATCCGGCGCAGCACCTTGTAGCGCACCTCGGCCTGCGATTCGCGCATCTGCGTGGCCAGCTGCGCCAGCCGGCCGCCCAGGGTCTCGTCGCCCGCGGCGCCGTGGCGCTGGGCGCCCAGCAGCAGGGTCACGTGCACGCTGCGTTCGCCCTCGCGCATGAGCAGCACGTTGCTGGCCAGGGCGAAGCCGAGGCGCGCGGCCTGTCCCGGGGCCGCGCTGGAGGCCGTGCGCGGCGCCCCGAACAGCGGCCGCGGCGCCAGTTCGGCCCGGTCGAGCGCCTGGTCCGGCTCCAGCACCGGCAGGCTGGCCAGGCGGCAGGCGGTGGGATAGCTCCTGGGCCGGCCGTGGCGCTGCTCCCACAGCGCGTTCTCGGGCGCGGTCAGCGGATTGCGCTCGCAGAACAGCGTGTATATCGCGCGCAGGCGGGCGTCGCCCACCACCAGGCCCTCGCGCGGCGCGAACACCAGGTCCCCCAGCTGGCGTCCGGCCGGGGCCAGGAAGGCGGCGCCGGCCGGCACCGTCGTGCGCGCGCCCGGCGCGGCGGGTGCGAACACCAGGAAGGTCGAATCGCATTCCGCCGGTTTCGGGCGCATGCGCAGCACACGGTCGTAGTAGAAATCGAGGTGGCGTTCGGTCAGGGTGTTGGCCGCGTCCTGGGCGCGCCGGTAGATCTGGACGAAGGCCAGCAGCAGGCCGGCGCCGGGATCGTGGACCCCGCTCGACAGGCTCTGTTCGAGGCGCTGGGCAGCGCCGCGCTGGACCATCTCGATGGCCTTGGCCAGCTGGTTGAACCAGGTGCGGCACAGCGCGCGCAGCTCGTCGTCGCGCACCGCCCCGCCCGGCTCCAGGCCCAGCATCGCGCTCAGCTCGGCCACCAGCGCCGGCGCGTCGCGGCCCGCGTTCCATTCGGGGCGCGCCGCCCGGTACGCAAGCGCCCGCCGCAGCGATGGCGGCAGGTTGTCCAGCACGCCGACGATCAGGGTGCCCAGGTCGATCCCGACCGGGCTGCCGCGCCCGAGCAGCAAGCGCGACCAGGCCTCCAGCCGCTCGACCATCGCGGCCAGCAGCGCGGCCGGCGAGCCGCCGCGCGGCGCCGGCATGCCGCCCGGAGCCATGCCATCCAGCGCGCGGTCGACGAGGGCGTCGAAGCCGGCCCGGTTGCGGTGCACGCGCAGCGACAGGATCTCGGCCATCACCAGCGTCTCGTCGTCGCCGAAATAATCGCGCCAGGTGCGGTCCCAGCTCGCCTCCGGTCCCTCGGTGGCGAAGCGCACCAGGCCGGCGAAGTGCAGCGCCAGCGTCATCAACTGGGCCTGGCTCAGCTCGTCGACGTCGATGTAGTGCGGCGCCAGCGCCGCCGGCAGGCGCGCATGCTGCGCCAGCCCCTCCCGCATGCTCATGAAGCGGCTTCCACATGGAAGGGGTAAACCAGGTTGGCCCGGGTATTGGTGGCGCGGATGCGGTACACGATCTCGATCGGCAGCACGCCGTGCGCGTCCGGTCCGGGCAGCACCGCCACCCGTTCGACCTCGACCCGCGGCTCGCAGCGCGCGATCGCCTGCAGGATGGCCTGGCGGATCTCGGTAACCACGCTTTCGCTGACGTGTTCGAACACCAGCGCGTGCAGGTTGCAGCCGTACAGCGGATGCATGATGCGCTCGCCCGGGCGCGTGGCCAGCAGGATGCCCAGGCTCTCGCGGATGTCGCGCTCGTCCGACACCATGACGGTGCGCCCGTCGCGGCCGAACTGCGGCGGAAACGCCCAGCCGGTCCCCAGGAACGATGGCGTCTTGCGCGCTGCGCTCACCTCACCCCCCGATCAGGACGGTCGGATAGCCGATGACGATGGTGCCGCCGTGGGCGCAGCTGTCGCCCATGCGCGCGGCCGGACGGCCGCCGATCAGCACCGTGGCGGAACCCTTGACGATGCTGTCGGGCGGGCCGACGCAGACGGCGGCGTCGCCCACGACGGCGGCCGGCAACTTGCCGATCAGGACGGTGGGCACGCCAGGACCGACCACCGGCCCTCCCACGTGCGGGATGGGCGGCAAGCCGGGGGTGACCATGGGGCAGGCATGCATATCGGTTAAACGGGCGGCGGGTGGCATGGCGTCCTCAATTGATCATGATCAGGGCGCCCTTGACCGTGGTCTGGCCGCTGGCGGACAGTTCGGCGCTGGCCGCACCCTTGGCGGTCAGGGCCATCTTGGCGGTGCTGGCGATGTTGAGGGCGTCGTGCTTGATGTCGGCCTTGCTTTCCAGCGCGACGTTGCCGACCGCGTCGAGCGTGATCTTGCCCTTGGCCGTGATCGCGATGTCCTTCGGACTGTCGAGGGTGATGCCGCCCGTGCCCAGCGTCACCTTGTTGCCGGTCTGGTCCTGCAGCACGATCGACTTGGCGTCGTCGCTCAGCACGATGGTGTTGTTTCCGGGCGTGGCGATCGTGATCGACTTCTTGTCGTCGTCGAACTCGACTTTCAGCTTGCTGCGCGTGACCAGGGCCTTGGTGAAGTTGTCCGCGGTCGGCTCGTAGGGCGCCTTGCGCTTGCTGCTGTACACGCTGCCGAGGATCACCGGATGCGACGGATCGCCGTTCAGGAAGCC
Source organism: Massilia oculi (assembly GCF_003143515.1). Lineage (NCBI taxonomy): Bacteria > Pseudomonadati > Pseudomonadota > Betaproteobacteria > Burkholderiales > Oxalobacteraceae > Massilia > Massilia oculi. The sequence goes on along the minus strand of NZ_CP029343.1, from coordinate 5,597,322 downwards.
CAGCACCACCTCGTCGCCGATCTCGGGGAGGAAGAAGTGCCCTATCCCGCTCGACGCATAGTGGCCAGCCAGGCGTGCCCAGACCCCGGCCGTCTCGGCCTTGGTGACCGGCAGCGAGACCTGGATCTTGTACTGCGCGTCGGGATCGGCGTCGAGCTTCATCACCACGCCGACCTGCAGGCCGGAGACGCCGGCGTTCAGGCCGGACGCCAGCGGCGCGGCCAGCTCGCCGCGCTCGGACTGGGTCTCGGGCGCCAGGCCGAATTCCGCCTCGGTGGTCCAGTCGCCGTCGGCGATCATGTGGGTCACGCCGGCCAGCCAGGCGTCGCCGTCGAAGCGCTTGCCGACGCCGCTCACGCTCAGCAGCGTGCCTGGCTTGGCCAGCGCGCTGCCGACGAAGCGCATGCGCCCGCGCACGCGCGCCAGGCCGGCGCGCATCTGGCGCGCGGCGGTCCAGGCCTTGAGGCCTTCGCTGTCGACCGCCGCCGCCGACTGCAGCCGGTAGTTGTCGAGGCCGAGCACGCCGGCCAGCGTCGCGCCGTCCAGGTTGCCCTGGCGATTGAGCGTCGCCGGGCCCGCGCTTTGCTCGACTATCTCCTGGGTGGACGGATCCCAGGCGACGCCGCCGACCGCGGCCAGCTGGCTCCTGACGTCGATGTCGGCGTCGAACGCGAGCAGGTCGAGCCCATACTGGACCGCCAGCGCCGCCGCGCCGGAAGTCGCGGGGGCGGCCAGCGTCACCTTGCCGGCGTCGACCAGCGCGAGCAGGCCGTTGGCCTCGGCCCGCGCCAGCACGAAGTCCCAGTCGCTGACCTCGTACTGCACCAGTTCCTTGTAGGTGACGGCGGTGGCGTCGACGACCGCATCGAGCCCGTGCGCCTTGATCAGCTTGGACAGGATCGCATCGTCGCTCATGTCGACGAAATTGGCGCTGCGCCGGCCGACCGTCATCTTGATCGCCTTGTCGCGGCACTCGACCACCAGCCGGCTGCGTCCAAATGGCCCGATGCGCACGCCGTGGCGGATGACGATGCCGCTGAAGACCAGGTCGGTGGCGGACTCGCCGCGACCCACCTTGATCTCGATCGCGGCGCCCGGCTTGAACAGCTCGCCGTCGCTCAGCGCCAGGCGCAGGTCGGCGGCGACGTCGCTGTCATCCAGCACCACGACGCGGGCGGAAGGAATGCGGTTGACCGCATGCGTGATTTCGACCGACGGCAGCCGGGCCGTGTCGGGCAGCGCGACGCCGTCGCAGGTGACTTCCACCTGCAAATCGCCGTCGGTATTATCGAGGGGGGACTGTGCCATCGTCAGCCTTTCGGTGGCGTCGCGAGCGTGGTCCCGGCCGGGACATTGCGCATCGACGTCAGGTTGTTGTAGCGGGCCAGCGCGGCGGCCATGCCCGGGTCGTTGTAGGCGGCGAAACACAGCTCGGGCAGGCGCACGCCGGCGTCGACGCTGAGCTGGCGGCTCATGGCCGCGGTTTCGCGCGCCGGCTTGGTGTTGTTGGCCGGGACGTACTCCTCGACCGACAGCGACACGCGCGCGCGCAGCGGCGTGCCGTCCGGCGCGAACAGGGTGAACTTGGTGCCGACGCGCCGCACACGCCCCACGAAGTACAGGGCGCCCCACACCAGTTGCACCATCGGGTAGACCGTGGTCTGGCCGATGCGCTTGATCTGGACGATCGCCAGCAGGTCGGCCAATTGCTGCTCGACGCTCTGCGGCACACCGGTCGACGACGCCACCACCCCGGTGCCGTCCAGCACGAGGTCTTCCAGCGTCAGCGTCTCTTCGATGCAGCCATCGGCGGCGCCATCCTTGCTGGCCCTGGCCTGGCGCGCGATCTCGTAGCCCGAGGGAATGAGCATGGCCTGGAACGGCGCGCCGTCCGGCTTGCCGGCGACGATGTTCCATTTGCTGATCTTGAAGCGTTCCTTCTCGGCCATGTCAGCGCTCCCGCTGCAGTTCGAGCAGTTCCTGGATCATGCGCCGACACTCGACGCGCCAGTCCGACGGCGGCTTGTAGCCACCATCGTCCTGCTCGCCGGGCGTCTCGCGGTTGGCGTCGGGCTGCTTCGCCTGGCGCTGGAACACCCTGGACGTGATCGACAGATTGCGTATTTCGATGGCCATGCCGTTACAGGAGTCGGGTGGAATAGGTATAGCTGAGGGTGATGGTCTCGATCGCGACCGCGTTGTTCATCGCGTCGAAATTGCCGATCTCCCACTGGGTCGGATAGGCGTCGGCGAACAGCCAGGCGCGCAACGGATTGCCCTCCTCGTCGAGCAGGTAGACCGTGAGCGGTACGGTGAGGATCTGGCGTCCGAGACCGCCTTCCAGCGTGGCGCGGCACCATTTGGCCAGCGCCGAGCCGGCCGGCGCCACGCCGCGCTTGAGCACCAGCGGCTTGTACTTCACGCCGGTCGGCAGGCGATGCACGAAACGGGTCTCCCCTCCTTCGATCACCTCCTCGACCTGCATCTCGCCGCCGATACCCGACACTTCCTGGAAGCTGGTCTCGTCCCTCATGCCGTTTTCGGCGAACACGACCCGGAACGAATACGCGACCGGCGGCAGATTGGCCTGCTCGGCGCGCAGCGTGCGCGCCAGGATCTGCGTCTGCAGGCTGCTGGCGGTCACGCCGCCGCCACGCGCCGCCGGAACCGACCGCGGCGCCGGCGCGGGACCGGGCGGCGGCGGGGGCGCAGGGGAATCCTGGCGTCATCCGTCACCGCGCCGCCTCCCTTTCATCGTGCATCGTCGGCATGCGATCACCGTCAGCTGTTGGCGATGGTCAGGCCCTCGTGCGCGATCTCGATGGTCTCGATCGCCACTTCGTTGCCTTCCGCCTTCAGGTCGGTGCTGGTGATCTTGATCGGGAACGCGTTGAGCAGGGTCCAGACCATGGTCGGGGCGCCGGTCTCGTCGAGCAGGCTGATGGTCACCGGCTTGCGCTTGATGGTGTTCATCTTGATCTCGTTGAACCAGTCCCAGAACTTGTTGTCGCCCTTGTAGACGCCCTTCTTCATGGTCACGTTACCGACGTTCATCATGCCCGGCATCTTCATCACGCCGAACGACTTGCTGTCGCCGGCGCGGTACTTGAGCTCTTCCATCTCGACCTGGAGGCCGCTGACCTCCTGGAAGGACATCACTTCGGAGTCCCATTTCACTTCGAAATAGAACTTGGGGAGCGGCCACAGGTTCTTGGATTGTGCGGAGCCGTCGTCTGCCATCGTATCCTCGCTATGCTATGTTCAATAAGGTGGTTGGGTGTCGCGGCCTGCGGGCTTACGACTTCTGCATCTGCTGCTGGAAGGTGATCTCGATGAACTCGGCCGGACGCGACAGGGCGACCAGGATCGTCATGTTCATCCTTCCCTCCAGGATGTCTTCCGGCGTCATGGTCTCGCCCAGGCCGCAGAACACGCTGAAGGCGTCGCTCGGCGAAGAGCCGGCCAGGCCGCCGCGCTTCCAGATACCGGTCAGGAAGTTGCTCGCCATGCCCTTGACCGTGACCCAGGTGTTGGCGGTGTTCGGCTCGAACACGTAGGCGGCCATCGCCAGGCGCAGGGACTCCTCGAGCATGATCATGGTGCGGCGCACGTTGATGTAGCGCCAGTCGAGGCTGTTGCCGTCCAGGGTGCGCGCGCCCCATACCAGCACGCCCGAACCGATGAAGGCGCGTATCGCGTTGATCGACTTGCCCGAGGTGGTGACGTTCAGGTCTTCCTGCTCGGCGTGGCTGATGCTGACCACCGGCGCGATCACCGAATTCAGGCTGACGTTGGCCGGGGCCTTCCACACGCCGCGGCCGTTGTCGACGCTGGTGTAGACGCCCGCCATGGCCGCCGCCGGCGGCAGGCGGTTCAGGCGGCGCGCGAGGCGGCCCATCAGGCTGGCGTACAGGGGGCTGAACTTGGCCAGCAGCTGGTGCAGGTCCAGCTGAGCCTTGGCGATGTCGCCGTCGTTCTGGTAGCGCTGGCCGTCGATCTCCCAGGTGGCGTCCAGGTTGTTCACCGCCGTCACCTTCTCGTCGAAGCCCTTGCGCGGAATCGGATCGACCGGCGCCTTGGCCGGGTCGAGCTTCATGTCGGCCGTGAGCAGGGTCTTGAGCAGGCCCTTGTCGTTCAGGTTCAGGAAGCTCAGCGCGGTCTCCGGCACGATGGTCGTGTCGACCCACGGATAGTAGGCAGCGCCGAAGTGCAGGTTGTTCACGCCCAGCGCATCGCGGAACTTCGCGATCGGATCGCCGGCCGGATCCTTGCGGTCGCGCCAGCCGTCGTAGACGTCGAGGATGGCGAAACGGTTCTTCATCACTTCGCCGCAGTGCTGGAGCACGGCCTGTTGCACCGCGATCGCGCTCGCGCCCGGGCTGTCCTCGGTACCCTTGAGCAGCATGGCGTCGGGGACGACCACCATGGTCGGTTCCTGTTCCTTGCGCAGCACGTCCAGGCCGGCCACGATCGGATCGGCCTCGATGGCGTCGCCGTAGCCGCCCACCGACACCACGTAGCAGGGGCCGCCGCCATTCTGGTAGAACAGCTGCATGCTGTAGTACAGCAGGTAGGCGCCGCTGTCCTGGCTCATGCGGTAAGCCTTGCGCGGGCCGGTCGGGTTGGCCGGATCGGGCACCACGATGTCGTCGTCGCCGGCATCCTTCAGGTCGACCTCGGCCAGGTTGAAGCGCGCCGCCGGCGGACCGCCGAAGTAGTCGATGAACTCGGTCATCGACGTGATGCGCCACGCCTTCCGGTTCAGCGTCGTGCCCTTGTTGTCGGCCTTTTCGGTATGGCCGATGAACGCCGGGACGGCGGTGGCCACTTCCACGACCGAATTCGGGAAGGCGTCCTTCTCTAGGATATATACACCAGGGGTTTTGTATGCCACGTCCTCAGCTCCGCAAGTTAATAATTGACAAAAATTTCCGATACCAGCACCGCGTGTCCATCGACCTCCGCCTTGCGACGGATGCCCGCGCACGCCACGGGCAATCTCTTCACCAGCACCTTGTCGCCGAATGCCGCCAGCTCGCGCAGCTGGAAGCGGCGCGCCGAGCGCGCGCGCAGCGCAAGCGCGCGGTCGGACACGAATACGGCGGCCTTCCGTCCATCCAGGCCGGCGCCATCGACGCGCCTGAATTCCACCTCGTCGTCGAGATCGACGATCGACAGCGCGCGCTCGGCGAGTCCATCCATCAGGTAATACTTCCAGTGGCTGGCCGCGGCGCCCAGGCGCACGACGTAGCGCGGAGCCGCATCGGGCGCGGCGGCATCGGGCGGCGCCGAAGGCACCGGTGGGTCTATCCGCAGCAACAGCGCCGGCCGCGGCGCGCCGGGCCGGCGCGGCAGGTCCGGCACCAGCGCCTCTTCGCCCAGCAGCTCGCCGCCATGCAGGCGCCACGCCCCAGACGGCTCGCGCACCGCCTGCCGGCCGTCCGCCAGCACGGCCTGGCCGCGCGCCGGCTGGAGGAAGGTGTAGCTGCCGAACAACGGATCGTCGACCCGCACCTCGAACACCAGGACGGCGTCGTCCTGCGCGGGCAGCAGGTCCCAGTCGCGCTCGGGAACCAGCACCACGACGCCGCCCTCCACCTGGCGCATCAAGGCGCCGGCGCGCTTCAGCAGACGGCCGGTCGGCTCGTCCGGCAGCGCGCGCCAGCCGCCGAAGCGCCCCCCATGGTAGGCATGCTCGACGTCGAAGCGGAACCACTCGCGGTAGGCGCTCATGGGGTGTCCGCCGGGCGATAGCTGGCGGCCGCATCCGGCGCGGTGACCGGAGAGATCCGGCCCTGGATGTCGCCGCCGCCGACGGCGACCATGCGCACGCGGTACAGCACCGACGGCAGGTAGCGCCCGCCGAGCACGCCCCAGATATTGCTCATGGCCTGGGGCGAGGTATTCTCGATGTCAAGCACCAGCTTGCTGATGCGCTGGTCGAGGTCGGGCGAATTGGCGTGATCGATCACCGGCTGGCGATGGAAGAATCCGATGACCAGCGACAGGAATTTGAGGGATTCCGGATAGTTCGCACCCGTGAAATTGGCCGCCACCATCAGGTAGATATTCAGAAACAGGGGCTGGGAGCCGGAAAACGCCATGCCGCGGCTTTCGGGCGGACGCTGGGACAGCGTATCCCTCTCGATCGAGGTCAGGAACAGGATCACCCGATTATTGACGTTCGGCGCCGGCGCGCCGTCGGGGCCCAGCAGATTCGAGACCACGACGATATCTTCGGACGTTCCGAGCAGGCCTCTCAGGTATTCATTGAGTTGCGCCGCTATCTGACTGATTGCGCGGTCAATCATATACTTTCTGAACAAACGGCCGTTATTATTCCCCGGCGAGCGCGTGACGCCTGCCGAAAGACATCCCTGTATGTGCGCTTTGACCCTTGTATTACAAGCGGCCCCGCATCATGTAATTACTACCCAAGTTTATCGGGCAAGCCGGATTCCACAGCGATGCCACAATCAATGAAGATCGACAGCAACAGACCTCGCTTTTTGAATGGAATCACCAATGGCACAGGTGAATATGATGCATGCTGCGAGAAAAAAACTCCACATACTTTGCAGATATTTTTTTATCGCCGATTGCCAAAAACAGCTTGTCAGCGATGGCCTGGCTCGGCTATCCTCCACGCGCGAAAGGCAGGCCGCGGCCTGCGGAATTCGCCTGGATTCGATATTCGCCGCCGCCTCGCCGGTGAGAATGTCACGAGAATGTAGATTAAAGCGGCCGGCATTGAAATATCGAGGTGAATATTCACCATTCTTGCGGCCAGTTCGGAGATTCAATATCGCCACAAATTCTTTTTCAATAACGAAGCTTCATTTATTGGCAACGAATTGATGGAGACAGGTAGTCGCGAGGAAAGTCGATTGCTTATGCCGGTCACTGCATATATCTCCCGCATAAAATCTTATTGATCAGCCCGACCGTACTATTTTTTTCCGAGGTAGAAGCGACCGCCAAAGCAAAACGCCCCGCTCTGGGCGGGGCGTTCATACTGGGCGCGACGTGGATTATTTCGACTGCGCGTGCGCCTCCAGGCGGCGGGCGACTGCCGGCGAGACGGCGTCGGCCCCGCGGGTCATGCGGTACAGCGCCCAGACATCGCCCGCGTCGGCGCTGCGGGCGACGGCGCCAGGCGCGGCTTTGGCACGCACGAAGTTGGCGAGGGTGGCGGCAAAGGCCGACAGTTGGACGGCGAGGCTTGGGCGAAGCGACAGGGTGGACATGATCTTCTCTTTCGGATGTGAACTGGTATGACACCAGTATGCGCCCTTCAAGATAGAAATCAAATTGCGATCCATGATGATCGCCATTCACAAATCATCTATCTTGGCCTCATGTGGCCACCGTCATCACCGAACGCATGATCTGCAACACCGCCGGCCCCAGCAGTACGACCAGCAGCGCCGGGAAGATACAAAAAATCAGCGGAAACAGCAGCTTGGTCGCGATCTTCGCCGCCTTTTCCTCGACCAGCTGACGCCGCCGCGTGCGCAGTTGTTCGGATTGCACGCGCAGCGCGGTGCCGATGCTGGTGCCGAAGCGCTCGGCCTGGATCAGCATCTTGGCCAGCGCATCGACGTCCTCGACGCCGGTGCGCAGCGCCAGGTTGCGCAACGCTTTTTCCTTGCTGCTGCCGGCGCGCAGTTCCAGCGTCACCAGCTGAAGTTCCTCGGCCAGTACCGGGCTTTTCAGGCCGATCTCGTTGCCGACCCGCGCCAGTGCGGCGTCCATCGCCAGGCCCGCCTCGACGCACACCGTCATCAGGTCCAGCGCGTCGGGAAAGTTTTCGAAGATCTCGCGCTGGCGGTTGGCGATGCGGCGCTTGAGGGCGATGTCCGGCACGTAGTAGCCGATGGCGGCCGAGCCCACCAGGTACAGGAAAGTCAGCACCAGCGGCCGCTCGTTATGGTGCGGCAGCGCGATATACACGATCAGCGGCAGGCCGATCGTCAGCGCGGTTTTCCCGGCGTGGAACAGGCCCGGCACCGACGGCGCGCGCCAGCCGGCGTTGATGAAGCGAAGGCGCACCGGCGAGGTTTCCCAGCCTTCGGCCGGCACCGACAGCCTGGCCAGTGGCTCGGCCAGGCGCGCCAGGCGCTCGCGCCAGCCCTCGGCGCGGCCGGCCCGTGGCGTGTCGCGCTCGTCGAGCGCCACCAGGCGCGCCTTCACGGGGTCACGCGTCAGCAGCATCATGGCCGCCACGGCGATCCCGAACACCAGCACGAACATCGCCGCCAGCATCACGATTTGAGGCATCGTCATTTTCTTGAATCCTGAAAGTTCTTACATGCGGATGCGCACGATCTTGCGGATCGCCAGCACGCCGAAAGCCATCATGCCCAGCGCCGCGCCTGTCAGCTGGCGCCCCACCGGATCGTTCACCAGCACGCCCATCGTTTCCGGATTGACCGCGTACATCATGATGCCGGCGCCGAACGGCAGCAGGCACAGCACCCAGGCCGAGATCCGCCCTTCGGCCGACAGCACGCGCACCTGGCCGGCCAGCTTCTGGCGGTCGCGCACGATGCCCGAGATCGAGGTCAGCAGCTCGGTCAGGTTGCCGCCGCTCTCGCGCTGGATCAGCACCGCGACCACGAAGTATTGCAAGTCCATGCTCGGCACGCGCTGCGCCAGGTTGTTCAGTGCATCGGCCATCGAAACGCCGAAGTTCACTTCGTCGAAGGCGGTCTTGAATTCCTCGCCCAGCGGCGCCGCTACTTCGTCGGCCACCAGCTTGAGCGCGGTCGGGAAGGCATGGCCGGCGCGCATCGCGCGGCCCATCATGTCAAGCGCCTCGGGCAGCTGGCGCTCGAAGCGCACCATGCGCTGGTCGCGCGCGCGCAGCAGGCGCAACAGCGGCAGGCCGGCCGCTCCAACAGCGCAGCCCAGCACCGCGGGCAACGGCAGGCGCAGCGCCAGTGCGGCCACCAGGCCGGCGCCAAAGCAGGCCGCACACACCGCCAGCAGCGAGGCCACCAGCTGGGCGCTGCCGGCCTGTACCAGCATGCGGTCGAAGCGGAGCACCAGCGGCAGGCGGCGCAGCAGCGGTTCGAGATCGGGGTTGTCGGACAGCCGGCGATCCTTGGTGATGGTGACGTCTTCCTGGCGGGTGTCGCTCTTGATGACGCTGCGCAGGCGGCGGGCGACGCGCTCGGCCTCGGGATCGCGGCTGGCCTGCCAGGCGGCGTACACGCCCCAGACCAGGAGCATGACGGCCGCGAACAGCATCAGGATGAACAGGATGAAGGTGGTGTCCATATCGGCTTTCGAAAGGCGCGCTCAGAAGCGCGGCTCGAAGATGTGGGGCGCCAGGTTCACGCCGAAGGTGCGCAGGCGCTCGGCGAAATGCGGGCGCACGCCGGTGGCGCTCGATTGTCCGATCACGGCGCCGTCGTCGGCCACGCCGGTCTGGCGGAAGGTGAAGATCTCCTGCATCGTGATCACCTCCCCTTCCATCCCCGTCACTTCCGAGATCGACAGGACCTTGCGCTTGCCGTCGGTCAGGCGCGAGACCTGGACAACGACGCCGACCGCGGATGCGATCTGCTGGCGCATGGCCTTCGGCGGCAGGTTCGGCGCCGCCATGCTGATCATGTTTTCCAGGCGCGTCAGGGCGTCGCGCGGAGTGTTGGCGTGGATGGTCGCCATCGAGCCTTCGTGGCCCGTGTTCATGGCGCCCAGCATGTCCATCGCCTCTTCACCGCGCACCTCGCCCAGGATGATGCGGTCGGGGCGCATCCGCAGCGCGTTCTTGACCAGCGCGCGCTGGCTCACCTCGCCCTTGCCCTCGATATTCGCGGGACGCGTTTCCAGGCGCACCACGTGCGGCTGCTGCAGCTGCAGCTCGGCCGCGTCTTCCACCGTCACCACGCGTTCGCTGTGGCTGATGAAGCCCGAGATCACGTTGAGCATGGTGGTCTTGCCGCTGCCGGTGCCGCCCGAGATCAGGATATTGACCTTGGCCTTGCCCAGCCCCTGCAGCACCTCGGCCATGTCGGCCGTCATGCTGCCGTAGGAGACCAGGTCGGCCAGGCGCAGCGGATCGGCGGAGAAGCGGCGGATCGACATCACGGGGCCATCGATCGCCAGCGGCGGGATGATCGCGTTCACGCGCGAGCCGTCCGGCAGGCGCGCGTCGACCATCGGGCTCGATTCGTCGATGCGGCGGCCCACGCGCGAGACGATCTTGTCGATGATCTTCATCAGGTGGGCGTCGTCGGTGAAGGTGACGTCGGTCAGTTCCAGCTTGCCGCGGCGCTCGACGTAGACCTGCTTGTGGGTGTTGACCAGGATGTCCGACACGCTCGGATCGGCCAGCAGCGGCTCCAGCGGGCCGAAGCCGAGCATCTCGTTCTGGATGTCGCGCGTCAGCGTCTTGCGCTCGGCGTCGTTGATGACCACCATCTCTTCTTCGAGCAGGCGCTCGACCAGCAGGCGCAGCTCCTGGCGGATCTGGTCCTGGTTCAGGCGCTGCATGCTCTCCAGGTCGACGCGGTCGAGCAGCGCCTCGTGGATGCGGGCCTTGAGCTGGTGGTAGGCGCGGTTGTCGATCGGGCCGCCGCGCTGGGCGACCGGACGCGCGACGGCGCCGGAGCCAACGCCGGTGCTGGCGCCGCCGTTCATGCTGGCCAGGCGTTCACGCAGGGAGGATGGGGGCATCATGTTCATCTCGGTTGTTCTCTATCTCGGACGCCGGTCAGACGTCGCTCTTCCTGCGTTTGAACAGGCGCGCCATCAGGCCCGCGCCCTGCACCGGCTCGGCTTCGCCGGTCAGGCCGCGCGCCATGGTCATCAAGGCCATGCTCAGCTGGCTGTCCGGCGCCAGGCGCGTGACCGGCACGCCCTGGTTGACCGACTTGGCGGCGGCGTCGTAGTGGTTCGGCATCGTGCGCAGGTGGGTCGTGTCGAACGCCTCCTCGAGGTCCTTCAGCCGGATGTCGCTGTTGTTGTCGTGGCGGTTGACGATCAGCTCGACCTTGTCGTTGCCGTATTCCAGGTTGCGGAACACGGTCAACAGGCGCTTGCCGTCGCGGATGTAGGGCAAGGTGGTCTGCAGCACCGGGTAGATGGTGTCGGCATGGTCCAGCGCGCGGATGCTGACCGGGTCCAGGCTGCGGCCGACGTCGAGCACGACGAAATCGTACTGGCGGCGCGCCAGCTTGATGATGGCGTCGATGTGCTCGGGCTTGACGTCGCTGGCGTGGGCCGGGTCGGACGGCGCGGCCAGGACGCTGAAATTCGGCGTCACACTCACCATGCTCGAGGACAGGAAGGACGGGTCCAGGCGGTGGATCTGGGTCGCGACATCGGATAGCGTGGCCAGCGGCTTGCTGTCCGAGACGAACAGCGAGGCGTCGCCGAACTGCAGGTTCATGTCGATCAGCGCCACCCGCTTGGCGCCGCCGGCGCTCAGGGCATAGGCCAGGTTGGTGGCCAGGAAGGTCGAGCCGCTGCCGCCCTTGCACGAAATGAAGGCCAGCACCCGGCCCTGGGCCGCGCCCTGACTGCCGAGCTTCTCGGCCACGTGGTCGACCGCCGCGACCAGGTCGGCGGGCAGCGGACGCGCCGCCAGCACTTCGCGCACGCCGGCACGCATCGCGCGCAGCAGGAAGTCCTGCGACTGGTCTTCGGACAGCACGATGAAGGCCATGCGCGGGAACAGGTGGCCCAGGCGCTCCAGCTGGTCGAGCTCCCCTTCGTCGGCGCGCGGCGCATCGACGATCAGAAGGTCGGGCACGGCCTCGTCGGCCATGGTCGACAGGCGCGCGGCGGTGCCGGCGATCATGTCGACTTCGTCGCTGCCCGGCCGCGCGCGCAACTGGCGCGACAGTTCGATCAGGTGGCGCTCGTCGCGCGAAAGGACTGCGATCTTCATGCTGGCTCTCTGCTCTCTTATTTACCGAAGGCGCTGGCGTCGCCCTGCGAGGTCGGCGTCACGTACGAGTTCTGGTAATTGGCATAGGCCGCGACGGCGGCGCGGGCGTCGCTGCCCCGCTCCACGCGCGGCTGCGGCGGCATGGCCTGGCTGGCGATCATCGCGCGCACGCTGTCGCCATTGGTGGCCGGGCCGTCGGTGGCGCAACCGGCCAGGATGCCCAGGGAAGCCAGCAGGCTGGCGCACAGGATGGTTTTCATGGTCATTCCTTCGAAGTGGCAGTCGCGCGCTTGCCTTCATGCTGGCCGCCGAGCAGGAACTCGGTGCGGCTCGGCTGCACGTAGTGGTCGGTCGGCAGCGCCGGCACGGCTTCCATCGGCTTGGCCAGGCGCGGCGTCACGATGAACACCAGCTCGGTGCGGTCGTTCTGGAAGTCGCTGCTGCGAAACAGCGTGCCCAGCACCGGGACTTCGCCCAGGAAGGGGAAGCGCTTGATATTGCTGGTCACGTTATTGCGGATCAGGCCACCGATGGCGAAGCTCTGGCCGTCCAGCAGCTGCACCGTGGTCGACGCGCGGCGGGTGGTGAACGACGGCAGGATCGCGCTCGCGTTGCCGCTGCCGCCCGCCGAGATGCCGATGCCTTCGCGGTTCAGTTCCGATACTTCCGGCGCTACGCGCAGGTTGATGCGGCCACCGGCCAGGACGGTCGGCGTGAACTTCACGGCGACACCATATTCCTTCTCTTCGAGCGTGATGGTCGGCGTGCCGCCGCCGGACGACTGGGCGACCGGGATGAAGATCTTGCCGCCGGCGAGGAAGCTCGCTTCCTGGCCGCTGACGGCCATCACGTTCGGCTCGGCCAGGATCTTGACCAGGCCGTCGCGCTTCTCGCCGTCGATCGTCAGTTCCTTGATGCCGGTGCCGACGCCGCCGATCGAACCGGCGCCGCCGCTCAGCAGGCTCGAAACCACGCCGTAGGTCCAGCTGCCATTGGTCTTGGTGTAGCCGGCCTTGGCGCCCAGCTGGTCGACCAGCGACTTCGACACCTCGGCGATCTTCACTTCGAGCATGACCTGCTGCGGGGCGGCGATCGACAGCATATTGAGCACCTTGGCGCCGGTGGACGCGGTCGATGCGCCGCCTGCCGCCGCCGGGGGAGCGCCGACGCCGGACGGCGACGGGCTGCCTGCGGCAGCACCAACGCCGGCGCCTGCGTCGGTGCCGGACGGCGCAGCGGCGGCCTGGAAGGCGGTCGCCAGCTCCACCAGCTGGCTGGCGACGGCGGCGTCGCTCACCATGCCCGACAGGATCAGGGCATTGCCGCTGCTGCCGATGCGCACATCCTTCTCTTGCGGGAACAGCGTGTCGAACTGGCTGCGCAGGGCCAAGGTATCGAGGCCGACGGCGATGTCGATCACGGTCGACCGCTTGTCGCGGCCGGACACGATCAGGTTCGTCGTGCCGACGCTGCGCGCCACGATCACCACTTCACCGGAGTTCGGGACCACCACGTTGGCGACCTTCGGGTCGCCCACCGTGACCTGGCTGGCCGGCGTGCAGAAGCGTTTGATGACCGACTTGCCGCGCACCAGTTCCAGGCGCGGAGCGGCGTCGCTGCGCAGGTCGATGCAGTCAGCGGCGGATGCCAGGCCGGCCTGCATGGCCAGCGCCAGGGTCAGGCTCGAAGCCAGCAGGGTCTTGTTGAACGATTGGTTCATGGCAGATCTCGATTAAAAGCTTTGCGAAGCGGCGTCCAGGCCGCGGATGACGAGCACACCGTCGTTGCGTGGCGCGGCGCTCTGGCGCACCGGAGCAGCAGCACGGGGCGCCGGATCATGGACAGGTTCGTGGGCTACCGCAGGCGCCTGGCTGCGCTCGGGCAGGCCCAGCACCGACTCGCGGGTGGCGCCGTTGGTGGCCGCCGGCTGCGGGTCGACCTGGTTGCGCAGCACCAGCGACAGTTCGCCGATCGACCGCGCCAGGTCGAGTTTTTCCACCTGGTCCGGGGTCAGCTCCAGGGTGACTGCGTTCACGACGCGCGGCTTGCTGTCGTCGACCGTCGATTCCTGGGCCACGGCCAGCACCAGGATCCGTTCCAGCACGATCTTCGAGATCGATGGCGAGGCGGCCAGGTCGCTGCCGGTGGCCTGCAGGTTGACCAGGATGTCGACGTAGTTGCCGGGCAGCGCGAAGCCGGCCACGCCGACCACGTCGTTGACGCGCACCGTCATCGCGCGCTTGCCGGCGCTGACCACGGCCGACAGGCCGCCCAGCGTGCCCTTCGGCGCCAGTTTCGATTCGGTGACAGGCTCGCCGACCAGGATTTCGGTGCGTGCGACGCGGCCTTCGAGAGACTTGGGATCAAGGATCGCGCCGGGCGGCACCGAGGTCGCCGGCCAGTCGGCCAGCTGCAGGCTGGTGGGCGCCAGGCGCGCACCCTGGTTGATGTTGGCGACCGCCACCACCACGCGGGTGCCCGACGGGCCTTGCTCACCCATCCACTTGGCGGCCATCACGACCGCGCCCAGCGCGAGCGCCATGGCCACGCCGATGATCAGGAAGGCTCGCGAACTTGTCACAGATTTACGCATTGTTGTACTCCACGGCGCCGCGTTCGCGGCGCTCAAGCTCCAAGGGGCGGCCGGCGGCGCCGGCGGCGAAATAGTTATCCCAGGCCCAGTCGAGGGTCTGGCGATTGAGTATGGGGACGCGTTCCTCGTAGCGCGCCAGGTCGCGCAACTGGCGCACCAGGTCGCGCGGGTAGCAGGCCAGCAGCGGCACCTTGCGCTCACCGTGGCGCGCCAGCAGGTAGTCGAAGGCAGCGCCATCGAAGGCCACGCCGGCCGAGGCGCAGGCCTGGCGGAACAGGGTCGCGTATTCGTCAAGCGACGCTGGCGGCACCTCGATCTTGTAGCCCAGGCGGCGCAGGAATGCGCCGTCCGACAGGCGCTGCGGCACGAAGTTCGACGAGAACACGACGATCACGTCGAACGGAATCTGGAAGCTGTGGCCGGTGTGCAGGGTCAGGTAATCGACGCTGCGGTCCATCGGCACGATCCAGCGGTTCATCAGGGCTTCCGGGGTGCAACGCTGGCGCCCCAGGTCGTCGATGATGAAGATGCCGTTGTTCGACTTCAGGTGCGGCGGCGCCTGGTACAGGCGGGTGTGCGGGTCGAAGCGCAGGTCCAGCATGTCCAGGGTCAGCTCGCCGCCGGCCAGCGCCGCCGGACGGCGCACGCCGCGCACCCAGCGCGCGTCGGGCGCGCTGCCGCGATCCAGCCCAAGGCCGGTCGCTACGCCTTCGTCCGCCGCCACGTGCTGCACGGCGTCGAAGAAGGGAATCACCTCGCCGTCCACCATCAGGGCGTAAGGCACCGAGACCGTGCCGACCAGCAGGTCGCGCAGGCGCTCGGCCAGATAGGTCTTGCCGCTGCCGGCCAGCCCGTGCAAGAAAATCGCGCGGCCCGAATTCATCGCTGCGCCCAGCTGGTCCAGCACCAGCGGGTTGGCCACGACGCCGTCGAAGGCCGCCGCCATCGCGCCGCGCGTCACCTGCATCGCCGCCACGCTCTGCGCTTTCACCTGGGCGGTGTAGGCCGCCAGGGTCACCGGCGCCGGTCCCGCATAGGCGTTGCGGGCGACCGCGTTGGCGGCGCGCGCGCGGCCGGCGTCGGTCAGGATGTACGACAGGTCGGCGTCGGTGCCGCTGTTTCCCACCCGCGCGATCTCGCACAGCTTCTCGGCGCGCAGGAAGGCGACCAGCGGATCGATGACGCTGACGTTCAGCTTCAGGTGGCTGGCCAGTTCGGCCAGGCGCAGCTGGCCGCGCTGGAACAGCACTTTCGAGATCAGTTCGGCCAGGAACAGGAACGGCAGGCCGGTATCTTCCACGGTGCGCGGCGCACGGGCGTCCGCCGGGGCCGGCAGGGCCTTGCTCGAGATTTGGCTCACAGCGGCAACTCCCCATGCACGCCAATCCACAGCACGCAGCCGACGGTGGCGGCGGCGATCGCCACCGCGTACGGCAGGCGGCCGCTGGCCGCCTCGGGCGGCGTCACCGGTGCGGCGATGCTGCCGGCCAGAGCCGAGTAGGCGCTGTGCAGCGCCATATGCCAGGCGTTGCCCACCAGGCGGCGCAGCTGGCCTTGCCAGGCGGCGAAGGCCAGCGCCAGCACGCCGCCGGCCGCCAGGGTGATCAGGCCGACCGTCAGGATCTGGCCGGCGCCGACGAAGGCGCCCACCATCGCCAGCAGCTTGACGTCGCCGGCGCCCATCAGGCGCAGCGCGTACATCGGCAGCAGCAGCGCCAGGCCCAGGCCCCAACCGCCCAGCGACTGCAGCAGGCCCAGGCCGCCCATCTGCGGAGCGAACAGGCCCTGCCCGGCCGGCAGCATCGCGTGCAGCGCGAAAGCCGCGAGCATGCCGGGGAACACGACGGCATTCGGGATGCGGCGCACGCGCACGTCGTGCCAGACGGCGGCGCCGAGCAGGGCTAGCAGAATCAAGAGCGGCAGCAGATGTGGCAGGCTTGTCAAGTTGGGCTCCGGTCAAAAAAAATCCGGCACGAAAATCTAGTGCCGGACAGTGGTCACCCGAGGGCGGCCGTAGCGCCAGGTATTAAGCGGTGGTCGGGGTCTTGGCCTTAATGCGGTCCGCCAGGGTATTGAACAGGGTGCTGATGTTGCCACCCAGCAGGCTGACTGCGGCAATGATGACGCCGGCGATCAGCGAGGCGATCAGTGCGTACTCGATCGCGGTGACGCCGTCTTCTTCTTTGATCAGGTTGGCGATGAAGTTCATGGTAGTTCCTTTCAGTGATATGAATGAGTTGGGCTTTTATGCGCTCGTCCACACGGCCAATGCCGCAATGAAGCAGACGACTGCGAGCAGGACGCTCAGGACCAGGTACGACATCGCCGGGTTGCCGCTTCTTTCGTAATGCTGCTCCGGGTTATCTTCCTTGTCGTACACATTCGCTCCTGTCCTCTTGCCGCCGTTCCGCATGAAACGAAACGCAGCGCATGAGTTGAATCATACGGATCGGCACTTTCGTTGCCATCCGTCAAAACTACCTTTTTGAGGGGGACTTCTTGCCGTGGCGGTCTAGGACATATGTCCTAGACGCCGTGTGGGAGGGGGATGACAAGGGGGATGCCGCGGTCCGGGAGGGAACCGGCGGAGTGACGGTCAGGACAGACCGTGCTTTGTAGCGTAGACGTACAGCTCGAGGCGATTCGCCACGTCGAGCTTCTGGTAGATCGTGGTCAGATGATTACGCAGCGTGCGCTCCGAGATGAAAGCGCGTTCGGCCAGGTCCTTGTTCAGGGCGCCCTTGCCCTGCACGATCATGCCGATCACCTCGCGTTCGCGCGCCGTCAGCGAGGCGATGCGCTGGGCCTCCGGGTCGGCCTTCGGGCTTGGGGCTACCAGCTGTCCCAGCAAGACCTGCATCAGCGTCTGGTCGAGCCATAGCTCGCCGCCATGCACCTTGCGTACGGCCGCCAGCACATCGTCGGTCGGCGCCTCCTTGCTGACTACCCCGCGGGCGCCGGCCTTGACCGCCGCCGCCAGCGTCGCCTGGTCGCGGTTGGCGCTCAGGATGACGACCTTGCTGGTGCCGTTCTGCAGCAACGCCGGAATGAAATCGATCGAGCTGCTGCCTCTGAGGTCGAGGTCGAGCAGCACGATGTCGGGGCTGAACTCGGCGCACAAGGCCCTGGCCTCGATGCCGTCGCTGGCGCTGCCGACCAGCTGGAAGGCATCGCCCTCGGCCTGGATCAGGCGCTCGAGGCCCCACAACATGGTTTTATGGTCGTCGACCAGCAGGATACGAATGGTCATGTTTTTCCTTGAAACGTCGGGTGTTCAGATCGGAATACGAATGCGCAGCAGGGTCTGGCGGCCGTCGGCCTCGACCTCCAGCTTGCCTCCCAGGCCCTGAACCCGCTCCGCGATCGAGCGTGGCAAGAACGGCGCCGCGGCCTGCCCGGCCACGGCCGCGGGGTTGAAAATATCGATGGCGAGCGTGCCGCCCTCTTCTTCGACCACCACGCCGGCCGTGCGCGCCCGCGTATGCTTGCAAATATTGCTGATGCCCTCAGTGACGATCTGGAACACCTCGGCCGCCATGCGGTCGTTGATGGCGCTGCCAGCATGCATTTCCAGCATCACGTCAAGGCCATAAAAGGTCTCGACCTGGTGCAGCTGGCGCCGCAGCGCGATGAGCAGCTCCGGTTCTTCCTGGCGCCCGCTGCGAAAACGCTGGGCGAAGTCGCGCATGTCGCCGATTACGCCCGAGCACATGGCCATCAGGCGGTCGAGCTCGGGCGCGACCGGACTGTCATCCCCGGCCTGGTTGCGGATCGCGGCTACCGCGTGGCGCAGGCCAATATACGGCTGAATCGTGCTGTCGTGCAAGTCGCGGGCGATCGTCTGGCGCTCGCGGAAGGCCGCTTCCGACGCCAGGCGGTCGAGCAGGTCGATGGTTTCGATGACCGGGAAGGCCTGCTGCACGATATGTTTCAGGAAACTGGCGTCGCTGCGCTTGAGCCGGGAGCCGGTGACGACGATGCGGCCGCTGCCCTTGCGCAGCGGCAGCGAGGTGCTGACATAGCCCCCGGCGTCGAGCAGGTCGGCGACGTGGCCGCAGGCGCCGGGGTCGGCCTTGAGCCAGTCGCGCCTGTCCTTGCCCTGGTGCAGCGCCGTGGCGCGACCCAGCACGAACAGGCCGAAGTGGCGCGGCGGCGCCTGGAACAGGGTGGCGCCATCCTGGAGCCCGAGCAGCGGCTCGATATCGGCCGCATCCGGCCGGCTGCGGCTGATCGCACGCCCGCTCTTCGGATGGTGGGCGGTGCTCATGACCCAGCGCTCATGGCTGTCCTGCATCAGCAGCACGCAGCTGTCGCCGCCATAGAAGCGCAGGATCTTTACCATCAGCGAATCCAGGGTGTGCTGGACGCCGAAGCGCGGATTGGACAGGCGGCTGACGTCGCGCAGCAGCGCCAGGCGGCGGCGCTGGTCGACCGCCAGCCCGCCCCAGAACGCGACCATATAGCCGAGCGCCAGCACGAAGGTCGCGCGCAACAACAGGATATGCAGCGACGCCAGACCCTGCGCAGCCAGCACCGATAGCGCCACCACGCCGACCGAACCGAGGGTGAGCTTGGCGCCAGCGTCGAAGCCGTGGCGGAACGAGGCGGCCAGGATGGCGAAGAAGAAGAACGAGAAGAAGGGACTCGCGCTGCCGCCGCTCGCCCAGACGATCAGGCCATACCAGGCGATGTCGATCCAGTACACCAGGGGACCGTGCGAAAAGCCGGCGCGGTAGCCGGCGATCGCCAGCAGGGTCAGGCTGTGCAGGACATAGGCCGCGAACACGGCCCAGGTCCATTCGCCCGGCACCGTCACGCCGCCCGGCCCGATGTACAGGGTGAGCAGCGCCGACACGGCCAGCAGCACGCGCATGCCGAACACCATCCACACCTCGGCGTCGGCGGAAGCCACGCGCTGCTCGGCATTTGACTGGCCCGCGCGCGCGCGGACCGGTGAACGTAGGAAGGAAGGGACGATGCTAGCTAGCCAATTCATGTTGTGCGGCGCCGACAGGGGCGTTGAATCCTTTCTAAAAGCGATGCGGGAAATGATTTTTGCCCTGTAGAATCACCCGAAGCTTACCGCATGCCAAGTCATACTTTCCGTAAAATTTCCTGGATTACGATGTATTCTCTTCCCCGACGTCAATCCGGCGCCACAATCGTCGAGATGGCGATCATCGCACCGGTGTTCCTGCTGGTCCTGGTCGCGATCATCGAACTGAGCATGATGTTCTTCGCGACCCTGACCATGCAATATGCGGTGCGCGAAGGCGGCCGCTACGCCATTACGGGCCAGACTGCCGATCCCAATGTCGTCATCGCCAGGATCCGCGACAACGCGATGGGGGTGTTCGAGCGCACCTCGCCCCAGGTCTCGGTCAATGGCACCAAATACGCGACTTACAGCAAGGGCATGTTTGGCGCACCCGGCGATATCCTCGTGATCCAGCTCGACTGCAGCTGGCCGGTGACCACACCGATCCTGTCGAGCTTTTTCACCAACGGCGTCTATCGCTTCACCGTCGCGGCCACGATGCGGAACGAGATATTTCCATGACGCAATTTAGAACGCGCAAATTCGTTATGACTGTACCGAAATTCCGCAAATCCGAGCGCGGCGTTGCGGCAGTCGAGCTCGCCCTACTGCTGCCCATGCTGGTGATCCTGGCGCTGTGCGCCATCGACGGCGCCCGGGCCCTGCAGGCGAACATCATCATGACCAATATCGCGCGCGAGGGTGCCAACCTGGTCGCGCGCGGCGGCACCGATCTCGATGACGGCGCCCAGGACGTCATCTATGCCGTGATGGCAAGCGCGCCGCCGCTGAACGTCAACCAGCAGGGCATGCTGTACATCACGCGCGTGATGGGCGTGACGGGCACGGGCGGGACGCGCAGCGTCGTGCTGGACCAGTACCGCTGGGACGACGCCGCACGCAACCTCGGCGCCCGCCGGACCGCCTATCAGCCGGTCAGCCGGATCTATGCCTGCGGCTCGTGGAGCAGCGCCGGCAAGTGCTCCAGCATCAGCAGCACGTCGCGGCCCGCCGTGGCCGTGTTGACGGGCAAGCTCGACGATGGAGAGATCGTCTACGTGGTCGAGACCTTCTATAAATTCGACATGCTGGTGAGCGCGTTTACCTTCCGCAAGGATGCCCTGCCCACCTTCGGGCCCGACCTGTATTCCATGAGTGTGTTCTGATATGCGTCCTACTCTTCACCGGCAGCGCGGCGTCGTCGCCATCATGGTGGCGATCGCCATGCTCGTCCTCCTCGGCGTGGTTGGCCTGACCATCGATGCCGGGCTGGCTTACCTCATCAAGGCACGTTTGAATGCGGCGGTCGACTCGGCCGCTTTGGCCGGCGCCCGCGCCGTTACGACCGGCAACAACCAGGCGGAGCAGACCGCCAGCGCGCGCGCCGCGGCGGCCGATTTCTTCGCGGCCAATATTCCCACCAATTATTTGCTTTCCGCGCCGAGGATCCTGAGCACGAACGTGACCTTCAAGGGTGGCCAGGCGATCATCGACGTCGAAGCGGACGCGAAGATGCCGGTGTCGATCATGCAGGTGATAGGATTCGAGTCGCTGACCCGGTGGCGGCGGCGCAGACCATCCGCAACGACCTGGACATGGCGTTGGTGATCGATACCTCGGGTTCGCTGAGCGCCTCGGCCACGACCGTGCGCAACTCGGCCAAGAGCTTCCTGAACAAGTTCAACGTTACCCAGGACCGCGTGGCGCTCGTGCATTTCGCCTCAGGCGCCGAGACCGACGTCCCATTCAACCTGTCGGCCCGCGGCTTCAACCGCACGCTGATGACTACCAAGATCAATAGCTACGCGTTCACGGGTGGCACCGCGTCGGTGGAAGGCATGTGGAATGCGCGCGAGCAGTTGAACCTGGTGCCACTGGCCAACCGCTCGACGATGCGCGTGATCGTGTTCTTTTCGGATGGCGCACCAACGGCCCTGGGCACCTTCCTGGCCTTCACGAATACCAGCGACTGCAAGGACCTGCTTGGCAAGAGCATCGCCGGCACGATCGATTCTGCCGGCGCCACGTATGGCTTGAGCAAGCTCGACGACAGCGACAACGTCATCGTCAAGGAAAACTGCAGGGTGCTGCGCAACGGCGTCTACACGGCGCGCCGCCTGCCGGACTGGTATAACGCCCATAACGACGGCGCCAAACCCGACGACATCACCAAGCGTGAATTCCCCATCGTGACAACCCTACCGCGCGCAGTGACGGCCGACATCAGTAGCGCGGCTTTGTTTTCGCGCAACGTCGACCTCGCCTCGCGGAACCTGGCCGAAGCGATCGCCTCGAATGTACGTGACCAGGGCATCGTGGTGTTTACCCTCGGCATGGGCGCGGCATTGAAGTCGACCGGCGCCCACGATACAGCCAATACCGGCGAGATGGTGCTGAAATGCATGGCCAACGCCGTCGATGCACCGAAGCGCTGCCAGAATGCCAACCAGCCGGTCGGCATGTACTGCTACGCCGCCACCGACGCCGACCTGACGCCCTGCTTCTCGCGCCTGGCCTCGGCCATCCTGCGCATCTCCAAATAAGCGCCGGGAGCGCCCCGCAAGCTGCCGGGGCGCCCTCGCCGCCCGATCACATCAGCTTGTCGAGCGTGATCGGCAACTCCCGCACCCGCTTGCCGCAGGCATTGTAGATGGCGTTGGCGATCGCGGCCATCGTGCCGGTGATGCCGATCTCGCCGACCCGCGCATGCCGGCCGGCGCATGCGGATCGGGAATGTCGAGCCACATCACCTCGACCTCCGGCACGTCCAGATGGGCCGGCACGTGGTATTCCGACAGGCTGGCATTGACCACACGCCCGTTGCGCTCGTCGACATGCGTCGCTTCCATCAGCGCCGCGCCCAGGCCCATGATCATCCCGCCCCGCAGCTGGCTGGCGGCGGTCTTGGCGTTGAGGATGCGGCCACAATCGAAGGAACCGAGCAGGCGCGTCACGCGCGGCTCGCCGGTGACGACATTGACCCGCGCCTCGCAGAAGATCGCGCCGTAGGAATGCATCGACCAGTGCTCGCTTTCCTGCGACGGCGGCGCCTTGGCCGTCACCTCCACCTCGTCGCGGCCGGCCCGCGCGAGGATGTCGGCGTAGCTCTCCCAGCGCTCGGCGTCGTCGGCCTTGCACAGGCCGCCGTCGCGCGAACGCACTTGTTCGGGCTTCAAGCCTGCCAGCGGCGAATCGCGACCGGCCAGCTTGAGCAGCTCGGCGCACAGCGCCGCGTGGGCGGCCTTGACCGCGGCCGCGACCACGGCCGTCTGCTGCGAGCCGCCGGCCAGCACCGCGCCCGGCAGCGCCGAGTCGCCATAGTCGAAGCTTACCTTTTCCATCGGCAGACCCAGGCGCACCGCGCACAGCTGGGTCTGGGCGGTGGCCGTGCCCATGCCCATCTCGTGCACGCCGACCGACACCCGCGCATGGCCGTCGCGCGCGAGGACGATGCGGGCCGCACCGCCTTCCATCCGATAGTAGGGAAACACCGCGGTGGCGCAGCCCAGGCCGACCAGCCATTCGCCCTCTTGCCGCATGCGGGGCTTCATGTGCCGCTCCTGCCAGCCGAAGGCCTGGGCGCCGGCGCGATAGGCCTCGATCAGGTGGCGCGACGAGAACGGCGTTGCTTCGGTCGGGTCCTGCACCGGCTCGTTGCGCCGGCGCAGCTCGATCGGGTCGATGCCCAGCTGCTCGGCCAGCTCGTCGACCGCGCTTTCGAGGGCGAACGACCCGACCGATTCTCCCGGCGCCCGCATCGGGACGTTCGCGACCATATTCATGGTCACCTTGTGCACCTCGAGCTTCATGGCGGGGGCCGCATACAGGACCCGCGCGTTATGGATGAAAGGCTCGGGCATGGCATTGTATTCGGTCATCACGGCCACGCCGCTGTGGATCAGGGAAACAAAGCGGCCGTCGCGGTCGGCGCCGATGGCCACCCGCTGCTCGGTCGTCGTGCGCCCGCCGACGGCGCGGCACACGCCTTCGCGCGACAGCATGATGCGCACCGGCCTGCCGGACACTTTCGACGCGGCGGCGGCCAGCAGGTGGTGCCGCCACACCAGCTTGCCGCCGAAGCCGCCACCGACGAAGGGCGACGTCACGCGCACCTGTTCCTGCGCGATGCCGAACACCTGGGCCAGCGTGAAGGCGGCGTTGACGACGCCCTGGGTGGAGTCGTGGACCCGCAGGACGTCGCCTTCCCATGCGACCGTCACGGCATGCAGCTCGATCGCGTGATGGTTCTGGCGCGGGGTGCGGTAGACCCGGTCGACCCGCTGCGCCGCCGACGCCAGCGCGGCCTCGGCGTCGCCGATGACGTTCTGCAGCGGTGCGCCCATGAATTCGGCCACCTGGCTCCCGGCCGCGCGCGCGGCTTCCATGCTGGTCACCCCGTCCTCGGCGTCGTAGCGCACCTGCACCAGGGACGCCGCGTGATCGGCCTGCTCACGGGTCTCGGCCAGCACCAGCGCCACCGGCTGACCGTTCCAGTGCACCCGGTCGTCCTGGAATACCGGCAGCGCATCGCCGCTGCCTCCCAGCGGCTCGCGCATCAGGAGCGGCGGCGGCTGCATCTTCGGCGCATTCAGGTGGCTCATCACCAGCACGACGCCGGGCGCCGCCTCGGCCTTCGCGACGTCAATGGCGGCGATGCGCCCCTTCGCCACGGTGCTGTACACGACGGCCCCATGCACCATGCCGTCCAGCGCGAACTCGGCGGCATATCTGGCCGCCCCCGTCACCTTGACGGGACCGTCCAGCCGCGATACCGGCGCGCCGATCAGCGGATCGTCGCTCGACGTCAGGGGATCGGGCTTGCCTTTCGCTCCGTAGCGGTCCGGTGCGAGCGCCACCGCCTTCTGCATGATCACCTGGCCGGCCTTCTGGATGTTCTGCACGATCTTCATGTTCCCCTCCTCAGGAATGCGCGGTGGCCAGCCCGTCGAGCACGGCCAACATCGTGCGCTGGGCCAGCGGGATCTTGAACGCGTTGTCGCGCAAGGGCCTGGCATCGG
Organism: Massilia oculi; assembly: GCF_003143515.1. Classification (NCBI taxonomy): domain Bacteria; kingdom Pseudomonadati; phylum Pseudomonadota; class Betaproteobacteria; order Burkholderiales; family Oxalobacteraceae; genus Massilia; species Massilia oculi. The sequence continues at coordinate 5,572,774 of NZ_CP029343.1, read as the reverse complement.
CCATCTCGGCCCGCGCCGCGGCCTCGAAATGGATGGCATCGGCCGGTTGGCCACGCAGCATCTGCTCCAGCGTCGCCGCGCGCCACGGCTTGTGCGCGACGCCGCCCAGCGCCAGCCGCACGTCGCTGACCATCCCGTCCCGCACCTCCAGCGCGGCCGCCACCGACACCAGGGCGAAGGCATAGCTGGCGCGGTCGCGCACCTTGCGGTAGGTCGAGTTGGCGCCGCAGGCCAGCGCCGGGATCTCGATCGCCGTGATCAGTTCGCCGGGCTGGAGGACGGTCTCGCGCTCGGGATGGTCTTCGGGCAGCAAGTGAAAGTCGGTGAACGGCACCTGGCGCGTCCCGCCCATGCCCTGCAGATGGACGACGGCCTCGAGCGCGGCCAGCGCCACGCACATATCCGACGGATGGGTGGCGATGCAGGCGCTCGAGGCCCCCAGTACCGCATGCATGCGGTGCACGCCCTGGAGCGCGTCGCAGCCCTCGCCCGGATTGCGCTTGTTGCAGTGGGCGCCGTCGCGGTCGTAGAAATAGGTGCAGCGGGTGCGCTGCAGGACGTTGCCGGCCATGGTGGCCATATTGCGGATCTGGCCCGAGGCGCCGGACGCGATGGCGCGCGCCAGCAGCGGAAAGCGGGCGCGCACCGCGCGGTGCTCGGCCAGCGCCGTGTTCTTGACGGCGGCGCCGACCAGCAGGCTACCGTCGGGGCGTTCTTCGATCTGCTGCGACAGGCCGCTGACGTCGACCAGCTGCGCCGGCCGTTCGATGGTCTCGCGCATCAGGTCGACCAGGTTGGTGCCGCCGCCGAGATAGCGGCTGCCCTGCGCCGCGCCCTGGCGCACGGCGTCCTGCGCATCCAGGGCGCGGGCGAACGTGAATGGATTCATGGCGCCTCCCCGGCCGCAGCCTTGCCGTGCAGTTGCACATGGTGTTCGGTGACCGCGGCCACGATGCCGTTGTAGGCGCCGCAACGGCACAGGTTGCCGCTCATGCGCTCGCGCACCTCGTCTTCGCTGCAGGCGATCGAGGCGGCGCCGATGTCTTCGGTGACATAGCTCGGCACGCCGCGCCGCAGTTCGGCCTCCATGCCCAGCGCCGAGCAGATCTGGCCTGGCGTGCAGTAGCCGCACTGGAAGCCGTCATGCTCGATGAAGGACTGTTGCAGCGGGTGCAGCTGGCCGTCGGTGGCCAGCCCCTCGACCGAGGTGATCGCGCGCCCCTGGTATTGCACGGCCAGGGCCAGGCAGGACAGGATGCGCTGCTCGCCGTCGAGCAGCACGGTGCAGGCGCCGCAGGCGCCCTGGTCGCAGCCCTTCTTGGTGCCGGAGAGGTGCAGGTGCTCGCGCAGGAAGTCGAGCAGGGACACGCGCGGGTCATCCGGGAGCGCGACGGCGTTTCCGTTGATGGTGATGGTGGTCGACACGGTAGAGACTCCTTCTCGGGTGGCGGCCGCCTGCCTGCAACGTCATGGCGAAATCGTGCGGGAAAGTGACCGTGTGTATTCCGATAACGAGTACCAAGTGTAGAGTCAGCCGTGCCGAAAAGGCGCACGCTTGCGGGTCATGACGGCGATTCGGAGGATCGTGCAATGCGTCGATTCGCGTCCGGAGCGGCCGAGCTGATCGAGACGGCCACGGGGTCGCTGGCCGGAAAGGATTCGGCAAGCGCTTCGTCGAGCGCCGCTTCCTGGTGCGGGTCCACGAGCGCCTGCAGGTCGCCGCTCTTCCGCCGGCGCGATGCTTTCACCTGCCGCTTCGCCCCGGGCTTGGAAATGCTCATCGTTTCGCTCCCATATGATGCGGCCCCCACGGCGCCGCCCTGTTTCAATGTAGTGCACCGCGCGCGCTTGCGCCAGCACAGGATGGATCCTGCCCTGGCATCCTGCCTCGGTGTCACCCGTTTCAGCCGAACACATCCAGGTACACGCCGCGCTCGAGCGACAGGCCGCGCTTGACCTCGCGCGTCAGCGCATCGGCCAGCACCTCCTCTTGTCCCGCCTCGAGGGCGGCGATGACCTGGGCCACGACGTCGTGCGGCAGCGCCTTCGGTGCGTCGATGCCGGCGGTCATGTCGGTATCCATGAACGCCACGTGCAAGCCGACGACCTGCGTGCCCTGAGGCTTGAGGGCGAGGCGCACGCCATTGGTCATCGACCAGGTCGCCGCCTTCGACATGCCGTAGGTGGCGGCGCCCGGGATGCTGATCCAGCTCAGCGCCGACAACACGTTGACGATGGCGCCGCCGCCGTTGGCGCCGAGGATGGGCGCGAAGGCGCGGCACATGGCGAGGGTGCCGAACAGGTTGGTCTCGAGCTCCTGCCGCGCGCGGTCGACGGCCTCGTCGTCGAACACGTGGCCGCCGCGGACGATGCCGGCATTGTTGACCAGCAGCGTCACGTCGCCGCATTCGGCGGCCGCGCGCCGCACCTGCTCCGGACGTGTGATGTCGAGCTCGAGGGGAATGACGCCGGGCAGGTCGATGCCGCACGGATCGCGCGCGCCGGCATACACCTTGCGCGCGCCGGCTTCGAGCAGGAGCCTGGCCCAGGCGCGGCCCAGCCCCCGGTTCGCCACGCTGATGAGTACGACGGAATCCCTGACCTTCATGGCGCTCTCCTGTGTGGATGCCGGATGCACGGCCGCCCCCGGCGATGCATCGATACTAAGGTCAGACCGCGGCCCGCCACAGTAAATTCTTGTGAAATGGTGTGCGTTCGATCCCGCGCAAGCCGTCCCATCTCGCCCATTGGTTGCGCCCACGTCCGCGCCGCACATCTCATCACACGTCTTTACAACCAGCGCGCCGCGGCCCGACTAAGCTCGGTGACGTTTGCAGCACAGGCACGCAGCCAACGCCGCCAACGCCACCACCGACAGGGAGCCTCCATGACCGCCACGCCTACCATCCTCGCCGCCGTTCTCACCCTCGCCGCCAGCGGCGCCGCTTCCACGGCCGCCGCCCACCAGGGCGGCAAGCCGCATACGGGGGGAATCCAGACCCCTGCCGCCAAGGGCGGCAAGGCCGACTACGACATCGTCCACACCAAAATCACCACCGAGGGCAACGTCGCCACCTTCCACGTGGCGGTATCCGGCAAGGCCGGCAAGACCTATCCGACCAGGACGGGCAAGCTGGGCGGCAGCGCGGTGTTCTCCTACGTCTGGCCGACCACCATCGATCCCTACGTGGTCGGATTCGAGAGCAAGGCCGGCATCCTGGCCTTCGCCGTCACCTCCCACCCCGACTTCGACGACACGCCGCTGTACGACGAGAACGGGGATGGCGACGCCGGCAACGACGGCAACCTGTGGCACTCGCACTGGGTGGTGCTCACCAGGGACGACGCCTGCGGCAAGGATGCGCTGAAGGTGGTCGACATCCCCCAGGGCGCCAAGCCGCGTCTGCCCAAGACCTGGCCCGGGTTTCCGATCCTGCTCGACAGCCCCGGCTGGCACCCGGTATTCAAGGCCGAGTCGCTCGAGGTCAAGGTGCCGTTCGACGACATCGGCGTGGTCGAGGCGGCGAGCTTCGACGGCGTCACGGCGGCGCTGCGGGTCAATGCCAGCGTCCACAGCCCGCTGCTGTGCGTCGCGGACGTGTTCAAGGTCGCGTCCGGGAAACTGACGCTGCCGGGCAAGGTCAACCAATAGAACGGCGCCTGCGTGCGCCAGAGCGAGGCGAGCATGAACGACAGAGAACTGGCGCGTGGCGCTCAAGGGCGCACGCACGGGCGGCATCCAGCTGATTGCGACCGAGCACCTGCTGGAACAATTCGCCGCCATCGCCATCCCTGACCACCACCACCATCACCACCACAACCACCAGGAGGAACCATCATGAGCAAGCAAGCACTGATCGTCCTCGACGTCCAGAACGACTATTTTCCAAACGGCCGCTGGGAGCTGGCGAACATGGAGGCCGCCAGCGCCAACGTCGGCCGCCTGCTGCGCCACTACCGGGCCGGCCGGGCGCCGATCGTCCACATCCGCCACGAATTCCCCGACGCCGCCAGCGCGCCGTTCTTCGCGCCCGGATCAAGCGGCGCCGCGATCCACCCGTCGGCCGCCCCGATCGAGGGCGAGCCGGTGCTGCTCAAGCACCACATCAACTCGTTCCGCGATACCGCGCTGCTGGACATCCTGCGCGGCCACGAGGTCGACGAAGTCGTGATCTGCGGCGCCATGAGCCATATGTGCGTCGACGCCTGCAGCCGCGCCGCCAACGACTTCGGCTTCAAGGTCACGGTGGTGCACGATGCCTGCGCCTCGCGCGACCTGGAATTCGGTAGGGTCAGGGTGCCGGCGGCGCACGCCCATGCCGCCTTCATGGCGGCGCTCGGATTCGCCTACGCCGACATGCGCGCCACGGACGAGGTCACGACGGCATGATGGCCAGCGCCTGCGCGCGCGCGACCGCCTCTCCGGCGTAATGGCGGGTAGCGTTCGTCAGGCGGTAGCGCACGCCCTGCCGCCCATGATCGGCCTCGACCAGCGAGCGGGCCACGAGCCCCGAGATGCACCACTTCACGGCGGCGCCGTCGATCTCGGGGCAGGCGCATGCCCGGGCGGCGTCGTCGAGGGTGAAGCTGTGGCGGAACACCGACAGGCGGTGCAGGACGGCGCGCTCGCGCGGCGCGAGCAGGCGCCAGCTCCAGTCCAGCACGGCCTCGGCCGAACGATGCCGGCCGTCTTCCTCCGCGTCCGGATCGCACAGCGCCTCGATCCCGCCAGCCAGCGCCGCCATGCCGCCGGTCCTGGCGCGCGCCGCGGCCAGGCCGATCAGCAAGGGGTTGCAGTCCAGCCGGCGGCACAGTTGCGCCGCCTGGGTCCGGCCGGCTGGATCGAGTTGGCTTCCACAGCGCAGTGCGAACAGTTCCAGCGCCGCCGGCAAGGCCAACGGCGCCAGCCGGTGCACCCATTCGGCGCGCAGGTCCAGCGCCTCGCGGCTGGTCGCCAGCAGGTGCAGCCGGGGCGCGGCCCCGAGCAGCGCCTCGGCCAGCAGCGCCGCCGCGTCGGCGAGGTGGCCGCAGTTGTCCAGCACCAGCAGCAGGCGCCGCTGCGCCAGGGCGCCGCACAGGCCGCGGAGCGAGCCGCCCGCCGCCAGACCCACGGCGCCCGCCACCGCATCCGTCAACCGGGCGCAGTCGGCCAGCGGCGCCAGGTCGAGCCAGGCCACGCGGCCGTCGAAGCGCGGCGCCACAAGGCGCGCCACCGCCAGCGCCAGCGCGCTCTTGCCCAGGCCGCCGGCGCCGACGACCGAGACCAGGCGCCGCTCGCCGACCAGGCGCGCCAGAGAGGCGACCGTCTCCTCGCGGCCCAGCAGCGGCGCGGTGCCATCCGGCAGGTCCGTTATTGTCGGCAAGGCGGGCGGCTGGCGCCGGCGCACGGCGGCGACGAACACATAGCCACGCCCCAGCACGTTGACGATGTAGCGGCTGCCATTTTTGCCGTCCCCGAGCGCGCGGCGCAGGGCGGCGATATGGGCGCGCAGCCGGTTCCGATCCATGTCGGCGCCGGACGCCAGGCGAGCCACGATCTCGTCCCTGCCCACCATCTCGCCGGCGCGCCCGGCCAGCAGCGCCAGCAATTCCAGCGCGCGGGCGCCGAGCGGCAATGCGCGCCCGTCAAGGCGTAGCTCGCGCCGGTCGAGTGACAGCGTAAAAGGGCCGAACAGCAGCTCGCCTTCCCGCTCCATCACCGACCTCCCCCGTCAATCTTATGATAAAGATCATATGACTTGGATCAAGAGGCCGATGTGAAGAAGTGTGAAATCGCAGTCACCTCTAAGTCTTGCAGCGATAGCAAGGCGGCGTGCAGGCGCGCCGCGTCGAGCGGGTCGGCGATGGTCCCGGCGTCGATCGCGTCCAGCGCCGCGCGCACGTGGCGCTCCAGCTCCCGCTCGCCGAACAGGCCCGCGCCCAGCACCGCCGGCGCGGCCATCAGGCGCACGCCCAGCGCGCGCTCGCCGCCGGGTCCGAAGGCCCAGTCGAGCGCGGCGCGCAGATTGCCCATCGCATGGCTGGCGCAAGCCAGCCATGCGTCATGGTCGAGGGTGTCCCGGGCCCGCTCGCAGTCGTCCAGCAGGCCCAGGGTGTACAGCGCGTGGCGCGCCGCCAGCGGGCCGCGCCCGGGATCCCCGGCCAGTTGTTCGATCGCGTAGGCGCGGGTGATTTCCAGCAACACGAAGCGGGGATCCGGCCCCCCGGTGTCGGCCGCGACCAGCGACTTGGACACCAGGTTCAGCAGGCAAGTGTCCACGCAGCCGGCGGCGCCCGGCCCCACCACCGCCAGCGCCGCCTCGAGCGAGAACGGGCCGGCGAACACCGCGCAGCGGCGCAGTACGCACTGTTCGTCCGGCGACAGCAGTTCATGGCTCCAGTCGAGCAGTGCGCGCAAGCTGCGGTGGCGCGGCAGCACGGTGCGGCGCCCGCTGCCGAGCAGGCGCAGGCGATCGCCCAGCTGCTCCTCCACGCCGGCCACGCCCAGCAGGCCCACCTGGGCGGCGGCGAACTCGATCGCCAGCGGCACGCCGTCGACCCGGCGGCACAGCCTGACGGCCGCCGGCAGCTCGGCCTCGCTCAACCGGAAGGAGTCCATGCCGGCCTCGGCCCGGCTGGCCAGCAGCTCCAGGGCTGGATAGCGCAGCGCCTGTTCGAGGTTCAAGGCGGGGTCGTCGGGCGGACAGGCGAGCGGCCCCAGTCGCAGCACCCACTCCCCGTCGGCGTCCAGCGGCTCGCGGCTGGTGGCGACGAGGTCGATCCCGGGGGCCAGCCGCAGCAGGCATTCGGCGAGCGAGGTCGCGGCCTCGATCAGGTGCTCGCAGTTGTCCAGCACGATCAACATGCGGCGCGGCGCCAGCCAGCGCTCCAGCAGCGCGCGCACGCCCTCGCCGTCCGGCGCCAGGCCAAGGCTGGCGGCCAGCGCATCGGGGATCTGGATCGCGCTGCTCAGGAGGGCCAGGTCGACGAGACAGGCGCCGTCGGCATAGCCGTCCCGCAGCTCGGCGGCCAGGCACAGCGCCAGCGTGGTCTTGCCGACGCCGCCATGGCCGACGATGGTGACCAGGCGGCGGCGCGGCAGCAGCGCCCGCAGCTGGTCGAGCACGTCGTCGCGCCCCAGCACGCTCGTCATGCTCAGCGGCAAGGCTCGCGCGCCGGCGGGCGGCGCGGCAACGGTATCGGCTTCGGCATCGAGGCGGAGCGCGACCACCGGGGCCACGAAGCTGTAGCCGCGCCCGGGCACGTTGGCGATGTAGCGCGAGGCGCCGGGGCCGTCGCCCAGCGCCTTGCGCAGCGCCCCGATGTGCGCCCGCAGGCAGCTGTCCTCGACCACGCTGCCGGGCCAGATCGTGCGCTCGAGTTCGGCGCGGCTGACCACTTCGCCAGCGCGCGCGATCAGCGCGACCAGCAGGTCGAAGGCACGCCCCCCGAGCGGGACCGGCGTCTCGCCGTGCATCAGCAGCTTGCGCGCCGGGTACAGCGCGAAGCGCCCGAAGGTGTAATCGGGCCCGCCCCGCGCCGGCCTGACGTGCTGCATGCCGGCGGACGGCGGTGGTGAAGGCGCGGTGAAGGTATCGGTATGCATGCGATCGGTGCGGCGCACGGCATGGCGCTCAGTATTGCGCTCCGTATTGCGCCCCGTATTGCGCCCAGTAATGCGCGTCGATACCGCCACCTTAAATCTTTGCCGGCCTCATGACAAGAAGTAGAGACGCAACAGCCCCGCCGCGGGTGCGCAGCAGGGAGCGGGGTATCGATCGGGTGGTCGACGGCTCTTCCTTCTGTCAGGTGTCGTCGGGCTGTGAATTCGAGTCTACTCACCCTGGAAGGCGCGCTCACCGCCAGTCGGCGCCCGCCTCTTTTCGTCAACCACATCCACTCCAGGGAGAAACCCGCATGGCCATTTACACCACCAAGGAAGGCGTCGAACTCTATTACAAGGACTGGGGCAGTGGCCAGCCCATCGTGTTCTGCCACGGCTGGCCTTTGAACGCGGACAGCTGGGAATCGCAGATGATCTTCTTGGCCGGCCAGGGCTACCGCTGCATCGCCCACGACCGCCGCGGTCACGGCCGCTCGAGCCAGCCATGGGACGGCAACGACATGGACCATTACGCCGACGACCTGGCCGAGCTGCTGGAACACCTGGACGTCAAGGACGCGGTGCTGTTCGGCTTCTCGACGGGCGGCGGCGAAGTGGCGCGCTATATCGGCCGCCACGGCACCGCGCGCATCGCCAAGGCCGGCCTGATCTCGGCTGTGCCGCCGCTGATGCTCAAGACCGAGGCGAACCCGGGCGGCCTGCCGCTCGAGGTCTTCGACGGCCTGCGCGCCGCCCAGCTGGCCGACCGCTCCCAGTTCTACCTGGACATCCCGAGCGGCCCGTTCTACGGCTTTAACCGGCCCGGCGCCAAGGTCTCGCAAGGGCTGATCCAGTCCTGGTGGATGCAGGGCATGCTGGGTGGCCACAAGAACACCTACGACTCGATCAAGGCGTTCTCGGAAACCGACTTCACCGACGACCTCAAAAAGTTCACCATACCGACCCTGATCATCCACGGCGACGATGACCAGATCGTGCCGATCGACGCCGCCGGACGCGCCTCCAAGCGCCTGGTCCCGCACGCGCAGCTGATCGTGTATCCGGGCGCGCCGCACGGCCTGACCGATACCCATAAAGACCAGGTCAATGCCGACATGCTGGCCTTCGTCCGCGGCTGACCTCCCCCCAAAAAAAACACACCAGAGGACGATGCCATGAAAGAGCTGACCACCGCCGCGGGCGCCCCCGTGGTCGACAACCAGAACACCATGACAGCCGGACCGCGCGGCCCGGCCCTGCTGCAGGACGTGTGGTTCCTGGAAAAGCTGGCCCACTTCGACCGCGAAGTGATCCCGGAACGCCGCATGCACGCCAAGGGCGGCGGCGCCTTCGGCACCTTCACCGTGACCCATGACATCACGCGCTACACCAAGGCGCGCATGTTTTCCGAAGTGGGCAAGAAGACCGAGCTGTTCCTGCGATTTTCGACGGTGGCGGGCGAGCGCGGCGCCGCCGACGCCGAACGCGACATCCGCGGCTTCGCGATCAAGTTCTATACCGAACAGGGTAACTGGGACCTGGTCGGCAACAACACGCCCGTGTTCTTCCTGCGCGACCCGCTCAAGTTCCCCGACCTGAACCACGCCATCAAGCGCGATCCGAGCACCGGCCTGCGCAGCGCCGACAACAACTGGGACTTCTGGTCCAGCCTGCCCGAGGCGCTGCACCAGGTGACGATCGTGATGAGCGACCGCGGCATCCCCAGGAGCTTTCGCCACATGCACGGCTTCGGCAGCCATACCTTCAGCTTCATCAACGCGGACAATCAGCGCTTCTGGGTCAAGTTCACCCTCAAGACCCAGCAAGGCATCCAGAACCTGAGCGACCTCGAGGCCAGCGCCCTGATCGGCCGCGACCGCGAAAGCCACCTGCGCGACCTGGTCGACAGCATCGAGGCCGGCGACTTCCCGCGCTGGACCCTGTACGTGCAGATCATGCCCGAGAAAGAAGCGGCCACCTGCCGGTACAACCCGTTCGACCTGACCAAGGTCTGGCTGCATGCCGACTATCCCCTGATCGAAGTCGGCGTGCTGGAGCTGAACCGCAACCCCGACAACAACTTCGCCGACGTCGAGCAGGCCGGCTTCAATCCGGCCCACGTCGTGCCGGGCATCGGTTTCTCGCCCGACAAGATGCTGCAGGGCCGCCTGTTCTCCTACGGCGACGCGCTGCGCTACCGGCTGGGCGTGAACCACCACCAGATCCCGGTGAACGCGCCGCGCTGCCCGGTGCACAGCTACCACCGCGACGGCGCGATGCGGGTCGACGGCAACCGCGGCGGCGCCACCCCCTACCAGCCGAACCGCCACGGCGAATGGCAGGAGCAGCCCGACTTCAGGGAGCCGCCGCTGTCGCTCGAAGGCGCCGCCGACCACTGGAACCACCGGGTCGACGACGACTACTATTCGCAGCCGGCCCTGCTGTTCAGGAAGATGTCGCCGGCCCAGCGCGAGGCGCTGTTCCAGAACACGGCGCGGGCGATCGCCGGGGCCTCGGATGAGGTCAAGGCGCGCCACATCGCCAACTGCACGATGTGCGATCCGGCCTATGGCGACGGCGTGGCGCGCGCCATCATGCAGGGCAGCGAAGGGGCCTGAGCAGCAGAAACGGCGGGGACGGTCGCGGTACTATAGAATCCGCATCCTCGGTGCGGATCGCACCATTCAGTTCAGAGGTAAGCCGTGTTCCCCGTTTCCGCCCTCGACATGGGCGCCGCCATGAAGACCCTGGTGCTGACGCTCGACCTGGTCGGCACTTTCGTGTTCGCCCTGAGCGGCGCCACCGCCGGCCTGCGGCGCCAGCTCGACCTGTTCGGCGTGCTGGTGCTGTCCTTCGTCGCCGCCACCTCGGGCGGGATCGTGCGCGACCTCCTGATCGGCGCCACGCCGCCGGCCGCCTTCACCGACTGGCGCTACCTGGGCGTGTCGCTGCTGGCCGGGGTGGCGATCTTCTTCTGGTCGCCCGCCCTGCATCGCCTGCGGCACCCGGTACTGCTGTTCGACGGCGCCGGCCTGGCCCTGTTCTGCGTCGCCGGCGCCCAGAAGGCCCTGGTGTTCGGCCTGGAGCCGGTGATGGCGGCGCTGCTCGGCATGTTGACCGGCATCGGCGGCGGCGTCGCGCGCGACGTGCTGCTGTCGAACGTGCCGGCCGTGTTCAGGTCGGACATCTACGCCGTCGCCGCCCTGGCCGGGGCCACCGTGGTGGTGGCAGGCGACGCGCTGGGGCTGCCCAGCACCCCGACCGCGCTGGCGGGCGCCGCCCTGTGCTTCGGCCTGCGCCTGGCGGCCATCCGCTATGGCTGGCACTTGCCGACGGCGCGCGCCCCGGAGGGAACCGAGGGCGAGCAGGACGCAGGCCGCGACGGCCGCGGCGGTCGTTAGAAGTACTTCGAGAGGTAGAACGCGCCGGAGTCCGGGAAGATCGTCACGACGCGGGCATCGCCCAGTTCGGGCAGCACGCGGGCGATGCCCGCCGCCACGCAGGCGCTCGAGCCGCCAGCAAGGATGCCCTCCTCGCGCGCCAGGCGGTGGATCCAGGCCAGCGCCTCTTCGTCCGGCACCTGGACCACGTCGTCCACCACCGCGGGGTCGAACACGGGAGACGGACAGCCCTTGCCGACGCCTTCGATCGCGCTGGAGAACTCGCCGCCCGCCGACAGGTCGGTCACCAGTTTCCTGTAGGCCGAATCGCGCGGCTCGACCCCGATCACGCGGATGGCCGGATTGCGCTCCTTCAGGTAGCGTCCGATGCCCGAGATCGTCCCGCCCGAGCCGACGCCGCACACGAAGACATCGATCTCGCCTTCCATTTGCGACCACAGTTCGGGCGCGGTGTCGCCATAATGCGCCTGGCTGTTCAGGTTCGAGCGGTACTGGTCGAGGTGGTGGGCGCCACCCTGGCGGGCGATGTCCAGGGCCGTCTCCTGGTAGTCGGGACCACGCTCGCCGTCGCACACGCGCACCGTGGCGCCATAGGCTTCGATGCGCCTGATCTTTTCACGGCTGGTGGCGACCGGGACGGCGACCTCGCAATCCAGGCCGAGCACGGCGCTCGCCATGGCCAGCGCCGCGCCGGTGTTGCCGGACGACGCCTCGACCACGCGCTTTGCCTGCGGCGGCAGCTTGCGCAGCATGGCCCTCACCATGCGGTCCTTGATGCTGCCGCCGGGATTCATGAACTCCAGCTTGGCCACCACGTTGGCCTGCGGGAATACGCGGCCGAGCCTGACCACCGGGGTGTTGCCGATCGCTTCCATGACAGATGACTTGATGTGGGATTGCACGCCATTTCCTTTCGAACAGGCCCGCGATGCCATATCCGTCGCGCCGGATATGCCAGCTGCATACGAGGGACAACGAACAAGCGCCCGCACAAGGGCGGGCGCTGACGGGTGCATCGTCATAACAGGATGCATGACGATTGTAGTGGTTAATTTGCATCAATGTCAGGGATTTTTTTGCGCTATCCTTTTTAAGATGTAGAGCGATATCAATGCGCCGGCGCCGCACCTGGTGCTTGCTTCAGGTGCGGGCACCCAAGCCCAGCCCCGGCTCCAGCTGGCCGGCGGCAGGCGGCTCGACCGGTTCGCGCTGCAGCACTTTGCGGTACAACACGCCGGCCAGCGCACCGCCGAGCAAGGGAGCCAGCCAGAACAGCCATAGCTGGGCCACCGCCCAGCCGCCGACGAACAGCGCAGGGCCGGTGCTGCGCGCCGGATTGACCGAGGTATTCGTCACCGGGATGCTGATCAGGTGCACCAGGGCCAGGGCCAGGCCGATCGCGATGCCGGCGAAGCCGGCCGGCGCCCGCGTGTGGGTCGCGCCCAGCACCACCAGCACGAACATGAAGCTCATCACCAGTTCGCACACGAGGGCCGACTCGAGCGAATAGCCGCCTGGCGAGTGCTCGCCATAGCCATTCGCCGCGAAGCCGGCCTGGACGTCGAAGCCGGCCTTGCCGCTCGCGATCACATAGATCAGGGCCGCGGCCAGCACGGCGCCGGCCACCTGCGCCACGACGTAGGGCGCCAGGTGACGCGCCGGGAAGCGCCCGCCGGCCCACAGGCCCACCGACACCGCGGGATTGAAATGGCCGCCCGAGATCGGGCCGAGCGCATAGGCCGCCGTCAATACGGTCAGGCCGAAGGCCAGCGAGACCCCGGTCAGGCCGATGCCGACTTCGGGAAAGGTCGCGGCCAGCACCGCGCTGCCGCAGCCGCCCAGCACCAGCCAGAATGTGCCGATGAACTCGGCCAATAGTTTGTTCAACATGACGTTCTCCCCATCGTGCCAGACGCACGTACGGCGCGCGCCTGCGGATCGCCATCCTGCGCTGGCCGGTGGTCAGTGCCTATTGGACCAAAGGACGATGCGAAAGGATGCTGCCGCCCTCGGCCTCCCCCCTGTCGACGCCGTCGCCGGCAAATACCGCACCCGCCTCGAGCTCCAGGGTCTCGCGCACCAGCTGGGCCAGCGACGTCGCGCCCATCTTTTCCATCACCCGGGCACGGTGCACCTTGATGGTCTTTTCGGCGATGCCCAGGTCGAAGGCGATCTGCTTGTTCAGGCGCCCCGACACCACGTGGCGCAATACCTGCTGCTCGCGCCGGGTCAGGGTGTCGAGGTGGGTGCGGATACGCTGCAGCTCGACCCGCACCGCGCGTTCATGGGCGTCGCGCGCCAGCGCATGCCGCACCGCTGCAATGAAGCCGGCCGCTTCGAGCGGCTTGATCAGGAAGTCGATGGCGCCGGCCTTCATGGCCCTTACTCCAAGTTCGACGTCGCCGCCGCCGGCGACGAAGACGATGGCGCGCTCGGCGCCGCCCTGCTGCAGTTCGCGCTGCAGCGCCAGGGCGTCGAGGCCCGGCATGCGCGCATCGATCACCGCGCAGCCCGGTATCCCCGGATCGTGGGCTTGCAGGAAACCATCGGCGCGAACGAAGGCGGCGAACCGCAGGTTTGCGGCCTGCAGCAGGCGCGCCATGTAGTCAAGCGCCTCGGCATCGCCATCGACGAGATAGGTCAGGGGTTCGATCGTATGCATAGGCAACTCCCGCTGCAAGAATGCACCGGATGGCGCCTCCGTACTTCGGCGTCCGCGCCTCCCGCTGCCAACCCTCACGCTGCGCATGCGAGCGCGGTGCAGAAGATTCTAGATGCGCGGCCACGCACGCACGGGAGGACAGATGGCATAGTTGATATGTCACAAACACTCGCCGCGCTTAGCCAGCCTCCTGCGAAACCAATTATGAGTAATGCGGTCATAGAGCACCGGTTTTTCTGTGCGGCGCTGTTGCGACTGCATGTCAACTACAGAAATCCCCCATCCGAAGCGAAAACCGACACCGACATACAGGCCCTGCATCGTGGCATCGACGTCAAGGCGCTCGCCGTTGTACTTGCTCTTGAGCTGGTGGTAGGTGAACTTGACCGAGCGGTCCGGCCGCCATGCATGGCTGGCGCCTATCAGCAACCGCCACGCTTAATCGCTGCCGTCGAACATTCCAGCCCGCGATGAGCGCCAACATGGCGCCGCCGGCTTGTCGCCCAGCGGTCGAGGTTACGGGTGATCATCTCGGCGGGCTGGCGTGCGCCGACCGTGCATCGATGTTGGCCGCGCCTCCTGCGCCGCGGCATTGGACCATGGTCCCAAGGAATGGCCGTGTTGGACCAAAGTCCAATAGCGCCAGCGTCAGGCGCGGCGTTAGGCTGTGACAGCCCGCAGCGGCGCCTGCATCGAGCCGCCCCATCCACTTCCCCATGAGGTCATCATGAAGGCACAACCAGGCAACACGAGGCGCTTGCTGATGCCAACCATCCTGGGCGCCGCGCTCGGACTGGCCGCCTGCGCCGGCCAGCCTACCCGCGACGAGACCCAGGCGCGCGTCGACGCCGCCAAGGTCACCCTCGACAACTTCGTGCGCGACCCCGACATGACGTGGTTCCGCCAACACGTCGGCCAGGCCAGGGCGGTCCTGATCAGTCCCCAGATCGTGCAGGCCGGCTTCATCGTGGGCGGCTCGGGCGGTTCGGCGGTCCTGATCGCGCGCAGGGACAACGCCTGGGCCGGCCCTGCCTTCTACCGCATCGCCGCCGGTTCCGTCGGGCTGCAGGCCGGCGCCCAGGCGTCCGAGATGGTGGCCCTGGTGATGACCGAGAAGGGTCTCAATTCACTGCTGTCGACCACGTTCAAGCTGGGCGCGGACGTGAGCGTCGCAGCCGGCCCCGTCGGCGCCGGCACCGGCGCGCCGCTCAACGCCGACATGCTGGTGTACACGCGTTCGAAGGGCCTGTACGGTGGGCTGAACCTGGACGGAACCGTGATCTCGGTCGACGACGGCCGCAACCACGCCTATTACGGCGTTGGGACGACACCGGTCGACATCCTGGTCACGCGCAGCGTCAGCAATCCCCACGGCCAGACGCTGGCCCGGGTCGCGTCGAATGCGGTGAGCGGCGATCCAGGCGATCAGTAGGGGCGCGCCAGCAGGCGGCGCAACTGGGCCGCCTGGTAGGCGCCGAAGGTGTCGCCAAACAGGCAGCGGATCAGGGGGTCGTCGACCAGCTCCGCGTCCTGCAGCGCGCGCTCGGTCCCGGCATCGAAGACGATGCCGTTGATGCGAACGTACATCGAAGTCAGCGATTCTCCCAGCGCCAGCGCCGCATGCAGCTTGGCGGCCGGCACCTCGGTGGTCCAGCCGAGCGGGCCGGCATCGGCATCGGGCTCCAGCAGGACCGCCCGCTCGCCGTCGAGGCGGTAGCGGTAGTCGCGCGCCTCGCCCGCGTGGTCGAACACCGACAGGCGCCAGACGCGCGGCCGCTCGAAGTAGTCCGAGCCCGCCTCGGTCGCGCCGTAGCGTTCGGCCAGCCCGCGCAGGCAGTAATCCGTCACGCGCGCCTCTTCCTCCGGCGTCAGGGGCGCGAAATGGCGGGCGATCTCGCCAGTCGACGGCGGCGCCGCATTGCCTTCGTAGACGTAGTCGACGTCCTGCGCCCCGATCGGGATCACCCAGGACAATGGCGGCGCCGGATGCAGCCCGCCGGCATCGAGCCGGCGCGAGACGGACGGGTCGAACCGCACGACCTGCGCCGCCGGCACGGCCGCGCCCACCACCTGCCCGAAGCGCTCATACGAGATCGGGAAGAAGGCGCGGTTATACCAGGACCACGGCTCCTGCAGAAACTGGCAGGAGCTCGGCACGATGTAGCGCGGCGCCAGCGCCCGCAACTGGTCTATCCATTCTTGCGGCAGGCCGGGCGGCGCGGCGGCGTGGCGCGACGGCGCCAGCACCTCGAGCTCTCGCATGGTCTGGAACGGCCACAGCACCATGTCCCACGGCCCCTGCGCGACCAGCTTGGCGAGCGTATCGTCGTCGATCCAGGAGTCGACCACGTTCAGCACGTTCATGCCGGCGGCGCGCACCTGGAACATCGAATCGACGTCGATGTCCATCGCCTCGCGCGGGGTGACCGTGAACGGCCCCACCTCGACCGCCCGGTCCAGCGCCAGCGCGTGGACGTTCGTGAACCCCAGCTGGCGCAGCATGTCGAACAGCGCCTCGAACTGGCAATACAGGTGGATCGGCGTGGCGCGATCCAGCAGGTCCAGGCTCTCGAGCGAGCAGTGGTCGTCGTGGAAGTGCGAGATGAAGACGGCGTCGAAACGCTGGCGCCGGATGGCGTCCAGGTCGAAGCGCACGTCGGGGAAGGCGTGGCAGTTGCGGCTGAAGGGAGTCTCGAAGATGGTATCGAAGGCGATACGGCTGCCCCCGCACTCGAAGACATACCCCGCATGCAGGATTCTCGAAATCGTCAGTCCCGCCGTGTCCATGCTTGCCTTTCGTGAAAGGCGGCATTCTACACGCCGGCAGCCCGCCTCGGCCCGTCTGGCTGTAGAATCGCGTCTTTGCCCGGCCGCTCCCCATGTCGACATCGCACTACCAGCAGACCCACTCGGAACTGATCCTCGGACTCGACGACCGTCCGCCCCCGCTGCTCGGCATGCTGGCCGCCCTGCAGCACCTGCTGGCCATCATCGTCCCCATCGTTACACCGGGCCTCCTGATCTGCCAGGCGCTGGGCGTGTCGAGCCGCGACACCAACCTGATCGTCTCGATGTCGCTGGTCGTCTCCGGCATCGCCACCTTCGTCCAATGCCGCCGTTTCGGTCCCTTCGGCGCGGGCCTGCTGATCGTGCAGGGCACCAGCTTCAACTTCGTCGGGCCGCTGATCGCCGGCGGCGCCCTGATGGTCAGGCAGGGCACGCCGGTGGAAGCGGTGATGGCGGCGATTTTCGGCGTCGTGGTGGCCGGTTCCTTCATCGAGATGGGCGTCTCGCGCGTGCTTCCCTTCGTCAAGCGCCTGATCACGCCACTGGTGACGGGCATCGTGGTGCTGATGATCGGCCTCACCCTGATCAAGGTCGGCCTGATCAGCATGGGCGGCGGCTACGCGGCCATGGCCAATGGCAGCTTCGCCAACGGCGAGAACCTGCTGCTCTCCGGCGTGGTGCTGGCCATCATCGTGATCCTGAACCGGGTGCCGGTGGTGTGGATGCGCAGCGCCGCCATCGTCATTGCCCTCGCCGTCGGCTACGCGCTGGCCGGCTGGATGGGCCGCCTCGACTTTACCGGCATGCACGAGGCGCCGCTGTTCCAGGTGCCCACGCCCCTGCACTTCGGCCTGGGCTTCTCGTGGTCGCTGTTCATCCCGATGATCGTGATCTACCTGGTCACCTCGCTGGAGGCGATCGGAGACGTGACGGCCACCAGCAAGGTCTCGCGCCAGCCGGTGGAGGGGCCGCTCTGGATGCAGCGCATCAAGGGCGGTGTCCTGGTCAACGGCGCCAACTCCCTGCTGGCCGGCATCTTCAACACCTTCCCCAGCTCGATCTTCGCCCAGAACAACGGCGTGATCCAGCTGACCGGCATCGCCAGCCGCCACGTCGGCATGTGGATCGCCCTGCTGCTGGTGATCCTGGGGCTGTTCCCTGGCGTCGCCGGCGTGATCCAGGCGGTGCCGGAACCGGTGCTGGGCGGCGCAGCCATGGTCATGTTCGGCGCCGTCGCCGCGGCCGGCATCAACATCCTGGCCAGCGTGACCCTCGACCGCCGCGCCCTGCTGGTGATCGCGGTATCGCTGGCGCTGGGGCTGGGCGTGTCCCAGGTGCCCGAATTCCTGGCCCATATGCCCGCCGCGGTGCGGGGCGTGCTCGAATCGGGCGTCGCCACCGGCGGCCTGTGCGCGCTGCTGCTGAACTGGTTCCTGCCCGAACAGACGGCGCCGGCGGAAGCGCAGTGAGCTGGAAACGGCTGGCCAGGAGCCTGTCGGCGCTGCCGGTGGTGGGGCTGACGACGTGGGGCGCGCTGGCGCTGTGGTTCCAGCTGGCGCCGGCGCTTGCGCTGGCCATCGGCGGCGCCTGGACCCTCCTCGGCCTGGCCGTGGCGCTGGTACTGGCGCGCGCGCCGGGCTGGCGGCACGAACGCCGGCTGCTGCTGGCCGGAGCGCTGGCAGCGCTCGCGATGCTGGGATGGTGGCAGTCGCTGGCGCCCTCGCACGCCCGACCCTGGGCCGACGACGTCGCGCGCCTGCTGGAATCAACGGTCGACGGCGACCGCCTGGAGCTGCGCAATGTGCGCGCCTTCGAGTGGCGCACCGAGGCCGACTACACGCCGCGCTGGGAAACCCGGCGCTACGACCTGTCGCGGCTCGAGTCGGCCGACCTGATCCTGTCCTACTGGATGGGGCCGCACATCGCCCATACCCTGGTGTCGTTCGGCTTCAGCGACGGCCAAAGACTGGTGTTCTCGCTAGAGATCCGCAAGGAGCGTGACGAGACCTTTTCGGCACTCGGCGGGTTCTTCCGCAAGTTCGAGCAGGTGATCGTCGCGTCCGACGAGCGCGACCTGATCCGCACCCGCAGCAATGTGCGCGGCGAGCAGGTCTATCTGTACCGGCTGCGGGCGACACCCGCGCAGCTGCGTTCGGTGCTGCTGGACTACCTGGGTCGCGCCGAGCGGCTGCGGCGCCAGCCCGAGTTCTACAACACCCTGACCAGCAACTGCACCACGATCCTGTTCGAACTGGCGCGCCGGATCGATCCCGCCCTGCCGCTCGACTACCGCCTGCTGGCGTCCGGGCACTTCGCCGAATACGCCTACGACCAGGGCGCGCTCACATCAAGCCTGCCCTACACGGTCTTGCGCGACCGGGGCCACATCAATGCGCGCGCGATCGCATCCGATGCCGACGCGCACGACTTTTCGCAGGCGATCCGGGCCGGCGTACCGGGCATCGCCGCACCGGCGGGGTCCACTGTTTCCGATCAACTGTTAAAGATCAATAGGCCGTGATTCCTCCTCGATAGAATCGACCCAGGTTCGATTTGCTCCTGCGACGGTGCCAGGAATCGATAAGGAAAAGCGATGGTATCGGGTCGACATCCCCCGTGGCAACACCTGCCTGGACCGGACGCCCAGAACGGCGCCTTCGCCATCATGTTCGTGCCGCTGCTGGTGCTGCTGGTGGCCTTCGCCGGCCTGGCGATGGACATGGGCATGGTCTACAACCGCAAGGTCGAGCTGAGCGGCATGGCCAAGGCAGCCGCGCTGGCCGCAGCCAAGGAGCTCAACGGCAAAAGCAGCGGCATCGCGGCCGCCAGGACCCGCGCGCGCGAGGCCGCCCAGCGGTTCACCTACCGCTACGGGAGCACGGTCGAATGGAACGACGCCGCCCTCAGCTTCGGCACTACACCGGCGCGCGGGGGCGCCTGGACGGGCGCCGACGGCGTCGGCGACGGCGCCGCTTACTTCTATGCAAAGGTGGACAGCGCCGCGCTGGACGCCGTGGACGCCGCCATCAGCACCATCTTCATGCGTATTTTCTCGCGCAGCCTGGCCACCATCGATGTGGCCGACGTCGCGATCGCCGGCCGCGCCGGCATCCAGGCGGTGCCGCTGGCGGTCTGCGCGATGTCGGAAACCGCGGCCAGCGAACGCGCGAATACCGGGTTGAGCAACACTGAACTGATTGAATACGGATTCCGGCGCGGCGTCAGCTACGACCTGACGAAGCTCAACCCACGCGGCACCACGGCGGCGCGCTACGCGATCAATCCGGTCGTCCCACCGGGCATGCCCAGCACATCGTTCAACCGGGCTATCCTGGGCCCTTCGTGTGCGCCGCCAATCTCTGGATGCCGCGCCTCACGGGCGGCCCGATCCGGGTCTCGTCGCTGGCGCCGACGGAGCCCCTCGCCGGGCTGGTCACCCAGCTCAATTCGCGCTTCGACGACTTCGGCAACAACCTGTGCTTCCCCGCCGGCGCGCCGCCCGACAACAATATTCGCGCCTACACCTACGAGACGACGGGCGGCGCCCCGTGGATGTCGCCCGCCACCGGGCTTCCCGCCGCCTTGACCACCACCGAACGTGGCCGGCTCGAGACCGTCGCCGACATCCCGCCGCCCGGCAGCACGCTGCCCACCGCCGACGCCCACGCCTTCGGTCCGCTGTGGTCGTACGCCAAGGCGGTCAGGTTTTCGTCCTATAACGCCGGCGTGCCCGAGCCGGCCAGCGGCTACACGCCGTTCGCGACCGCCGACTGGCCCAAGCTGTATCGCGCCGGCATCACCGCGGTGAACTATCCCGGCAGCGGCCAGAACAGCCCCTACAATCCGGTCGACATCATGAACCCGCCAACGGTGCTCGCGCCCGCGAACGCGCGCCGCGAGTATGCGACGCAGCTGCGGCGGGTGCTGTACGTGCCGCTGCTCTCGTGCGCGACCGCGGCGCCGGCCGGGCACAACGTCGCCGCCACCGTCCTCGGCGTGGGGAAATTCTTCATGACGGTGCCCGCCACCAGCGACACCCTCATTGCGGAGTTCGCCGGCACGGTGTCCGAGCAATCGATCCCCGGCGCAGTGGAGCTCTACCCATGAACCCGATCCCGTCCTGGCGCCGGGCTGCCACGACGCGCCGCCAGCGCGGCGCGGCGGCCGTGGAATTCGCCATCATGCTGCCGTGCCTGGCCATCGTCCTGGCGCCCCTGATCCTGTGCGCCCGCTTCATGTGGCACTACACGGTCGCGCACAAGGCGGCGCAGGATGCGGCGCGCTACATGGCCACGGTGCCGGTCGTCGAAATCCGCTCGCGCACCCTGGCGGCCCAGGCCAGCGCGGTGTCGGTCGAGATCGTGCGCAAGGAATTAAGCGACCTCGCCCCAGGAGAGAGCATTTCAGATCCGGAAGTTGGATGCGACACCAATGCCTGCGGGCTCCGGGCCGGCACCGTGCCCCGCAATATCAGGGTCACCGTCGTGTTCTATATGCGTGACCCCATCTTCGACACCTACCTCGGCCAGTACGGCCTGCCGATCGACGTGACCGTGATGACACCCTATGTCGGCAAATGATACGCAGAAGCTACCTGCGCAGCGTGGCCAGCGCGGCACCGCGGCCGTCGAGTTCGCGCTGCTGGCGGCCCTGTTCTTCCTGGTCATGTTCGGGATCATGGAAGTGGCGCGCATGCTGTACGTCTACGGTACGCTGCAGGAAGTGACGCGCCGCGCCGCCTCCAGCGCGGCGCACGTGTACCCGACCGACGGCGCGGGCATCGCCCGGCTCAAGTACCATGCGCTGTTTCGCACCAGTCCCGGCGAACTCGCGCTGGCGCCGCCGGTGTCGGACGCGCACCTGCGCCTGGATTACCTGGCCCTGACCCGCGATCCCGACGACGGGAACTTGAGCCTGGTCCCGGTCGCCCCGGGTTCGATCCCGAACTCCGCCGCGCGCAACCGTCAGGTGTGCATGGCCAATCCGAACGCGGCCGACTGCATCCGCTTCGTCCAGGTGCGCATCTGTGGCGGCCCCGTGGACGGCGCGGGCGAGTGCCCGCGGGTGCGCTCGCGCATGCTGCTGCCCATCGTCGACATGCGCGTGCCGCTGCACCGGGCGACCACGATCGTACCGGTGGAGTCGTTCGGCTACCAGCCCGGCGACTCCCCCTGCCCCTGCCCCTGAACGGCTCAGCGGCCCTGCAGGGCCGCGATCCGCTCTTCGATCGGTGGATGGCTCGAGAACAGCGCCAGCGCGCCGCCCTTGCCCGAGATGCCGAATGCGCTCATGTTCTTCGGCAGCTCGCCCTCGGCCAACCCGCCCAGGCGGCGCAGGGCCGCGACCATCGGCTGGGACTGGCCCATGATGTTGGCGGCGCCGCGATCGGCGCGGAACTCGCGCTGGCGCGAGAACCAGGCCACGATGATGCTGGCCAGGATGCCGAACACGATCTCGCACACGATCACGGTGACCATGTAGCCGATCCCGGGTCCGGTGTTTTCCTCGTCATTCTTGCGCAGCATGCCATCCACGAAGTAGCCGACGATGCGCGCCAGGAAGATCACGAAGGTGTTGACCACGCCCTGGATCAGGGTCAGCGTGACCATGTCGCCGTTGGCGATGTGGGCCACCTCGTGGGCCAGCACGGCCTCCACTTCCTGCTCGGTCATCGACTGCAGCAGGCCGGTCGACACCGCGACCAGCGACGAATTCCTGGTGGCGCCGGTGGCGAAGGCGTTCGGCTCGCCCTCGTAGATCGCCACTTCGGGCATGCCGATGCCGGCGCGCTGGGCCTGGGCCGCCACCGTGTCCAGCAGCCACTGTTCGGTCGAATTGGACGGCTGCGCGATGACGCGCGCCTTCGTCGACCACTTGGCGATCGGTTTCGACAGCAGCAGCGAGATGAAGGCGCCGCCGAAGCCCATCAGGCCGGCGAACATCAGCAGCCTGGTCAGATCCAGGCCGTTCGAAGTGAGGAAGCGGTTCACGCCCAGCAGGCTGGCGGTAATGCCCAGCACCAGCATGATGCCCAGGTTGGTCGCGATAAACAACAGAGTACGTTTCATGATGTCCTTCTTGGTACGGTTGCGGAAAAAAACAGGGTCAGGCGGCCTGTTCGGCATCGTCGGCCACGATGCGCTGGACCAGCACCTTGGCGATGCGGCGCTCCTCCACGCTCAGGATGCGGTAGCGCAGCCCGTCGATCTCGATCTTCTGGCCGGGATCCGGCAAGCTCTCGAAGCGCGCCAGCAGGAAGCCGGCCAGCGAGGTGTAGTCATCGTCGCTGCTCACCAGGCCCCCGGTTTCCAGCACCTGCTCCAGCTGGTGCAGGTCGGCGGTGCCGATCACTTCCCATTCACCGGGGCCTTTCGGCTGGATCGCCAGCTGCTCGTCCTCGTCGGGGAATTCGCCGGCGATCGCCTCCAGGATGTCGACCGGGGTCAGGAGGCCCTGGACGATGCCGAATTCGTCGGTCACCAGCACCAGCTGGCCGTGGGCGCGCTTGAGCGTGTCCATGGCCTTGAGCACGCCGGCGGTGTCGGGCAGCAGGATCGGCTTGCGTATCGGACCGTTGGCGCCAGTGCCGTCGCCGACGGCGTCGTCGATGCGCGCCTGCAGCACCAGCTTGCTGATCAGGTCCTTGGTGCGGGCGATGCCGACCAGGTTGTCGAGCTGGCCGCGGCCGACCGGCATCCGGCTGTGCGGCGACTCCTGCAGCTGGCGCAGGATCTCGTCCGCCTCGTCGTCGAGGTTAACCCAGGACATCTCGGAGCGCGGCGTCATGATCGAGCGGATCGAGCGGTCGGCCAGGGTCAGCACGCCGCTGACCATATTGCGCTCCTCGACACCGAAGGCCTGCGCTTCGTCAGGCTGTTCATCCTGCGCGTCCGGCTCGGCATCCTGGCGCCGCTTGCCGCCCATCAGGCGCAGCACGGTGTCGGCGGTGCGGTCGCGCAGCGGCAGGCGCGCCTCGTTCTTCAGGAAGTTACGGCGCGCGAACTGGTTCAGGGCCTCGATCAGGATCGAGAAGCCGATCGCGGCGTACAGATAGCCTTTCGGGATGTGGAAGCCCAGGCCCTCGGCCACCAGCGACAGGCCGATCATCAGCAGGAACGAGAGGCACAGCACGACCACGGTCGGGTGCGCGTTGACGAAGCGGGTCAGCGGTTTGGAAGCCAGGATCATGACGCCGATCGAGATGATGACGGCCGCCATCATGACACCCAGTTCGTCGACCATCCCGACCGCGGTGATCACGGCGTCGAGCGAGAACACGGCATCGAGCACCACGATCTGCGCCACCACGGCGCCGAAGCTGGCATACACCTTCGATTGGGTGTGGACGTGGGTCACGCCTTCCAGGCGTTCGTGCAGCTCGACGGTGGCCTTGAACAGCAGGAACACGCCGCCCAGCAGCAGGATCAGGTCGCGCCCGGAGGGCGACCACGGCCCCAGCGCGAACAGCGGCGTGGTGAGCGTCACCAGCCAGGACACGATGGTCAACAGGCCCAGGCGCATCAGCATGGCCAGGGTCAGGCCGATCAGGCGCGCCTTGTCGCGCTGGTGCGGCGGCAGCTTGTCGGCCAGGATCGCGATGAAGATCAGGTTGTCGATGCCGAGGACGATTTCCAGGACAACGAGTGTGAGCAGACCCGCCCAGATTGCCGGGTCGAATAGCCATTCCATTGGTTTACCTCGTTATTGTGCTAAATGTGTGTCGCGGCCGCGATCGCGGGCATGGCGGCGCAGTCGGGTGACGCGCGCCGCCATGCGGGGATCGTGATCGGCCAGGGGCGCCGCGCATGCGGCGAAGCGGGCCCTCAGGCCATGCGCGGGGGTTTTAGCGGTGGGAACGAGGAGTGATTGGCGCGTGGCGGCGCCGGAGGCGCGATCGCGCCTCCCGGCGAGCCGCCCACTTGCAGGCCGAGGTCTTCGTGGACGGAATCGTGGACGTCGGCGCCGGCTGGCGGCTCATCGGGATCGATGTCGCAGCCGGCCTGGCAATCGTAGGGGCCAGGCAGGTAGGCATCGGCGAACAGGGGGACGGCCGCATCGGTTTCGAGCGCTGCCGTGTGGATGAGGACTGCGGAAGGTGTGACGTGTTCCGTCGCGCCGGACGGCTGCATCGCGGATGCGGCCATGGCCAGGGCAAACATGTTCAGGGGGAGCAACAGGGTCAGGCAGATGACGAAAAATCGTCTCATATACGGTGCGAGAGTCGGAACGGCGCAAGTATAGCATGTCGTCTCAACTCCATCAGTCCACCTTTGCCAATCATGCCGCCTCCTGCAGACGCGTGTCATGCCGATGACACAGAGTGACGCTAGACTGGAATGGATCGTTCGCTGTCCACCACCCGTTTCCAGAGGAAGCCGCCATGCCTGCCGTCCAATCCACCGACCTCACCCAGCGTGTGCAGCGCGACCTCACCGACAGCTATGACGAAGAGCTCGAACTGGAACTTGACGACCGCGACCTCGACCCCGAGTCGCTGCTGCCCGTCCCCACCCGCAGCGAGCAGGAGAAAGAGGCCCGTCGCCAGTATTTCCATGAGCTGTTCCGCCTGCAGGCCGAGCTGGTCAAGCTGCAGGACTGGGTCGTGCATACCGGCCACAAGGTCGTGATCCTGTTCGAAGGCCGCGACGCAGCCGGCAAGGGAGGCGTCATCAAGCGCATCGCCCAGCGCCTCAATCCGCGCGTGTGCCGGGTGGCGGCGCTGCCGGCGCCGAACGACCGCGAGCGCACCCAGTGGTATTTCCAGCGCTACGTCTCGCACCTGCCGGCGGCCGGCGAGATCGTGCTGTTCGACCGCAGCTGGTACAACCGCGCCGGGGTCGAGCGCGTGATGGGCTTCTGCACCGACGCCCAGTACGAGGAATTCTTCCAGACCGTGCCGGAATTCGAACGCATGCTGGTGCGCTCCGGCATCCAGCTGATCAAGTACTGGTTCTCGATCTCGGACGAGGAGCAGAACGCGCGCTTCCTGAGCCGCATCCACGATCCGCTCAAGCAGTGGAAACTAAGCCCGATGGACCTGGAATCGCGCCGGCGCTGGGAAGAATACACGCGGGCCAAGGAGATCATGCTCGAGCGGACCCATATTCCCGAAGCGCGCTGGTGGGTCGTGCAAGGGGTGGACAAGAAGCGTGCGCGCCTGAATTGCATCCATCACCTGCTGCAACAGATGCCCTATGTCGAAGTCGAGCGGCCGACGATCGAATTGCCCGAGCGCGAATACCACGACGATTATGTGCGGCGGCCGGTGCCGCCGGAGATCATCGTGCCGGAGGTGTTCTAAGCCACGGCACCGCCCCTCGTCTCTTCCCGATATACATCTGCCGCGACACCGGAACCGAACGGGATGCTGTCGGCATTGGACAGCAGCGACGGAGGCAAGACCTTTACCTCCCTTTCGGCGATCCACGGGCCGATCAGCTGCGTCACTTCAGGCGCGTCGCCGGCCAGCACCCTGCCCTTGAGGACCTTGCCGGCGCCAAAGCCGGCCCCGCCAGGGATGGCGGCGTCCTGCCAGGCGACGCCCTCATCGGCGAGCCGGGCCGCCAGCAGGTCGGCGGCCTTGCGTTCGCCCGTCGAGGTCCACCAGTGCAGCACTTGCAGGCCAGGGCCGGGGGTGGCGACGGAAGGCGCGGCGGCGCAGGTGCAAGCCAGGGCCAACGCCCATCTCATGACACCAGGCCAGGCCACTTTCTTCATCGACGCCATCACCCACGATCCCGCTGAAAGCACCGATGATAACAAGGGCCTCAGCGCCGTTCGATACTGGCGACGTGACCCATCCTGCCGTTGCGGTCGAAGGCGGCGGCGCGGATCGTGCCGCGCGCCGCGATCGGCCCGTCCACGACCGGACTGCCTGCATTGGGCGTGCTGCCGTCGACCGTGTAGCGCAAGGTCATCCCGGGCAGGACGTGGTTCACCTTCACCTGCCCGCCCTCCTCGACCATCCCCGGCGGAGCGATGCGGTAGGCGACCCTCGAGCCATCCAGGTCGAGACGCGGCAGCACGCGCTGGCCGAGGGCGTTGACGAAGCCGGTCCAGGCGGCGCGGTGCAGCAGGTCCGCCTTGGCCGGATCGTTTTCGCGGGCCCAGGCCGGATCCGCCGCCCAGCCGCGCTCGGCCACCGCCACCAGGCGCGGCATCACCAGGTAGTCGATGCGGCCCGGCTCGAGCACGGTCTCGACGAACAGATTGGCCTGCAGGCCGCGCACGCGGCGCTTGCCGTAGTCGGTCAGGCGGTCCTTGCCGATGCGCGCGCTCTCTGGCGCATGCTTGTTGATGTCGAGCGGGATGAAGTCGTGGACCGTGTCCAGTTCCACGTAGGCGCCCCAGTTGACGCCATGCTCCTCCGGATTGGCGTTGTGCGCCATGTCCATGTACATGCGCGTCAC
The DNA here is from genome assembly GCF_003143515.1 of Massilia oculi. Taxonomy (NCBI): domain Bacteria; kingdom Pseudomonadati; phylum Pseudomonadota; class Betaproteobacteria; order Burkholderiales; family Oxalobacteraceae; genus Massilia; species Massilia oculi. Next base: position 5,545,933 of record NZ_CP029343.1, on the reverse strand, counting down.
CGGCGTCAGGACGATGTCGTAGCCGGCGTTGGCCAGGCGGTAGGCCAGGTCTTCATTGCCCGTCGTGTTATTCCACACATAGGCCGAGAAGCCGCGTTCCGTGAAGCGCGGATTCGGGATCAGCTTGGGACGGCCATCGAGCATCGTCTGGCGCGCGGCCAGCTCTTCCCAGCCCGACATGAACACGCCATGCTTGCGCAGGATGCCGTCGACCCGGTCATAGAAATAATCCCACAGGTCGACCACGGTTTCCAGGTTGTGCTTCTTCATCATCGCCGCGCTGACGGGCGATTTTTCCCAGGCGCCGTGCGCCAGCTCGTCGCCGCCCATATGGATGGTCGACAGCGGCGCGCCCGCCTCCCGGTGCAGCTTGACCACCTCGTCCACCACGTGTTCGATGAAGGTATAGCTCGACTCATGGCCCGGGTTGATCACATTGTCTCCGAACAGCTGCGGCGAGTTGTACACCGAGCGGTCTTCGAGGTCGTTGAGGAGGTACTTCGCGTAATCCGGGTCGCCGGCCGCCTTCAGGCGGTGGTAGCGCGATTCCATCGCCTGCACGGCGGCGCGCGCGTGGCCCGGCATCTCGATCTCCGGAATCACCTCGATGTGGCGCGCCTGCGCATAGCGCAGGATTTCCTTGTAGTCGTCGCGGGTGAAGTAACCGCTGCCGCTGGCGTTTTTCGGGTCGGGCCCGGAGCCGTAGGCCGGCTGCAGGCGCACGCCGGGCTTGGCGGCATGGCCGCGCACGGCCCCGATGTCGGTCAGCTCGGGCAGGCCGGCGATCTCCAGGCGCCAGCCTTCGTCGTCGGTCAGATGGAAGTGGAACTTGTTCAGCTTGAAGCGCGCCATCAGGTCGAGCCACTTGAACACGGTTTCCTTGCCATGGAAGTTGCGCGATACGTCCAGCATGAAGCCGCGGTAGTCGAAGCGCGGGGCATCGACGATGGTCAGCTCGGGCAATGCCGGCGACTTCGTCCCCGGCAGCGGCATCAGGTCGCGCAGCGACTGCAGGCCGTGGGCCACGCCGGCAGCGCTGTTGCCGACGATGGCGATGCCGCCATCGGCTGCGATCGTCAGGCTGTAGGCTTCGGGCGAGGCCTGGCCGGGCACGCTGCCCACGGACAGGCGCAGCGCGGGGCCGCCATTGGCCGGCAGGTCGGCCGGGAACAAGGAGCGCGCCAGCGCCGCCTCGTTGGCGAGGTTCGATGCCGCTTCCACTATTGGCTTGCCCTTGAGCGCCAGCGCGCCCTTTCCGGCGTCCAGCTGCAATGGAGTCGGCAAGACCTTGGGCACGGCCGATGCGGGCAGCAGCGAGGCGCGCGCGTTGCGCTCGTAGGTGTCCTGCGGCGTGACCAGCGAGTGCGGGCTGTCCTTGACGCCGGCCTGCGGCGGCTGCGCCAGCGGCACGACGCTGTAGGCGAGCGCGACGCCGGTATCCGGTGCGGTGTCGACCACCAGGTAAGGACCTGACGGCGCCTTGGAGGATGTGTAGACGGAATCCGCGTGCTGGTAATCGAAGGCGACAGCCTGGCCCGGCGCCAGGCCCTTGAAGTCGGGGGTGGGATACAGGCGGAACAAGCCGCCGGCGATCTGCTCGAGCGACAGGCCGTTCGACTGCACGCCCCTGGGCATGCGGTCGATCGCATTGAAGTAGAGCGACCAGCCCCGGGCCGGCAAGGCCTGGGTGTCCCGGTTGGTCAAGGTGAAGCGCGCAGGCGACGCCCCCTTCGGCAGCTGTGCGCCCGCCACCGGGCGCCGCAGCTCCCATTGCAGGTGCAGTTTCGCGCCATTGGCCATGGCCCCGGCGGATGTCGCCTTGGCCGGCGCTTCCTGCGCCGTCGCCGGCAGCGCGAAGGCCATCATGGCCGCCATCAGGGTCGACACCACGGCGCCCCCAACCATCGTTGTCTTACCCAAGAGTGTCTCCTTATTGCGCCGATGCGCGCTCGTCCATGTCATTTTTTCCCTGCCCGGCCTTGCTCGACCCTGTTCTGCAGCCTGACGGCGCCATCACCCGGCGCCAGGCTGCCGTTCAATACCTGCGAGGTCACGGCCCACCGTTCGGCTTCCATGCTCGGCTGGCCGCGATTGAGCACCTGCGCATTGACCCGGATCGTCGAGGCGCAGCGCTTGCGCCATTCGGCCATCTGCGTGGCCACCAGGTCGCGCACCGCGATCAGGTGGTGCGACAGGGTGAAGAAGCCGGTCAGCCGGTTGGTGTACAGGTCGGCGAATTCCTGCGCCCCGACCCAGGCCATGAATTTGTAGGCGTCTTGATCGTTCCTGGAATTGCGGTTCACGCGCAGCTCCACAGGCGCCCGGCCAGCGCCGCGTCGACGCCAGTGGGCCCGGTCGGCGCGAACCTAACCGTCACGTCGGGATGGTGGCGCGCGAAGGCCGGCAGCAGGAGGTTCTCCCATAAGCCCTGGTCGTCCACGCGCCAGCTTTCGATCACCAGCGTGCCGGCGCCGGCAGGCAGGAGCAGCGCTGCCAACAGCGCGCCTGCCATGCCCTTCAGGATCCCTCTCACCCGTGCTGTCCCGCCGCGCCGCGCCCGGCCTTTGGCGCCGCGAACAGCCGCTCGATCTCTTCCAGCGACTTGCCGCGGGTCTCGGGCAGGAAGAAGGTGGCGGTGATGAAGTAGATGGCGGTGCAGGCGGCCCAGAACAGGAACATCATGTGATAGCCGAAGTTGCCGACGATCGGCAGGAAGGCGCCGGCGATCAGCGTACCGGTGCCCTGGTTGATCAGCAGCGCCACGCCCATGCCCACCGACCGGATCCGGGTCGGCATCAGCTCGGACAGGGCCAGCCACACGCACACGCCGGGGCCGATCGAGAACGAGGCGATGAAGAAGGCGATGAACAGGGCCGCCAGCTGGCCGCTGCGCTCGTCCGGCGTGGGGCCGACGGTGGCGCGCACGATCTCCAGAGGCACACCGGCGGGAAGGCCCTTCGGCGGCTGCACCGACACCCGCTGGGCCATGTACACGCGGCGCGCGGCGTCAAGCGTGGCGCGCGCCTCGGCCGGCAAGGCCGCGATCATCTGCTGGGCGGCGTCCAGTGTCGACGCAGCGCCGCGGCCGGCCCAGGCCGCGCGTGCCGCTTCCAGCAGCGCGCGCTGATCGGGCGGCAGGGTCGCCGCCAGCGCCGCCTCGCGTGCCAGCACCGCCTGGGCTTCGACGGTCGGCGTATAGGCTTCGGCCACCTGCTGCGCATCGCCGTACTGGTACAGGATCGTCAGCTGCGCCGGGCCTGCGGCATTGCCCAGCTTGGCGTCGACCAGGTTGAGGTCAAGCGCATTGTTACGCACCAGCGCCGCGACCTCGGCGTGCACGTCGACCCGCTCCGACTCGAAGCGGTGGAACAGCAGCGCCAGCAGGCACAAGGACACCATGATGCCCGCGGTGCCGATCTTGAGCAGGAAGACGCGTCCCTTGCGCTCGACCAGCACGATGGCGCCCACCGTCATCACCATGTTCAGGATCTTGATCGCCGTGCCGTGGCTGGCGGCGCTCACCGGATCGAGGCCGGCATGCTGCAGGATGGTGGACATGAACTGCAGCAGCGAATTGATGCCGGTCGCCTGGTTGCACCCCAGGATCACGCAGGCCAGCACGAACGGCAGCACATAGCGCCGCTCGGTCAGCATCTCGGCCAGGGCGGCGCCGCGCGACAGTGTCGGACGCGCGCGTTCTTCGGCGAGCGAAGCCTGGATCTCGTCGACTTCCGCCGCGCAGGCGCTGCCCGGGCGCAGGCGCCCCAGCACTGCGCTCGCCTGTTCGGTACGTCCCTTGCGCATCAGCCAGCGCGGCGACTCGGACACGAACAGGCAGCCGAGCAGGAACAGCGCGCCTGGATACACCACCGCCATGAACATGCTGCGCCAGGCGTGGTTGGCGGCCGCGGTCGCGGCGACGGCGTCGCTGCCGGCGGCCTGGATCGCCCGTTCGGCATTGCCCAGGTAGTGGTTGCCGATGAAGGCGGCCAGCACGATGCCGGCCGTGAGGGCAAACTGGAATAATGCCAGTCCGCGGCCGCGCCGGTCGGCCGGCAGGCACTCGGCCAGGTACAGCGGCACCACGACCGCGATCACGCCGCCGGATAGCCCCTGCAGCAGACGCCCGAGGAGCAGCGGCACGAAGGATTGCGACAGGTAGATCACGGTGACGCTGCCGACGAACAGCAGCGCGCTCACGACCAGCATGGGCTTGCGACCGAGCCAGTCAGCAAGCATCCCGGCCACCACCGAGCCGAGGATCGAGCCGGCCATCACGGCCGCCACCACCAGCGACAACTGGCCCTCGGTCAGGCTGGTGGCCCTGTGCAGATAGGGCAAGGCCGGGTCGATGATCCCGATGTCGACCCCGTACAGCAGCCCCCCTAGGGCACAGATCGCGGTCAGGAAGAACAGGTGCATGCGTTGTTTGTTGTCGATGGTCATTCTTTGCTTCGCCTTGATCAAATGCTGCGTGTCCCAGGATCGCGGCCGCGCGGTCTCCGGCGCACGGCTGCTTGATAACTATACATCCTCTTCACATGAGGACTTCCCATTACCAGGACGTACCGACCCGCGTTCCAGACATGCCCGGGGTTTTCGGCAGGGAGCTGCTGTAGCGGCTAGCGGTGATCATCGTTTTCTGGATGGTGTCCGGGGCTGGCGTAGGCGCTTCCGCCGCCGCCTCCTGCGCCGTGGCGGAAGTGGAAGTGGAAGTGGAAGTGGAAGTGGAAGCGTAACCCGCAAGCAGCGCCAGCGCGCCTGCCAAGGCCGAACAGAGCACTGTGCCGTGATTGCGGCAAGGTGCTCAGGATGCGTCCCGGGTCGAAGGGAATGCCGTCGCCGGTGTACATGTGAAAGGCGATCAGCGCGCCGCGCACGACTCGGTAGCGCACGACAAGGGCCGCGATCAGGCAGCACAGGCCGATGCGCCGCCTGATCGCCCATGATGCGTGCCTCGCCGAAGGGGATGTAGGCGCCGTCGGGCGCGGAGAACGGGAACCAGTACAGCAGGAAGCCGCACAGGAAGATACGGTCCCCGCGCCGGAACACCGTGCGCAGGAAACGCGCATCGTCCATGGCCGCGCTGCTTCTTCATGCTCAGGCGCAGCGCGCGGCATACCACGAACTGGAAGGAAGGGAACCCGAGGTCGGTCTGCGTGCAGCCGCGCCAGGGCGCATGCTGCGCGCGCCAGCTGCCGGGCGTGTTCACGACGAACATCACCTTACATGGTGGCCTTTTCGGCCAGTTACGAAAAACCGCGCGAAAAACGGCGCCGCCATTACCCGTCGATATGACGAATGCTGACGGCGCCGCTGTCACTTGCAGGATCAGTGCTTGGTATCGCCCTTGTCCGCCGTATGCAGCTCATGCTCCTTGACCAGCTTGCGGATCCTGGCCACATCGGCTGCGCCGACCGGCGAAGCCTGGTTGCCCCAGCTGCTGCGGACAAAAGTAGCCAGCTGCGCCGTCTCTTCGTCCGACAACCGCCATGCGAAGCCCGGCATGCCCAGGTCGGACGGCGCGGTGTGGGTCGATGGCAGGCGTGCGCCGGCCAGGATCACGCGGATCAGCGAGGTCGGGTCGGCCGAGAGCACCGTTGGATTGCCCGGCAGCGCAGGGAACACGTCGCCGGCCGCCTTGCCGTCCACGCGGTGGCAGGCCGCGCAGTTGTCCAGGTAGAGCTGGACGCCGCGTTCGCTGTCGTTGCCCTGCATGATCTTCTGCACGGTGGCGTCGCTGGCGGCGAAGCTGGCCTTCTTGTTGCCGCTCTCCGGCAGGCTCTTGATGTAGAGCGCCATCGCCATCAGATCGTCGTCCGTCATGTTCTGGGTGCTGTGCTTGACGACGTCCTGCATCGGCTCGCCCAGCACGCCCGAGTGCTTGTTACGGGCGGTCTTGAGCGTGTCGACGATGTCTTGCGCAGTCCAGTTGCCCATGCCGTCGACCTTGTCGCCGCGCAGGTTGACCGCCAGCCAGCCATCGATCAGCGGACCGCCGGCCAGGTATTCCGGACCGGATTCGTCCAGCGCCAGCTCATTGAGCGTCGCCGCACGCGGGGTGTGGCAGCTGCCGCAGTGGCCCAGGCTCTGCACCAGGTAGGCGCCGCGGGCGATCTTCTGGTCGGAATACTTCGACAGGTCCATCGGGCCCTGCGCCGGCACGAAGGTCTTGCGCCAGATGCCCAGCGGCCAGCGCATCGACAGCGGCCAGCTGATCTCGTTGTCGCGGTTGGCCTGCCTGACCGGCTCGACGCCGTGCATGAAGTAGGCGTACAGCGCGCGCATGTCGTCGTCGCTCATGCGGGCATACGACGGGAACGGCATCGCCGGATACAGCGTGCCGCCGCTTGGCACGATGCCGTGGCGGACCGCCCGATCGAAATCGTCCAGCGAGTAGTTGCCGATGCCGGTTTCCTTGTCCGGCGTGACGTTGGTCGCATACATATTACCGATCGGCGACTGGATCACGCGGCCGCCGGCGAATTCCTTGCCGCCCGGCGCCGTGTGGCAGGCGATACAGTCGGACGCGGTGGCGACGTAGCGGCCCTTCTCGATCAGGCCGGCATCCGGCTTGACGCCGGGGGCCAGGTTTGCCAGTTGTGGCCCGGGTTCGATCTTGCGGGTCTCGGTCGGCGCCACGGCATAGCCGTAGGCGCCGGCGAACGCCACCGCACCAAGGATGGCGAGACCGAGGACGATTTTCTTGACAGGTTTTTGTTTGGTCATGTGTTCGTCCTCTTATGCCTGCACCAGCGGGCCCGGGTTCTTGATGTACTGTTCCCGGATCGCTTTCGCGCACCAGTAGGCCAGCGCGCCGACCATGCCGGTCGGGTTGTAGCCGTTGTTCTGCGGGAAGGCGTTGGCGCCCGGCGCGAACACGTTCGGCACGTCCCACGACTGCAGGTATTTGTTCAGCGCCGAGGTCCTGGGGTTGTCGCCCATGATCGCGCCGCCGACCGTGTGGGTACTCTGGTACTGATTGATGTTGTAGTGGGTGCCCGGCTTCTTGGCGTCACCTTTCATCGCCAGCGGGTTCAGGACCTTGCACATCTCCTGCGCCTTGTCGACCAGGTAGGCCGACGCCGCGATCTCGTTGTCATGCCAGTCGAAGGTCATGCGCAAGAGCGGTCGGCCGAAGGCATCCTTGTAGTTCGGGTCCAGGTCCAGGTAGGCGTCGTCATAGGCCATGCAGGAACCCTGCACTTCGTAGTAGAACGAGTGACGCATCGCGTCCTTGGCGCCCTTCTTCCAGTCGCTGCCCCAGTTCGGCACGCCCGGCGCGGTCGCGATGCCGCGCACCGGACCGCCGCCCGGCTGGCGCGCCCAGATCACGCCGCCGCCGACGAAGCCCGACTTGGTCGGATCGTTGCGGTCGCCGTTCAGGTCGTCGAAGGTGGTGCCGCCGCCGCCGACGCCCATGAACTGGTTGGCATGCACGTTATTGTCGAAGAACAGCGAGACGCGGTTCAGGTTCTGGTACGAGTAGTTCTTGCCGACGGTGCCGGTCTTGGTGACGGGATCGTAGGCCGGGCCGATCTTCGAGATCAGCATCAGGTGCACGTTATACAGCGAGAACGCGCCCAGGATGACGATGTCCGCCGGCTGTTCGCATTCCTGGCCGCCGGCGTCGAGGTAGTTCACGCCGGTAGCCATCTTGCCGTCCGCCGTCAGGTTCACCTTCAGCACCTGGGCCAGCGTGCGCATCTCGAAATTCTTGCGGCCGCGCAGCACCGGGAAGATGCTGATGTTCGGGCTGGCCTTCGAGTAGTTCAGGCAGCCGTAGTCCGAGCAGAAGCCGCAGAAGTTGCACGGGCCCATCTGGCAGCCGTACGGGTTGGTGTAGGTCGCCGAGGCGTTCGAGGCCGGGATCGGGAACGGGTGGTAGCCCATTTCGCGGGCCGCCTTGTAGAACAGCTCGCCGCCCAGGTAGTCCGGGTTCGGTCCCAGCGGGTACTCGCGCGAACGCGAGCCTTCGAACGGATTGCCGCCTTCGACCTGCTTGCCGTTGATGACGCCGGCCTTGCCCGAGGTGCCGCACACGTACTCGAAGTGCGAGAAGTGCGGCTCCAGGTCTTCATAGGTGATCGGGAAGTCCTGGATCGACATGCCAGCCGGCATGATCTTCTTGCCGTAGCGCTGCTCCATCGTGCTGCGCAGGTTGAAGTCTTCCGGCAGCGCGCGGAAGTGCACGCCCGACCAGTGCGAACCCGCGCCGCCCACGCCGGTGCCCGGCTTGAACGAGCCCATGCGGCGCTTCGGCACCGCCACGGTGTTCAGGTTGTGGCGGATGGTCACGGTCTCTTGCGCCAGCGATTGCAGGTATTTGCGGTGCACCGAGCCCTCGAGCTCGTCGATCACGCGTGGATAGGCGAAGTCGGTCTGCGTGTCGCGGTCGGGGCCGCGTTCCAGGATGACCACGTTCAGGCCAGCGTCCGTCAATTCCTTGGCCATGATGGCGCCGACCCAGCCGGCGCCGACGATGACCACGTCTTTTTTCTCTTTTACGATTGCCATATTCTCTTATCCCCTCCGCCCAGCCAGGTCCACCGGTCCCAGCGGATACGGTTTGTCGCGAATCTTCACCCACTCCAGGTAGTCGCCCCGCATGCCGGGGTAACCGATCATCTTCCAGGCGCCCATGTCCTTGTTGCCGCCGTGGCTAGGATCGGAGAAGTAGCCGGCGCGCGTTTCGGCCAGGAAGTCGGCGAAGAAGGTCTTCGACGAGATGTCGGCGAGCTTGATCTTGCCGCCTTCGAGGTCCTTGAGGACGGCTTCCTGCATGCGCACGTCGAGGTCGGCGAACGCCTTGCCCGAATAAGTCTTGGCGCAATGCGCATCGACGTTGGCGATGCCGACGCGGATGATGTCCTTCAGCGCCAGCTTGCCCTGGT